>NZ_CM002285.1:3646680-3667461 GCF_000497445.1 Streptomyces roseochromogenus subsp. oscitans DS 12.976 | reverse complement strand
CCCAGGTTCCTGCGGATGATGCAGGACCTGAAGATCCCGTACACCGCCTTCCTCAGCAACTACCTGATCGAGGACGACTACGGGTACTTCCGCAAGATGCAGTCCCAGGGGCACACCCTCGACAACCACACCCTGCACCACCCCTACCTGCCGGGCCTGTCCTACGAGGAGCAGAAGACCGAGATCTGCGACATGCAGGACATCATGGAGAAGCAGTTCGGCAAGCGCCCGACGGTCTTCCGCCCGCCCTACGGCAACTACAACCAGGACACCCTGCGCGCCGCCAGGTCCTGTGGCATCAAGTACGCGCCGATCTGGAACGAGGAGGTCTTCGTCGACCACTGGGAGTACCGCGAGGACGACCAGAAGATGCGCCGCGGCGACATCGTTCTCACCCACTTCCGCGGCCGCTCCGACTGGAACGGCACGATGATCGACGACATGCGCCGCTTCCTGAACAAGATCACGCGCGAGGGCTACGCCGTGGCCCGCCTGGAGGACTACCTGTGAGGCCGGGGGGGAGCCCGCGGGCGGAGCGCGCGAGGACCGGCCGCGGGCGGCGCCCGTACCGGTCCCTGAGCGCGCTCCTCGCCTCGGCCCTCCTCCTCGCCGGCTGCGCCCAGTCCGTCGACCCCATCGAACGCCTCGGCAAGAAGGCCGCCGAGGGCGTACGCCCGCACGGCCCCGCCCCCGACCAGAGCTACCGCCGCTGGGGCCTGACCGAGCCCCTCGCCCGCCCGCCGCGCCCCGCCGCCCGCGCCCTGGCCCTCGCCCCGCAGACCGGCGGCCGTGCCCTGCCCCGCGTCGTCGACCACATCCCCACCCGCGACCGGGTCGTCTTCCTCACCTACGACGACGGCGCCGAGAAGGACCCCGGGTTCGTCGACATGGTCCGCGAACTCCGGCTGCCGGTCAGCATGTTCCTCACCGACAGCGCCATGGGCCCCGGCTACGGCCACTTCGCCCGCCTGCACCAGCTGGGCGCCGGCATCCAGAACCACACCCTCGACCATCGCGCGCTGGCCGGACTGCCGTACGCCGCCCAGCGTGCCGAGATCTGCGGCCAGCAGAGCAGGCTCAGATCCCGCCTCGGCGTACGCGCCCGTCTCTTCCGCCCGCCGTACGCCTCGTACGACACCACCACCCTGCGCGCGGCGGCCGACTGCGGCATCTCCGCCGTCGTCCTGTGGCGCGCCGCGATGACCCCGACCGACGTCGTCTACATCCACGGCAAACACCACCTGCGCCCCGGCGACATCATCCTGGTCGGCCCGGACGAGACGACGGGAGTGTCCTTGCGGGAGCGCACGACCGGGGTGCTGCGGAGGGTGCAGCAGCGGGGGCTGACGGTGGGGCGGCTGGAGGACTACCTGTAGAGCACTTTTCCGGCGCCGGCCGGCGAAAAACAGCCCGTCCGGCGTTTGAGGACGAGGCCGTTCAGGCCGAAGCGGGGTCTGGGGGCGCCAGCCCCCGGGACGGTGGGGCGACACCGGCCCACCAGGAACCCGGCGCGGAGGAGATTCCGCCGACGCGCCGCACGGCATTGGCACTCCGCTTGACCGAGTGCTAATCGCGGTCATAGTCTCGGCTCTGGCACTCCCCAAGTGAGAGTGCCAAAAAAGCGACGGGCAGGTCCGGCACCCGCGACGACGGATCGACCTGGTCGCCACCTCAGACAGTTAACCCCGTGAGATCTCCGAAGGGGGAGGTCGGATCGTGACGACCGCCAGCTCCAAGGTTGCCATCAAGCCGCTTGAGGACCGCATCGTGGTCCAGCCGCTGGACGCCGAGCAGACCACGGCCTCTGGCCTGGTCATCCCGGACACCGCGAAGGAGAAGCCCCAGGAGGGCGCCGTCCTCGCTGTGGGCCCGGGCCGGTTCGAGAACGGCGAGCGCCTTCCGCTCGACGTCAAGGTCGGCGACGTCGTCCTGTACAGCAAGTACGGCGGCACCGAGGTGAAGTACAACAACGAGGAGTACCTCGTCCTCTCGGCTCGCGACGTGCTCGCGATCATCGAGAAGTAATCACCTCGAGCAGACTCTTTTGCTCCTGAGCTGCGCCCCTGGCCCCCGCGACCGATAACGAAGCCGGGCGCCCGGGGCGCAGTTGTCTTTCCACCCATAGATTTCCGAGAGGGCTCCCGCTGTCATGGCGAAGATCCTGAAGTTCGACGAGGACGCCCGTCGCGCCCTCGAGCGCGGCGTCAACAAGCTGGCCGACACGGTGAAGGTGACGATCGGCCCCAAGGGCCGCAACGTCGTCATCGACAAGAAGTTCGGCGCCCCCACCATCACCAACGACGGTGTCACGATCGCCCGCGAGGTCGAGATCGAGGACCCGTACGAGAACCTTGGTGCCCAGCTGGTGAAGGAGGTGGCGACCAAGACCAACGACATCGCGGGTGACGGCACCACCACCGCCACCGTGCTCGCCCAGGCGCTGGTCCGCGAGGGTCTGAAGAACGTCGCCGCCGGTGCCTCCCCGGCCGCCCTGAAGAAGGGCATCGACGCCGCCGTCAAGGCCGTCTCCGACGAGCTGCTCGCCACGGCCCGTCCGATCGACGAGAAGTCCGACATCGCCGCCGTCGCCGCGCTGTCCGCCCAGGACCAGCAGGTCGGCGAGCTGATCGCCGAGGCGATGGACAAGGTGGGCAAGGACGGTGTCATCACCGTCGAGGAGTCCAACACCTTCGGTCTGGAGCTGGACTTCACCGAGGGCATGGCCTTCGACAAGGGCTACCTGTCGCCGTACTTCGTGACGGACCAGGAGCGCATGGAGGCCGTCCTGGAGGACCCGTACATCCTCATCAACCAGGGCAAGATCTCCTCCATCCAGGACATGCTGCCGCTGCTGGAGAAGGTCATCCAGGCCGGCTCCTCCAAGCCGCTGCTGATCATCGCCGAGGACGTCGAGGGCGAGGCCCTGTCGACCCTGGTCGTCAACAAGATCCGCGGCACCTTCAACGCCGTCGCGGTGAAGGCCCCCGGCTTCGGCGACCGCCGCAAGGCGATGCTGCAGGACATGGCGATCCTCACCGGCGCCACGGTCATCTCCGAGGAGGTCGGCCTCAAGCTCGACCAGGCCGGCCTGGACGTGCTGGGCTCCGCCCGCCGCGTGACGGTCACCAAGGACGACACCACCCTCGTCGACGGAGCCGGCAAGTCCGAGGACGTGCACGGCCGCGTCGCGCAGATCAAGGCCGAGATCGAGAACACCGACTCCGACTGGGACCGCGAGAAGCTCCAGGAGCGCCTCGCGAAGCTGGCCGGCGGCGTGTGCGTGATCAAGGTCGGCGCCGCCACCGAGGTGGAGCTGAAGGAGAAGAAGCACCGTCTGGAGGACGCCATCTCCGCGACCCGCGCCGCGGTCGAGGAGGGCATCGTCTCCGGTGGTGGCGCCGCGCTGGTCCACGCCTCCAAGGTCCTCGAGGGCAACCTCGACAAGACCGGCGACGAGGCCACCGGTGTCTCCGTGGTCCGCAAGGCGGTCGTCGAGCCGCTGCGCTGGATCGGCGAGAACGCCGGCCAGGAGGGCTACGTCATCGTCTCCAAGGTCAAGGACCTGGAGAAGGGGCAGGGCTACAACGCCGCCACCGGCGAGTACGGCGACCTGGTCAAGGCCGGCGTCATCGACCCGGTCAAGGTGACCCGCTCCGCCCTGGAGAACGCCGCCTCCATCGCCTCCCTGCTGCTCACGACCGAGACCCTGGTCGTCGAGAAGAAGGAAGAGGAAGAGCCGGCCGCCGCGGGCCACGGCCACGGCCACGCCCACTGAGCCACGCTCTGCCGCTCGGCGCGAAGGCCCGGTATCCCGCACGGGGTACCGGGCCTTCGCCCTGTTCGTCTATTTCTCCAACTCGTCCAGCGCGCCCAGCTGTTGCATCAGTCCGAGCTGGTCGTGCTGCCACCAGGTCTCGGCGATCTTGCCGTCGCCGCGGAACCGGAACAGCGTCATCCCGGTCATGTCGACCTGGCGTCCGGTGGCCGGGATGCCCAGGAAGTCGCCCTTGTGCGTGGCGTTCCACGTCCAGCGCGCACAGGCCCGGTCGCCCAGTGCGAGCACATCCTCGACGGTGAAGACGAAGTCGAAGGCACCGCGCCACATGCCGTACTCGATCAGGGCGTTGTCCAGCCCGATGGTGTCCTGCGGGTTCACCGGATCGTGGCTGTGGATGTCCTCGTCCAACAGGTCGTTGAGCGGCGGCAGTTGACCACGGGTCTCAAGCGCCGCGAAGAACCGCCGTACGGTGTCCTCGGCCAGCCGCTCGTCCCGTACGACGTCCAGATCGGTGAACGTCGGCGTCTCGTCGCACAGGGCGACCATCCCCTGGAAGATCTTGTCGGTCTCCGGGAGCCTCGAGTTCCGCATCGCCTCTTCGTAGGACGGGAACTCCACCACTTCGACGATGTGCGACGCGTCCGAGCGGTCCTTGCCGACCAGCGCGTGCGTCGCCGTCCGCTTCCCCTTGGTCTGCGTGACCCAGTCGTCCATGAGCCGGTTCATCTCGTCCAGCCGGCTCGTCCTGCACTCGATGAGCTGTACGAAGGTCATGACG
The DNA here is from genome assembly GCF_000497445.1 of Streptomyces roseochromogenus subsp. oscitans DS 12.976. Classification (NCBI taxonomy): domain Bacteria; kingdom Bacillati; phylum Actinomycetota; class Actinomycetes; order Kitasatosporales; family Streptomycetaceae; genus Streptomyces; species Streptomyces roseochromogenus. The sequence goes on along the minus strand of NZ_CM002285.1, from coordinate 3,662,905 downwards.
CCGCCTCCCGGCCCCCCTGGCCCGGTTCTCCACCCTCATTTTCGCACCGGGACGGCAGCGTCACCCGTCCGCTACCGCGGCCCGTACTTGCGTCCGGTGCGGGAGGAGATGCCGCCCATCAGCCCGCGGGGGGTGACCTTCACGAGGCCCATCAGCGCCTTGTAGCGGGGGTCGGGGATCGACAGCGACTTGCCGCGCGCCAGGTCGGCCAGGGCCGCCGCGACCAGCTTGTCGGCGTCCAGCCACATCCAGCCCGGGATGTTGTCCGTGCCCATCCCGGCCCGCTGGTGGAACTCGGTGCGCACGAAGCCGGGGCACAGCGCCATCAGCCGGACACCGCTGCCGGCCAGGTCCTTGGCCGCGCCCTGCGTGAACTGCACGACCCACGCCTTGGAGGCGCCGTAGGTGCCCCGCGGTACGAAGGCGGCCACGGAGGCGACGTTGACGATCCCGCCACGGCCGCGCTCGCGCATCGCCTCGGCCGCCGCCGAGGTCAGCCGGAGCACCGCCTCGCAGTGCACCTTGAGCATCCTCAGCTCGTCGGCCATGGGCACCTCGAGATAGCGGCCCTTGTTACCGAAGCCGGCGTTGTTGACCAGCAGGTCGACCGGGTTCTTCCGGTCGCCGAGGCGGTCGGCCACCGTCTCGATGCCCTTGTCCTCGGACAGATCGGCGGACAGCACCTCCACCTCGATGCCGTGCCGGTCGTGCAATTCGGTCGCCTGTTCGCGCAGCCGCCTGGTGTCCCGGGCCACCAGGACCAGGTCGTGCCCGTCAGCCGCCAGCCGCCGCGCGAACGCGGCACCGATCCCCGCGGTCGATCCCGTAATCAGAGCCGTTGTCATGGCCCAAGGGTATTGACTGCTCCCGTCTGTGAGGGGATTCCCGGCTCAGGCTGCTCCAAGGCGACGGCCCGTGCTTGCGGCCCGAGTACAGCAGTGCCTGCCGTACATGGGGACTTCGGCGCACACCCGGGAAGTTTTTCCGCCGGCACCGCCGGACGCCCTGTCGGCCCCGTGCGGACGCCCCGTCAGCGGCCGTACGCCGCCACGTACTCGCGAGCCTTCGCCAGCGTCTCCGCGTGCAGCGCCTCGCCCGCCGCGAGCAGGCGCGGCAGCAGCTCCCGCTCGGTGGTGACCGCGCGGAACTGCATGGCGACCGTCACCCCGTGGTCCGGCCGGTGCACGATCTCGATCGGGTCACCCGCCCGCAGCTCGCCCGGTTCGATCACCCGGAGGTAGGCGCCCGTTGCGCCCTTCTGCGTGAATCTCTTGACCCAGCCGCGCTCGCCCAAGTGGCCCTGGAACGTGCGGCACGGGATCCGGCCCGAGGTCACCTCCAGCACCACCTCGGCGCCGATCCGCCAGCGCTCGCCGATCAGCGCCCCGGACAGGTCCAGGCCGTCCGTCGTCAGGTTCTCCCCGAAAGAACCGTTGGCCAACGATCTGCCGGTCTCGCGCTCCCAGTCGTCCAGGTCCTCGCGCGCGTAGGCGTACACCGCCTGGTCGTCCCCGCCGTGATGCCGCAGGTCGCACACCGCGTCCCCGGCCAGCCCGCTCGCGCCCACGCCCTTGGGACCCGGCGCCGTCACCCGCACCGGCCCGCCGGCCGGCCGCTTGTCGATGCCCGTCACGCCGTCCCGCTGGTCCGTGTACGCCACCGGCTGCGGTCGGCCCAGATTGACCGAGAGAAGCTTCATGTCCGCACGGTACGACACCCTGTCTCAAAGTGTCGAGCGAATATCGCGCACCATCTCCAAGCTGGCCTTATACTCGAAGGGTGATCGAGGCCCGTCATCTCCGCGTCCTGCGCGCCGTCGCCGCCACCGGTTCCTTCTCGGCGGCGGGGCGCGAACTGGGCTGCACCCAGCCCGCCGTGAGCCAGCAGATGAAGGCCCTGGAGAGCTCGGTCGGCACCCCGCTGCTGGTCCGCAACGGCCGCGAGATGCGGCTGACCCAGGCCGGGGAAGCCCTGGTCAGGCACGCCTCCGGCATCCTCGCCGGGCTCACCGCGGCCGAGGAGGAGGTCGCCGCCATCGCGGGCCTGCGCGCCGGCCGGGTCCGGCTGGTCTCCTTCCCCAGCGGCAGCTCCACCCTGGTGCCCACAGCCCTGGCCGCCCTGCGCGCCGCCCACCCCGGCACCCGCGTCTCCCTGGAGGAGGCCGAGCCCCCGAAGTCCGTGGAGCTGCTGCGCGAAGGCGACTGCGACTTGGCCCTGGCTTTCCGCTACGAGGGAGCGGCGGTCGCCGAGGACTGGGACGACCTGGTCGTACGGCCCCTGCTGATCGACCGTCTGGTAGCCCTGGTGCCCGAGCGGCACCGCCTCGGGCGCGCGGAGGCCGTCGCCATCGGCGAGCTGGCCCGGGAGCCCTGGATCGCGGGCTGCCCGCGCTGCCGCGGCCAGCTGGTCGAGGTGTGCGAGGGGGCCGGTTTCACCCCGCGCATCGACTTCGCCACGGATGACTATCCGGCGGTGGTCGGCCTGGTCGGCGCGGGTCTCGGAGTCGCCGTCCTGCCGCAGCTGGCGGTGGAGTCGGTACGGCCCAGAGGTGTGCGCACGGTCCGGCTGGAACCGGCGGTGCGCCGCGAGATCGTCGCCCTCACCCTGCCCGACCTGGCACAGGTCCCGGCCGTGGCGGCAACGCTGGAACAACTGGCCCGCGCGGCCGGCCGCGCCTAGAGGCGCGCGGTACGACGGCGGCCACGCCCTGGGGGACGCGCGGTACGACAGGCGGCCACCCTGGGGGACGCGCGGTACGACTGGCGGCCACCCTGGGGGACGCGCGGTACGACTGGCGGCCACGCCTACGGGGAGCGCGCCCCGGCGAGGGGCGGCGGCAGAGACGAGGGCACGCACGTGGCGATGCGGCGTGCCCTGGTGGAGGGAATGAGCGCATCCGGCGTACCGGAGGATGCAGAAACGTTCCTTCAGTGGTTCGGGGCGGTGTCCGCGCCGGCGGCCGAGGCCGCCACCAGGCGGTTGCGCGCACGCCCCATCAACTCCTCACGCTCGTCCTCGGTCAGGCCGCCCCACACGCCGTACGGCTCGCGCACCGCCAGTGCGTGCGCCGCGCACTGCGCGCGGACAGGGCACCTCATGCAGACCTCCTTGGCCGAGTTCTCGCGAGCGCTCCGAGCCGCCCCGCGCTCGCCCTCCGGGTGAAAGAAGAGCGAGCTGTCCACACCGCGGCAGGCAGCCAGCAGCTGCCAGTCCCACAGGTCCGCGTTCGGTCCGGGAAGGCGGGAGAAATCTGCCATTACGTGACCCCTTGTAGCCGTTCTGAGCGGATACGGTGCCATCGACCGTACATCTCCGGTCTAAGGAGATGAAAATATGACTCATTGCGAATCTAGCCTCGGACACCATGAAACGGGAAGAAAAGCGGCCAAATGGGGCATAGTTGTGATGAAAAGTTGAGGGTCTGTTGGCCATGTCTGCACCGTGTCGAGACCCTCACGTAGAGTGCCGAAGACGGCATGTAGCCCCGTAACTCTTTCGAGTGACCGTCGTTGAGAGTGCGGAGGCGGTTGAAAACACAAGCGCTCGGGCAGGCGTCCGAGACGGTCGACCGCACAGGTGACGATTCCGTACCAGCCTGGAGGCTCAAGGTGACGCGCATCAGCTGCGGAGGGCGGTCATGACATCCGTCCTCGTCTGCGACGACTCCCCGCTTGCCCGAGAAGCACTCCGCCGCGCGGTGGCGACCGTGCCCGGCGTCGAGCGCGTGACGACGGCGGCCAACGGCGAGGAAGTCCTCCGCCGCTGGGGCGCCGACCGCTCCGACCTCATCCTCATGGATGTGCGCATGCCCGGCCTGGGCGGCGTGGAGACCGTGCGCCGTCTGCTGTCCGCCGACCCCGGCGCACGCATCATCATGCTCACCGTCGCCGAGGACCTCGACGGCGTGGCCCTGGCGGTCGCCGCCGGCGCCCGGGGCTATCTGCACAAGGACGCCTCGCGCGCCGAGCTGCGCGCCACGGTGACGCAGGCCCTCGCCGACCCGACCTGGCGGCTGGCCCCGCGCCGGCTCCGCTCGGCCGAGATGGGCGCCGCGCCCACGCTCACCGCGCGCGAGATCCAGGTCCTGGAGGGTATGAGTCACGGCCGCTCCAACGCCGAGATCGGCCGCGAACTGTTCCTCTCCGAGGACACCGTCAAGACGCACGCGCGGCGCCTGTTCAAGAAGCTCGGCGCCTCGGACCGGGCCCACGCCGTGGCGCTCGGCTTCCGCTGGGGACTGGTCCGGTAGGCGGTGCCCAGCCCTGCGGGGCAGGCGGGACCGGCCGTCACCGGGCACCGCGCCCGGAGCCGGACGGGTGTCCGCCTCACCAGGCAGCAGCCGGGCGCCGCATCGGCGCGCACCGGCCACGGAAGCAGACCCGGCACGCCCCACGGGGTGTCCGGGCCGTCCGCCGCCCCCCACCACGTCCCGCTCACCCGCCGACAGCGCGGCGCCCGGCTCTTCCCGGAGTCGGCGGGCCGGGGCCCGGCCGGGTACGGGGTACGGGCTGCACGAGCACGCCCCTCGGCTCCAGGGGTGTGTCGATGCGCCGCGGCGGCGTGTCGATGTGCCCTGACCGTGCGCGGCGTGGACGTGGGCGGAGGCGTCCCGAGGCTCCGGGGCGCGTCGGCGCGTCCCGGCCGTGCGCGGGGTGACTGGACGTGTCTCCCGGCTTCGGGAGCGTATCGGTGTGTTCGGCGGCGTGCGCGAGAGTGGCCGTGGAAGGCCCTCGGCCAGGACGCCGTACCGCCGCGTCCCGGTCCGCCCGCCCGGGAGTCGTACGCGCGCGTGCCCCGGGTCCAGGCGCCGTACACGCGCGTGCCTCGGGAGCGTCCTCGTCCGTCGCGGAGGTGGGTGCCGGTGAAATGCCTTGGCGGGTGTTCCGGTTGCCCGTGGACGCGGCCGTGAGGGGCCTTCGAGGGGTGGACCCGGTCACACTCGGGGAGCTGTGCGGATGGCCGTCGGCCGGGTGCGCGGTCGCGCTCGGGCACGGAGATCCACACGATGAACACCCGTGGTCGGCGCCGCGCGACGAGTGCCGGGGCGCCCACGGGAGGGCTGTTCGCGCCCCCGGCGTACGACTCCCTCGGACGCTTCGGCGGGCGCCGGGCAAGGCGGCCCGCCGGACGCGCGATGCTCGTTTCGGCGCGGATGCCGCATCCTTGAGATGTGGAGTCTCTCGGGGACGAGTCGGTCGAGGTGAAGGGGAGGGCGCAGGGGATGAGTGCCGGCGCGCCTGCTCATAACGCTTCGGTGCACAACCACGAGCACGATGCGACGGACCGGACGGCCGCAAGGCACCATGGACCGATGCGCGGTGACGAGGCGGGCACGGCCCACGGGGCGATCGGTGCGCTCGTGCACCGCGCCGTCGACGGGGACGAGCAGGCCACGCACGATCTGCTCGCGCATGTCCACCCGCTGGCGCTGCGCTACTGCCGCACCCGGCTGTCCCGGCTCCCGGGCGACGCGCGCCACTTCGTGGAGGATCTCGCGCAGGAGGTCTGTGTAGCCGTCCTGCTCGCGCTGCCCCGCTACCGCGACACCGGCCGCCCCTTCGAGGCGTTCGTCTTCGCCATCGCCTCGCACAAGGTCGCCGACCTGCAGCGCGCCGCCATGCGCCACCCGGGCTCCACAGCGGTGCCCTCGGACGAGATGCCGGAACGGCCCGACGACTCGCTCGGCCCCGAGGAACGCGCCCTGCTCAGCAGTGACGCCGCCTGGGCCAAGAAGCTGCTCGCCAACCTCCCCGAGAACCAGCGCGAACTGCTCCTGCTGCGCATCGCCGTGGGCTTGACCGCGGAGGAGACCGGGCAGATGTTGGGAATGTCACCCGGCGCGGTCCGGGTCGCCCAGCACCGAGCGCTGAGCCGCCTGAGGGCACTCGCCGAGCAGTAATCCCCTTGAGCGGAGCCTCTGAAGCTCCCCTTGTTGAACAGGCACGCTTCCGTTCCCGTACGAACATACGAAGCCTGAACTGACCCCCTACCGTGGAATTTGCTAGCGACGCTTCCCGTTAGCATGGACATCCGCACCGATCAAGGCCATTTGGGGAAGGTGTCATGACTGCCAACGTCGACGGAGTGCCCGGAAAATTCGCGACACTCGGGCTGACCTACGACGACGTGCTGCTGCTGCCGGGCGCGTCGGACATGGCGCCCGACGACATCGACACCGCCTCGTACGTCTCCAAGAACGTGCGGGTCAACATCCCGCTGCTGTCCGCCGCCATGGACAAGGTGACCGAGTCCCGCATGGCGATCGCGATGGCCCGCCAGGGCGGCGTCGGCGTGCTGCACCGCAACCTGTCCATCGAGGACCAGGCCAACCAGGTCGACCTGGTGAAGCGCTCCGAGTCCGGCATGGTCACCGACCCCATCACCATCCACCCGGAGGCCACGCTCGCCGAGGCCGACGCGCTGTGCGCCAGGTTCCGCATCAGCGGCGTCCCGGTGACCGACGGCGACAAGAAGCTCCTCGGCATCGTCACCAACCGTGACATGGCCTTCGAGAGCGACCGCAGCCGCCGTGTGCACGAGGTCATGACCCCGATGCCGCTGGTCACCGGCAAGGTCGGCATCTCCGGCCCGGAGGCCATGGAGCTGCTGCGCAAGCACAAGATCGAGAAGCTCCCGCTCGTCGACGACGACGGTGTCCTCAAGGGCCTGATCACCGTCAAGGACTTCGTCAAGGCCGAGCAGTACCCGAACGCGGCGAAGGACGCCGAAGGCCGGCTGCTGGTCGGTGCGGCGGTCGGCGTGGCCGGTGACTCCTTCGAGCGCGCCCAGGCTCTCATCGAGGCCGGCGTCGACTTCATCGTCGTGGACACCGCGCACGGGCACTCCCGTCTGGTCGGCGACATGATCGCCAAGATCAAGTCGAACCACTCCGGCGTCGATGTCATCGGCGGCAACGTCGCCACGCGCGACGGCGCCCAGGCCCTGGTCGACGCGGGCGCCGACGGCATCAAGGTCGGTGTCGGACCGGGCTCCATCTGTACGACCCGCGTGGTCGCCGGCGTCGGCGTCCCGCAGGTCACCGCGATCTACGAGGCCGCGCTCGCCGCCAAGGAGGCCGGTGTCCCGGTCATCGGCGACGGCGGTCTGCAGTACTCCGGCGACATCGCCAAGGCCCTGGTCGCGGGCGCCGACACGGTGATGCTCGGCTCGCTGCTCGCGGGCTGCGAGGAGTCCCCGGGCGAGCTGCTGTTCATCAACGGCAAGCAGTTCAAGTCGTACCGCGGTATGGGTTCGCTCGGCGCGATGCAGTCCCGCGGCGACCGCAAGTCCTTCTCCAAGGACCGCTACTTCCAGGAGGGGGTCGCCTCCGACGAGCAGCTGATCCCCGAGGGCATCGAGGGCCAGGTGCCCTACCGCGGTCCGCTGTCCTCCGTCGTCCACCAGCTGGTCGGCGGTCTGCGCCAGTCGATGTTCTACGTCGGCGGCAGGACCGTTCCGGAGCTTCAGACGAACGGCCGGTTCGTGCGGATCACCTCGGCGGGCCTGAAGGAGAGCCACCCGCACGACATCCAGATGACGGTCGAGGCGCCGAACTACAGCAGCAAGAGGTAGCTCGCAGGCACGACAACGGCGCATCCACGCGCGCGTGAAGCCGTTCGAGGCGTGATCGAGGGCGGCTCCGGAGTAATCCGGGGCCGCTCTTGTCGTACCCGTCGGCGATACTGGGAGACGCTGAAACGCATCAGGGAAAGGCCTAGACGTGACTGAGATCGAGATCGGGCGCGGCAAGCGCGGCCGCCGGGCGTACGCCTTCGACGACATCGCCGTCGTCCCCAGCCGCCGTACGCGGGACCCGAAGGAGGTCTCGATCGCCTGGCAGATCGACGCCTACCGCTTCGAGCTGCCGTTCCTGGCCGCCCCCATGGACTCGGTCGTCTCCCCGGCCACCGCGATCCGCATCGGTGAGCTGGGCGGCCTCGGCGTGCTGAACCTCGAAGGCCTCTGGACGAGGTACGAGGACCCGCAGCCGCTGCTGGAGGAGATCGCCGAGCTGCCCGCCGAGCAGGCGACCCGCCGCCTCCAGGAGGTGTACGCGGCGCCCATCAAGGAGGAGCTGATCGGCGCCCGCATCAAGGAGGTGCGCGACTCCGGCGTGGTCACGGCGGCCGCGCTCTCCCCGCAGCGCACCGCCCAGTTCTCCAAGGCGGTCGTGGACGCGGGCGTGGACATCTTCGTCATCCGCGGTACGACGGTCTCGGCGGAACACGTCTCCCACTCGAGCGAGCCGCTGAACCTGAAGCAGTTCATCTACGAGCTGGACGTCCCGGTGATCGTCGGCGGCTGCGCCACGTACACGGCGGCCCTGCATCTGATGCGCACGGGTGCCGCGGGTGTGCTCGTGGGCTTCGGCGGCGGCGCGGCGCACACCACGCGCAACGTGCTGGGCATCCAGGTCCCGATGGCGACGGCGGTCGCGGACGTGGCCGCGGCCCGCCGTGACTACATGGACGAGTCCGGCGGCCGGTACGTGCACGTGATCGCGGACGGCGGTGTCGGCTGGTCCGGCGACCTGCCCAAGGCGATCGCCTGCGGCGCCGACGCGGTGATGATGGGCTCCCCGCTGGCCCGCGCCACGGACGCGCCCGGCAAGGGCCACCACTGGGGCATGGAGGCGGTCAACGAGGAGCTGCCCCGCGGCAAGAAGGTCGACCTCGGCACGGTCGGCACCATCGAGGAGATCCTCACCGGCCCCTCCCACACCCCCGACGGCTCGATGAACTTCTTCGGCGCCCTGCGCCGCGCGATGGCCACCACCGGCTACAGCGAGCTGAAGGAGTTCCAGCGGGTCGAGGTGACGGTCGCGGACAGCCAGCACCGCCGCTGACGCGCCCACGGGAGCAGTACGACGCGAAGGGCCCGGCCGCCTTCATCGGTGGCCGGGCCCTTCTGGCTGCGGGCGTGCCTTGCTGCGGACGTGCCCTGAGCGCCTTACGCGCCTTACCGGGCGGCCTTCTTGGCGCCCGAGAACGCGGCGAACGCGGCGATGGCGAAGAAGAGGAAGGTCAGCGGGTCGGCGTCGTCCTTCCACGCCTGCTGGACCACGTCGAAGTGCTGGAAGAACACCTCGCTGAAGCCCAGGTGCACCGCGTCGGCGCCGATCACGGCCTCGCCGACCAGCTGGCCGAGGTACACCGAGCCGAGCGCGAGGATGGCGCTCACGACGGGGAGGGCCGGGTTGCGGCCGCCCGCCTTGCCGGCTGCGAGACCGACGACGAAGCCGACGCCGACGGCCGCGTAGCCGATCTCGTGCTTGGTGGCGCCGATGACGACGCCGTAGAGCGCGGCGGCGGCCACGGCGGCGACGACCGCGGCGACCACGCCGAGGACGACGTTGTTCCGGCCCGGCGCGGGCGGCGCCGGAGGCGCGAAGGCACCCGGCTGGGCGGCGTACGCGCCCGGCTGCGGCGGGTAGGGCGCGCCGGCCGGGGCCTGCTCGACGTACGGATTGCCGCCGACCGGACCGGACTGCGGTGGCTGCGACGACTGTGGCGATGGAGCTGACTGGCTCATGACAGAAATCCCCCCGAAGTGGAACACCACTGGATGATGGAAACGGAAAACTCCCGTACGCGCGTGTGCGGCGAGTCCGGGGGAGATTAACAGCCGGGGACGACAACGCCCCCGGCTGTTTTCCGTTCGTGATCAGGCTCAGAGCCGGTGCGCGGCCCCCGCGGGTGTGGCCCCGCGTGTGTCCAGCAGCAGCTGGGCCTTCACCGACAGCGCCTGCAGGTCGTACGTCCGGTGGTTCTGCAGCAGCATCGTCAGATCCGCGTCGGCGGCGGCGTCGTAGAGCGCGTCCACCCGCGGGACAGGGCGGTCCAGGACGTTCCAGGAGGCCACGAGCGGATCGTGGTAGCTCACGGAGGCACCCAGCTCCATCAGCCGGATCGCGATCTCCTGGGCGGGTGTGCCCTGCAGGTCGGCGAGGTCGGGCTTGTAGGTGACGCCGAGCAGCAGCACGCGCGCGGCGCGGGCGGACTTGCCGTGCTCGTTGAGGAGCGCGGCAGCGCGCTGCACGACATAGCGCGGCATGCGGTGGTTGACCTGCTGGGCCAGCTCCACCACCCGCAGGGTGCGGGTGGCGTGGCCGGTCAGGTCGTGCGGGACGCCGTGCCCGCCGACGCCCGGCCCCGGCCGGAACGCCTGGAAGCCGAACGGCTTGGTCTCCGCGCACCGGATGACGTCCCACAGGTCGACACCCAGCTCATGACAGAGGACCGCCATCTCGTTGACGAGCGCGATGTTGACGTGCCGGAAGTTGGTCTCCAGCAGCTGCACGGTCTCCGCCTCGCGCAGCCCACGCGCGCGTACCACCTTGTCGGTGAGCCGGCCGTAGAAGGCGGCGGCCGACTCGGTGCACGCGGGGGTGAGGCCGCCGATCACCTTGGGGGTGCCGGCGGGGGTGTGGTCGCGGTTGCCGGGGTCGACCCGGCTGGGCGAGTAGGCGAGATGGAAGTCCCGGCCGGCGCGCAGCCCCGAGCCCTCCTCCAGCAGGGGCCGCAGGAATTGCTCCGTCGTGCCGGGCAGCACCGGCGACTCCAGGATGACCGTGGTGTGCGGGCGCAGCCGTTCGGCGAGCGCGCGGGCCGCCGCCTCCACCTGCCCGAGGTCGAGTCCGCCGTCGCTGTCGCTCGCGGTCGACGGGCAGATGACGGCGGTGCGCACCCGGCCGAGCTGGGCCGCGTCGGTACCGGGCCGGAAACCGGCCAGATGCATCCGGCGCAACTCGGCCGGGCTGAGGGAGCCGGCATCGGGTCCCGTGGTGAAGCCGAGCGTGGAGATGCCTGCGGCGACAGCGGCCTGGGCCAGCGGCAAGCCGTAGGAGCCGAGTCCGATGACGGCGAGGTCTGCGGGCATGCGTGGGCCGTCCTTCCCAGTAGCCGAAGCGGGACAGGTGCGCAACCGCTGTCGACAGGGTTGAGCGAGTGCTCTGCCAGACTAGGTACACATATGACAGTTATGTGTGATTGTGTTCGTGTGTCTTCCGAGGGTTGCGCGTGAGTTGTCCACAGCTTGGGAGCCCTTGGTGGCCGAAGTCGGGCAACCCGGTCAGAATTTGGGCATGAGGAGGGGATGAACCGGGCTTCGCCCACCGGGTGTGGCCGACGCGAGCGGGTCTGGGACAGCGGGAGGCAGCGGTGAGGACAGCGACTCTGGGGCCGGCGCAGCGCGCCGAGGCACTGGCGGCGATGGCGGAGCGGGAGCTGGACGTGCTGGTGATCGGCGGCGGGGTCGTCGGTGCCGGTACCGCGCTGGACGCCGTCACGCGCGGACTGTCCACAGGGCTGGTCGAGGCCCGCGACTGGGCGTCCGGCACCTCCAGCCGGTCCAGCAAACTGATCCACGGCGGTCTGCGCTATCTGGAGATGCTCGACTTCGCCCTCGTACGGGAGGCACTGAAGGAGCGCGGGCTGCTGCTGGAGCGGCTCGCCCCGCACCTGGTCAAGCCCGTGCCGTTTCTCTATCCGCTGCAGCACAAGGGCTGGGAGCGGCTGTACGCGGGTTCGGGTGTGGCCTTGTACGACGCGATGTCCATGGCGCGCGGGCACGGCCGCGGGCTGCCCCTGCACCGGCACTTGAGCCACCGTCACGCCCTGCGTGTCGCACCCTGCCTGAAGAAGGACGCCCTGGTCGGCGCCCTGCAGTACTACGACGCCCAGATGGACGACGCCCGCTTCGTGGCCACGCTGGTGCGCACTGCCGCGTCCTACGGCGCGAAGGTGGCCAACCGCGCGCGGGTGACCGGGTTCCTGCGCGAGGGCGAGCGGGTGGTCGGCGCCCGGGTGCAGGACGTGGAGGGCGGCGGGGAGTACGAGATCCGCGCCAAGCAGGTCGTGAACGCGACCGGTGTGTGGACGGACGACACGCAGGCCATGGTGGGGGAGCGCGGCCAGTTCCACGTCCGCGCCTCCAAGGGCATCCATCTGGTCGTGCCCAAGGACCGCATCCACTCCACGACCGGCCTGATCCTGCGTACCGAGAAGTCGGTTCTGTTCGTCATCCCCTGGGGGCGGCACTGGATCGTCGGGACCACCGACACCGACTGGGACCTGGACAAGGCGCATCCGGCCGCGTCCAGCGCCGATATCGACTATCTGCTGGAGCACGTCAACTCGGTGCTCGCGGTGCCGCTCGGCCGCGACGACGTGCAGGGCGTGTACGCCGGTCTGCGCCCGCTGCTCGCCGGGGAGTCCGACGCCACCAGCAAGCTCTCCCGCGAGCACACGGTCGCCCATCCGGTGCCGGGACTCGTGGTCGTGGCGGGCGGCAAGTACACCACGTACCGGGTGATGGCGAAGGACGCGGTCGACGAGGCGGTGCATGGCCTGGACGTGCGGGTCGCCGACTGTGTGACCGAGGAGACCCCGCTGCTGGGCGCGGAGGGCTACCAGGCGTTGTGGAACGCGCGCGCCCGGATCGCCGCCCGCACCGGGCTGCACGCGGCCCGCGTCGAGCATCTGCTGAACCGCTACGGCTCCCTGGCCGAGGAGGTACTGGACCTCATCACCGCCGACCCCGCCCTGGGCGAGCCGCTGCCGGGCGCCGACGACTATCTGCGCGCCGAGGCGGTGTACGCCGCCTCGCACGAGGGCGCCCGGCATCTCGACGACGTCCTCACCCGCCGCACCCGTATCTCCATCGAGACGTTCGACCGGGGCACGCGCAGCGCCCGTGAGGTGGCCGAGCTGATGGCGCCGGTCCTCGGCTGGGACAAGGACCACATCGAGCGCGAAGTCGAGCACTACGAGAAGCGGGTGGAGGCCGAGCGGGAGTCCCAGCTGCAGCCCGACGACCAGACGGCGGACGCGGCGCGGCTGGGAGCACCGGACATCGTGCCGCTGTAGCCGTCCGTACCGGCCTGAAACAGCCGTTTCCCCGTCCTGAAGGGGAGTCAAGGGCGCCGCTGCGTGGGGGGCTTCGGTCCTTTTGCCGTCCATCGTCCCGATAAGCGGAACAGCAGGTTCGGCTGGGCTTCCGGTGCGCGGACGGCGGGCCGCGGCCAGGGGCCCCCTGGGCGTTGCGCACTTGTCGAGTGAGAGACAATGGAGGCTCTGTCAGGGCGGGTTGTTTGAGGGGACGCATGTCGGAGGCGGAGCGGGCGGGTACCTCTCGTCAGGGGACTCGTCAGGACAAGAGCGAGCGTCGTCTCCTCGCCGGGCGGTACCGGCTGGGAGACGTGCTGGGCCGGGGCGGTATGGGCACGGTCTGGCGCGCCGAGGACGAGACGCTGGGCCGGACGGTCGCCGTCAAGGAGCTGCGGTTCCCGTCGAACATCGACGAGGAGGAGAAGCGGCGCCTGATCACGCGCACGCTGCGCGAGGCCAAGGCGATCGCCCGGATCCGCAACAACAGCGCGGTGACGGTCTTCGACGTGGTCGACGAGGACGACCGGCCCTGGATCGTCATGGAGTTGGTGGAGGGCAAGTCCCTCGCCGAGGTCATCCGCGAGGACGGTCTGCTGGAGCCGAAGCGCGCCGCCGAGGTGGGCCTCGCCGTCCTCGACGTGCTGCGCTCCGCGCACCGCGAGGGCATCCTGCACCGCGACGTGAAGCCGTCCAACGTGCTGATCGCCGAGGACGGCCGGGTCGTGCTCACCGACTTCGGTATCGCGCAGGTCGAGGGCGACCCGTCCATCACCTCCACCGGCATGCTCGTCGGCGCCCCCTCCTACATCTCGCCCGAGCGCGCCCGCGGCCACAAGCCGGGCCCGGCGGCCGACCTGTGGTCGCTCGGCGGCCTGCTGTACGCCGCGGTCGAGGGCGTGCCGCCGTACGACAAGGGGTCGGCGATCGCCACGCTCACCGCGGTGATGACCGAGCCCCTGGAGGAGCCCAAGAACGCGGGCCCGCTCAGGGACGTCATCTACGGTCTGCTCACCAAGGATCCGGCCGAGCGACTCGACGACGCCGGGGCCCGGGCCATGTTCCACGCGGTGATCCACGCGCCCGAGCCGGAGCCGATGGACGCCACGCGGGTGGTGCCGCTGCCGGTGCCGCCCGAGCCGTCCGAGGGCAGACGGGGCGAGGAGGCCGGGGAGAAGCTGCGCGGCGCGCTGCGTTCGGTCCGCAAGGCGGCCGGAGCGGCGGCCACCGCGGCGTCGGCACGGACGAAGAACGGCGGGGACACGGCCGGACCGGCCGCACCGACCGGACCGGCCGCACCGGGTGCGGGTGGAGCGGCGGGCACGGACGGCGCCGGCACCGGCGGGGCACGGCCTGCCTCTCCCGGCGGAAGCCGCCCGGCCACTCCCGGTGGGGCACGTCCGACTACCCCCGGCGCCTCTTCCGGTGGGACGCGGCCCGGGTCCGCCCCTGGGACGGGTGCCGGATCCGCCGCGAGACAGGCGGGGTCTGCCTCGGGTGCCACCGGTGGCGCCGGTAGGCCGAACTCCAGCCCGAACAAGCCGAGTTCGGGCTGGCCCGTGATGCCGCCGCCGGACCTGGACCTGCCGCCGCGGCCGGTGCCCAGGGCGCCGCTGACCGACGTCGTACCCAGGCGCACACTGGTGATCATCGCCGTGGTGGTCGCTCTCGCGGTCCTCGGCACGGTCCTGGCCATCGCTCTGAACGGCAACGATGCCAAGGACGGCAAGAGCAGCGGGGCCAAGGCGGCGGCGAGCGCGAGCGCGTCCACCGAGCGGGACAAGGGTGACAAGGGCACGGGCAGCGGGGCGCGGACGGACGGGTCGGGCCCGTCGTCGTCGGGCACCGGTTCCGCCGCCGTCGACGCGAGTGCTTCCACCGGCGGCTCCGGCTCGTCCGGTGCGAAGGGCGGCGGGAGCGCGCCGGTGGTGTCGACCCGCAAGGGCGGCCAGGGGTACTCGATCGGGTTGCCCAAGGGATGGTCGTACGAGTCCAGCGACGGCGCGGGCGACCGCTACACCGGTCCCGACGGGCAGAAGCTGCTCATCGGCTGGACCAGCAGCCCCAAGGACGACCCGGTGGCGGACTGGAAGAACCAGGAGCGCTCCATGGTGCGTCCCCAGTACCGGAAGATCCGTATCGAGAAGGTGGATTACCGCGGCTGGAACACGGCCGACTGGGAGTTCACCTACGTCGACGGCGGCACCGGGTACCGCAGTATCGACCGGGGTTTCGTCGTCAACGGCCACCAGGGTTACGGACTGATGTACACGGCGAAAGCGACCGACTGGGGCAGCGCGCTGCGCGCGGACACCTGGAAGACGTTGACGCAGTCCTTCGAGCCCAAGTCGTAGGCTCCGGCCGCCGGTTTGGGGCGTGAGAATCCGTCATCCACGCGATGCGGGTTGCCTCTGGCACGTATCGTGAATGGTTGCGGACCGTACGCAGCCGGATGCGTGTGCGAAACGGGTCGCGAGGCGAACGGATGTGACCGACCGGGCGGCCGGGGGAGGCAACGTGGACGACTACGCGGGTCGGGTGCTGGCCGACCGCTACCGCCTGCCGTTGCCGCCCTCCGACGAGTACGAACTCACCGAGACCCGCGCCTTCGACACCTACAGCGGCCAGGAAGTGCTCGTCCGGCAGGTGCCGTTGCCGGAGGTCGTCGAGGCGGAGGTGCTCGACGCGGAGGGACTGCCCGCGGGGTTCACCGCGCGTGAGCGCGGGACCCGGCGGACGCATGACGCCCGGACCGCCACCCGGCGGCCCGCCGACCCGGCCGTGCGGCGCGCTGTCGAGGCCGTGCAGGCGGCGGCCCGCATCCCCGACCATCCACGGCTCGACCAGGTCTTCGACGTGTTCGCCGAGGGCGGGTCGCTGTGGATAGTGAGCGAGTCGGTGGCCGCGCGCCCGCTGGCCGCGCTGCTCACGGAGCAGCCGCTGTCGCCGTACCGGGCGGCCGAGGTCGCCTCCGACGTGCTCATGGCGCTCCGGGTGCTCCATGCCCATGGCTGGGTGCACCGCAACATCACCGCCCGTACGGTGCTGGTCTGCGACGACGGCCGGGTGATGCTGACCGGCCTCGCGGTCGGGGCCGCGGAGGAGGCGCTCTGCGGGTACGACCCGGTGCCGGACGAGGGCGGCACGGAGGAGGGAACTCCGGGCGCGGCAGCGGCCGTGGGCGCAGCAGGGACGGAGAACGCCGGGCCGGGTGGCGGCCCGGGGGTAAGTCCCTTCGCCGGGGACCGGGGTGATTCCCACGGTTCCGCGGGCGGGTCGGCCGGGCCCGCCGCAGCGGTCGGGGTGCCGTCCGCGGACGTCGGTCCCGAGGCCGCCCGCCG
>NZ_CM002285.1:3610866-3645942 GCF_000497445.1 Streptomyces roseochromogenus subsp. oscitans DS 12.976 | reverse complement strand
CCCACACCCCGGCACCGCCCACGCAACGGGCACCGACTCAGCCCGCTGGGACGGAGCCGCAGAGCCCGCCGCGTCCCGTCGTGGGCCCGTGACGGCGCTGGCGGCCGAACGGGCGCGGCAGGTGCGGATGACTGTCGTGGGGCCGGTGACCGAGCGGTGGGCGCCGGAGCAGGCCGGGCCCGTGCACGAGAACTGGCAGCTGGCGGCGCCGATCGGGCCCGCGACCGACCTGTGGGCGCTCGGGGCGCTGCTGTTCCGGTCCGTACAGGGGGCATGCGCCGTACCCCGAGGAGTCGACGGGCCGAGCTGGTGCAGCTGGTCTGTGCCGAACCGCCCGCCTTCGCCGAGGAGTGCGGACCGCTGCGCCCGGTCGTGGAGTCGCTGCTGCGCCAAGACCCCACGAACGCCTGGACTTCGAGGAGCTGAACGGCTGGCTGCGCTCGCTGGTGCGCTCCGCACCCGAGCCCGACGCGGGCACGCATGTCGTACCCGTGCCGTCCGCCGATCCGCACCGGCTGCCGATCGTCCGCCGCCGCGGCGAGCTGGTGCGGCTGCGCCGCCGGCGCGCCGGGCTGCCCGAGACCCATCCGCACGGCCGGCACAAGCGGGCCCGGGAGGAGGCGGGCTCGTCGCCGCGCAGCCTCGGCCGGACCCTGCTCCTGCTGATCCTGCTTCTGCTGGCCGGTGCCGTCGCGTACGCGATGCTGTTCATGCCGAAGCAGGGGGAGAGCGGGGCCGCGGGCAGCGAGCGGACCGGCAGCGCGGGGGAGGCGAGTACCGCGCCCTCGCGCACCCCGGAACCCTCCACCGGGCAGAGCGCGCCGCAGAGCAGCGCTCCCGCCACCGACACCCAGACCGACGGCGACCCGTCCGTCGCCGACGGCTTCACCCTGCGCAAGGACCCGGAAGGTTTCCAGATCGCCGTGGCCAAGGGCTGGGACCGCACCCCGAAGAACGGCAGCGGCCAGGTGGTCTACGCGCACGGGGACTTCGAGCTGATCGTCGTACCCGGACGGGACAGCGCCACGATGTACGGCGGTGACCCGATGGCCTACCAGCGGGACAAGGAGAGCGAACTCCAGCCGTACCGCAGCTCCAGCTGGGCCACGGCCACCGGTCTGAGAACCATCGAGGTGGGCGGACGGACCATGGCCGAGGGGCAGTTCACCTGGACCGACGGACAGGGACAGGACCTGTTCGTGCGGAACATGGCGATCCTGCTGAACGGCCGCTACCACATCGTCCAGGTCCGCGGCCCGGAGGCCCAGCGGGACGAGGTGACCCGGTTCTACGAGCAGGCCACGGCGACGTACCGCTACACGGGTTGAGCGCCCTGTATACCGGTTGACCGGTACTGGCCGATTCCGGCGGCGACAAGCGTCACAGTGCTGTCACCTTGGTACCCCGCTGGTTCCCAGTCGGCAGGGCGGTCCTTAATCTGACCCTGTCAAGAGCATTGCGGGGCAACGTGAATCAGATGCAGGGCCTGCTCGTAGCGGGCCGCTACCGGCTTGCCGATTCCATCGGCAGCGGCGGCATGGGCCGGGTGTGGCGCGCCCACGATGAGGTGCTGCACCGGACGGTCGCCGTCAAGGAGTTGACCGCAGCGCTGTACGTCTCCGACAGCGACCGGGCCGTGCTGCTGGCCCGCACCCGGGCGGAGGCCCGGGCCGCCGCGCGCATCAGCCACTCCGCCGTCGTCACTGTGCACGACGTCCTGGAGCACGACGGCCGCCCCTGGATCGTGATGGAGCTGGTCGAGGGCAACTCGCTGGCCGACGCGGTCAAGGAGCAGGGGCGGGTGGAGCCGAGGGAGGCGGCCCGCATAGGACTGTGGGTGCTGCGGGCGCTGCGCGCCGCGCACTCCGCCGGCGTCCTGCACCGGGACGTCAAGCCCGGCAATGTGCTGCTCGGCCGCGACGGCCGGGTGCTGCTCACCGACTTCGGCATCGCCCAGATAGAGGGCGACACCACGATCACCCGCACCGGGGAGGTCGTCGGCTCGGTCGACTATCTCGCGCCGGAGCGGGTGCGCGGCCACGACCCGGGACCGTCCTCGGACCTGTGGGCGCTCGGCGCCACGCTGTACACGGCGGTCGAGGGCCGTTCCCCGTTCCGCCGCACCTCGCCGCTGAGCACCATGCAGGCGGTCGTCGAGGAGGAGGTCGACGAGCCGCGCCACGCCGGTGCGCTCGGCCCGGTCATATCCGCCCTGCTGCGCAAGGAACCGGAACGGCGGCCGAGCGCGGAGGAGGCGGAGCAGATGCTCGCCGAGACCGCGGAGGGCCGCCGCCCGTCCATGGCCCAGGCGTTCGTCCCGACCCAGGGTTCGGGCGTGCACGCCGGCGGGACGAGCACCTCGGGCTACGGCCCCCACAGCTACCCGACCGGTGCCACCGTCCCCACGGCGCCGACGGGACCGGCCCGTTCCGCGACCGGGCAGACGGCCGTGGCCCCCACGCCCATGGGCCCGGCGCCGGTACGGCCCAGACCCCGGCCCCGGCGCCGGCTGCGTACCCTCGCCCTCGTCGTCGCCGTCGCGGCCGTACTCGGCGGAGGCGCGGCGGTGGCCTTCCAGGAGTGGGGCGGCATGGAGCAGAACACCGGGTCGAGCGGGGGCGGCGCGGGTCCGGCGACGTCACCGTCCGCGAGCAGCGGCACCGCGCCGGGCCCCGAGGGCACGGTTCCCGACAACTGGGAGACGTACCACGACCCCCTCGGTTTCAGTCTCTCCCTGCCCAAGGGCTGGAAGCGGAAGGTCTACCAGAACCAGGGTGTCCTCAAGCAGATCGACTACAGCCCGGACGGCGGCCTGCACTTCGTCCGTATCGCCGTCGACAGCTCGCCGGACTTCGCCAACGCCTTCGAGCACCAGAAGGACCTGGAACAGCAGCTGCAGCGGCTGGTCGACTACAAGCGAGTGACCATGAAGGCGAACATCTACCGCGACCGCAACGGCTCGCTGTGGGAGTACACCTGGACCGCGCTGAAGAAGGACCCGCCGCATGTCGCCGGTCCGCGGCACGCGATCGAGGAGACCTACTTCTCCCGCGCGGGCATCGAGTACGCCATCTACATGTCGACGCCGGCCGAGGACTGGGCGAAGACCAGCAAGCAGTTCAAGTGGGTACTGCAGAGCTGGCAGCAGCCGAACGACGGCTGACGCGACGGCCGATGGCGGCTGAGGCGGCCCCGCGGCTGATACGGCCGAAAATCGCTGGTTGAACGGCCCGGCTTGGCTGGTCGGCGCCCCGGAGCGGATGGGTCCGGTGCGGCATGATGGGGCGCATGGGGACCGAGAGCGCCGACTTCCGGGTGATCGCGGGCCGTTACCGCCTGGAGGCACGCATCGGGCGTGGCGGCATGGGCGTGGTGTGGCGGGCCACCGACCAGCTGCTGGGGCGCCGGGTCGCGGTCAAGGAACTCCTGCCGGACGACTCGCTCTCCGAGGACGACGCGCGGCGCCGCCGGGACCGCACCTTCCGTGAGGCACGGGCGGTCGGCCGGCTGCGGCATCCGCACATCATCGTCGTGCACGACGTGGTGGAGCAGGATGAACGCCCTTATCTGGTCATGGAGTTGATCGAGGGTGACTCGCTCGCCGACCGGATCTCGCGGCAGGGCCCGGTCGACGCCGCCGAGGCCGCGCGGATCGGTGCCGCCCTGCTCGGCGCGGTGGACACCGCGCACGCGGCCGGGGTGCTGCACCGGGACATCAAGCCCGCGAACGTCCTGATCGAGTCCGGCACCGGCCGGGTCGTGCTGACCGACTTCGGTATCGCGCAGGTCGCGGGCGCCACCACGCTCACCGAGACCGGCTCCTTCGTCGGCTCGCCCGAATACACCGCGCCGGAGCGGATGTCGGGGCTGCGCACCGGGCCGGAGTCCGACCTGTGGTCGGTCGGCGCGCTGCTGTGCACGGCGCTCAGCGGCGAGTCGCCGTTCCGGCGCGACTCGCTCGGCGGCATCCTGCACGCCGTCGTCGCCGCCGAGATCCGGCCGCCCGCCGAGGCCGAGCCGCTGCTCCCGGTCGTACGAGGGCTGCTGGAACGCGACCCGGACCGGCGGCTCGGCGCTGCCCAGGCCGAGCAGATGCTGCGTACGTTCCTGGAGACGGGCCGGACCCCGGACGCACCGGGCCCGCCCGGCTTCCCGACGCCCGGACGCGGCCACCGGATCGGCGGGGGCCGTACGCCGAGGCCGGGGGCGTCAGGGGCGGCGGGGAGCCGTACGACGACATCCGATGCGGCGGGAGGCCGTACGCCGAACGCCTCCTGCACGCCGACCCGGCGGGACGTTCCGCACGGCGGACCGCAGCCGGCCACCGTGTCCGGAGCGGGGACGGAGGCCCCGGCCCGTACCTCCACGCGCGGTGTGCTGCTCGCGGCGCTGCTCGTCGCCGCGCTGGCGGGGGCCGGAGTCTCGGCGGCGGCGCTGCTGCTGCACGGGAGCGGGGACGGGGGCGGCGGCAGCCCCGGCGGTACGGCGACCTCTCCGGCGACCGGGACCGGCACGAGCCCGACCGCGCCGCCCGCCTCGCCTCCGGCACCCACCACGGCCGGCCCCACCACCACCGCGAGCCGTCCGCCGGCCTCGGCAGGCTCGCGTACCGTGCCCTCCGGTTACCGTACGGCCCGGGACCCGGCCGGCTTCTCGCTCGCCGTACCGCGGGACTTCACCCGCAGTCCGCAGGGCGAGCGCGTCTTCTACCTCTCGCCGGGGGACACCTTCCGCCTCGGCGTCAAGGTCGCCGATCCCCAACCGGGCGGCCCGCAGGGCGTGATGGAGCGCTCGGCCGCCACGGGGTCTGCCACCAACCCCGGTTACCACGACGGCCGGGTCACCCCCACCCGGCACGACGGACACCCCGCCGCGCTCTGGGAGTTCACCCGGGACGGCTTCAGCGCGGCGGAGGGCCCGCGCCACACCTACGACCTGTGCTGGGAGGAGGCCGGGCGGATGTATGACGTGTGGGTGTCGGCGCCGGTCGGCGAGGTGCGTCAGGCGCGGGAGTACTTCGACGTGGCGCTCGGCACCTTCCGGGCGGGGGCCTGACGGCCGCTCGGTCACGGGTTAGTGACCGGTTGGCCATCCCTGTGGCTGGGCGCGCGCAGGGCGCGGTATGGATGACGCATGAGCAGTGACGGGGGAGTCGGCCACGGGGCCGACGAGACGACGAGTTACCTTCTGCAACCGCCGAAGCAGCAGCCGGAAGCACAGCCGAAGCAGGGCCCGCCCCCGCCCCGACCGCAGGAGGCGGACGACGGGCGGCTCATCGCCGGACGGTACCGGCTGCTCGGCAAGCTGGGCCACGGTGGGATGGGAACCGTGTGGCGCGCCCAGGACGAGACGGTGGACCGGGAGGTCGCCGTCAAGGAGCCGCGCGTACCGGACCACCTTCCCGAACAGGAACGCGCCAACGCCTTCGAGCGCATGCGCCGCGAGGCCCGCGCGGCGGCCCGCCTGGACCATCCCGCGGTGGTGAACGTCCACGACGTCGCGGTCGTCGACGACCGGCCCTGGATCGTGATGGAGCTGGTGCGCGGCCGTACCCTCGGCGACGTCCTGCACGAGGGCACGCTCGGCGCGCGCGAGGCGGCCCGGATCGGCCTTCAGGTGCTCGGCGCGCTGGAGGCGGCGCACGCGGCGGGCGTCCTGCACCGGGACGTCAAGCCCGACAACGTCCTGCTCGGCCGGTACGACCGGGTGGTCCTCACGGACTTCGGGATCGCCCGGATCGAGGGCGACACCCGGCTCACCGACACCGGGGGTTTCGTCGGCTCGCCCGAGTACATCGCCCCGGAACGGGTGCTGGGACAGCGGCCCGGCCCGGCGAGCGACCTGTGGTCCCTGGGGGTGCTGCTCTACACGGCCACCGAGGGCGTCTCGCCGTTCCGCCGCAGCAACACCCCGGCCACGCTCCAGTCCGTGCTCAACTCCACCCCGGCCGCGCCCGCGGCCGCCTCCGGCCCCCTCGCCGAGGTCATCGAGGGGCTGCTCCGCAAGGACCCCGCGCACCGGCTCCCGGCGGACCGGGTCCGCACCCTGCTGGAGGAGGCGGCCAAGCCTCCGGCGCCTCCGGTCCCCACCCAGCGCGCCGAGTTCACCGCCCCCGATGTCACCCGTACCCGGCGGTTCGGCCGCGCCGGGTGGCTCGCCGTGGGCGCGGCGCTGGTCGTGGCGGCGGTGGCGGCGTACCTGGTGCTCGCCGATCCCTTCGCGGGCCCGCTGCCCGACGGATGGGCGAAGAAGCCGGAGGCGGAGCTGGGCGCCGGCGTCGCCGTGCCCGCGGGCTACCGGGCGGTCCGGCCCGCCAAGGACGCCACCGACAAGAACTGGGTGACGTACGAGGACTGGAGCGGCGGCGTCTGGATCACGCTGGAGCTGACCAGGAAGTCGCAGGACTCCCTCAACGAGATCAAGAACAGCGCGCGGTCCCAGATGTACGCCGACGACGAGAAGTTCCGCGGCCAAGGCGAGTACACCCTCGCCATGCCCGCGGGTGCGAGGACACACCCGGACGACACCGCGACGTACCACGGCAAGGAGGCCGCGAAGAACACCGCCGTGTACACGACCAACGACAGCCAGAACCCCCGCCCGCGCGAACTCCAGATCTTCTATTACCGGACCGCTGCCGGAGACATGTACCGGCTCACCGTCGGCTACCCGGGCAAGGGCGACTTCACGGCCCGCGGCCGGGAGGTGGCCAGGGCGGCGATCGCGAACCTGGACATCGACAAGCTCTGACCCCCCGCTTCCTGACCCCCGCTTCGACAAAGGTGTGGTGTGCACGGTACTCATGTGACATGAGTGGAGACGGCGAACACCCGCCCGACGCACGTCTGATCGGCGGCCGCTACCGGCTCGCCGGGCGCCTGGGGTCCGGGCCCACCGGGACCGTCTGGCGGGCCCGGGACGAACAGGCGCCGGGCCGCGAGGTCGCCGTCAAGGAGCCGTTGCTGCCCGGCGATCCGGTCGGCGACGAGGACAGCGGCCGGATCGCCCGCCGGCTCTACCGGGAGGCCCGCGCCGCGGCCCGGGTGCGCCATCCCTTCGCCGTCGCGGTGTACGACGTCGTCGCCGAGGGTCAAGTCCCTTGGATCGTCATGGAGTTGGTGGAGGGCGAGTCGCTGCGGGAGGTCCTGCGGCGCGGCCCCCTGCCGCTCGCCGAGGCCGCCCGGATCGGGCTCGCCGTCCTCGGTGCGCTGCGCGCCGCCCACGCCGTCGGCATCGTGCACCGGGACGTGAAGCCGGCCAACGTGCTGCTGGAGTCCGGCACCGGGCGGGTGGTCGTCACCGACTTCGGGACTGGTGACGGACATCCGGGGGACGCGCCCGCCGGTTTCGTCGCCCCCGAGCGCACGGTCCCCGGCGCCGGCCCCGCTTCCGACCTCTGGTCCCTGGGCGCCTTGCTCCGCACTGCCCTGGGGGACACGGACCCCGGCCCGCTGGGCCCCCTCCTGGACCGCCTGCACGCCGCCGACCCCGAGGCCCGCCCCGACGCGGAGGAGGTCACGGCGGCACTGGAGACGTACCTGGGCGTCAGGCTCGTACCGGACCTGGACGCGGCCCCGGAGCCGGAAACCGCACCGGAACCGGAAACCACGTCGGAGCTGGAAACCCCGGCGGGTCCGGAAACCACGTCAGAGCCTGCTTCCGGATCCGCACCCGCCCCCGGATCCCCGCCCGACACCCGTCGCCGCACCCCGCGCACCGCGCTCGGCCTGCTCCTGGCGAAAAAAGCCGGACTCGGATGATCGTCCTGCCCGCCATCGCCTCAACACCCTGATCAGCACATTCTCTGCCAGTGATCACTGGCGGTATGTGAGCAGTCGGTGAATCCCCGTTACCGACGGGTACACAAAGCCTCCGCTCCGGCATACCCTGCGCGTCATGACGGACACGCAGGCCCCGGACAGCACCGGCACCAACCCCCTCGCGCCCGCACCCGAAGGCGCCCGCACCGCCGCCGACGTGGTCACCCCGGAACTGGTGGCCCAGCTCACCAAGGGTGTCGTCGGCTCCGGCCGTACGGCCAACCACACCCCGTTCACCGGCGAGAAGCTGGCCGACCTGCCCGAGTCCACGCCCGAGGACGTGCTTCAGGCCTTCGAGTCCGCCCGCACCGCACAGGCCGTGTGGGAGAGGACCCCGGTACGGCAGCGGGCCGCGGTCCTGCTCCGCTTCCACGACCTGGTGCTGGAACGCCAGGCCGAGGTGCTCGACCTCATCCAGCTGGAGACCGGCAAGGCCCGTCTGCACGCGCACGAGGAGGTGCAGGCCGTCGCCGTCGCGGCCCGCCACTACGGCCGCAAGGCCCCCGCCTATCTGCGGCCCAAGCGGCACACCGGCGCCGTCCCCACGCTCACGAAGGTCACCGAACTCCGCCACCCGCGCGGGGTGGTGGGCCAGATCGCCCCCTGGAACTACCCCCTTGAACTGTCCGTCGGCGACGCGCTGCCCGCCTTCGTCGCCGGCAACGCGGTCGTGATGAAGCCGGACACCGAGACCTGCCTCACCGCACTCTGGGCGCGCGACCTGCTGATCGAGGCCGGCCTGCCCGAGGGCGTCTTCCAGGTCGTGCTCGGCGAGGGCCCGGTCGTCGGCCCCGAGGTCGTCAAGCACGCCGACTACGTCTCCTTCACCGGCTCCACCCGCACAGGGCGCGAGGTCGCGCAAGGTGCGGCGGCCCGCCTGGTCGGCGTCTCCCTCGAACTCGGCGGCAAGAACGCCATGCTGGTGCTGGACGACGCCGACATCGAGAAGGCCGCCGCCGGTGCCGTACGCGCCTGCTTCTCCTCGGCCGGACAGCTCTGCATCTCCATCGAGCGGCTGTACGTCCACGAGTCGGTCGCCGACGCCTTCCTGGAGCGCTTCGCCGCCCGTACGAGGGCCATGCGGCTCGGCAACTCCCTCGCCTACGGTGCCGACATGGGCTCGCTGGTCGGCGAACGCCAGCTGAAGACCGTCGAACGGCATGTCGAGGAGGCCGTGACGAAGGGCGCGAAGCTGATCACGGGCGGGGTCGCCCGTCCGGACATCGGCCCGTACTTCTTCGAGCCGACCATCCTCGACGGCGTCGAGGACTCCATGGCCGTGTGCGAGGAGGAGACCTTCGGCCCGGTCGTGTCGATCTACCGCTTCTCCTCCGAGGACGAGGCGGTCGAGCGCGCCAACGCCACGCCGTACGGCCTCAACTCCTCGGTCTGGACGAAGAACGCCCGGCGCGGCCGCGAGGTCGCCGCCCGCCTGCGCACCGGCACGGTCAACGTCAACGAGGGCTACGCACCCGCCTACGGCAGCGTCCAGTCCCCGATGGGCGGCATGAAGGACTCCGGCCTCGGCCGCCGCCACGGCTCCGAGGGCATCCTCAAGTACACGGAGGCCCAGACGGTGGCCCAGCAGCGACTGCTGCCGATGGCGCCGTCGCTGGGGATGGACGACGAGGGGTACGCCCGCTTCATGAGCACGAGTCTCCGCCTGATGAAGGCATTCCGGTTCCGCTAGAAACGCCCGTTCCCGAGGAGGAGACACCGTGCCGCAAGACGCCTACGACTACGACGTCCTGATCGTCGGCTCCGGTTTCGGCGGCTCAGTATCCGCCCTTCGCCTGACCGAAAAGGGCTACAAGGTCGGCGTACTGGAAGCCGGCCGCCGCTTCACTCGCGCATCGCTGCCCAAGAACTCCTGGGACCTCAAGAACTACCTCTGGGCCCCGAGACTCGGCATGTACGGAATCCAGCGCATCCATCTGCTGGGCAACGTGATGGTGCTGGCGGGCGCGGGCGTCGGCGGCGGCTCGCTCAACTACGCCAACACCCTCTACGTACCGCCGAAGGCCTTTTTCGACGACCCCCAGTGGCGGGAGATCACCGACTGGCAGGAGGAGTTGAAGCCGTACTACGACCAGGCCCAGCGCATGCTCGGCGTCCGGCTCAACCCGACGATGACCCCCTCCGACGTGCACCTGAAGGCGGCGGCGCAGCGGATGGGCGTCGGCGACACCTTCCATCTCGCCCCGGTCGGCGTGTTCTTCGGCGACGGCAAGGACGCGGACGGGACGGCGAAGGCACAGCCGGGCGGGCAGGTGGCGGACCCGTACTTCGGCGGGGCCGGTCCGGCCCGCAACGCCTGTACCGAGTGCGGGGAGTGCATGACCGGCTGCCGGCACGGCGCTAAGAACACCCTGAACGAGAACTACCTCTACCTCGCCGAGAAGCGGGGCGCGGTGGTCCACCCCATGACGACGGTCGTGTCCGTCACGGACGACTCACGGGGCGGGTACGCGGTGGCGACCCTGCCGACGGACCAGAAGAAGAAGGGCGAGGGCCGGCTCTTCACCGCCCGCAGGGTCGTCCTCGCGGCCGGCACCTACGGCACGCAGAGCCTGCTGCACCGCATGAAGGCCGGCGGCCAGCTGCCGTATCTCTCCGCCCGGCTCGGCGATCTGACCCGCACCAACTCCGAGGCACTGGTCGGCGCGCAGACCGACAACCGCCGCTACCGCAAGGCGACCGGCGAGCCGCAGGCCGACTTCACGCGCGGTGTCGCCATCACGTCCTCGATCCACCCCGACGAGAACACCCACATCGAGCCGGTCCGCTACGGCAAGGGCTCGAACTCCATGGGCGGCCTGTCGATCCTCCAGGTGCCCTACGCCGAGGGCTCCTCCCGGGCGCTGGCCTGGCTGGCGAACGCGGCCCGGCACCCGCTGCTGGTCCTGCGTTCCCTCTCCAACCGGCGCTGGTCCGAGCGGACCATCATCGGCCTGGTCATGCAGTCGCTGGACAACTCCCTGACGACGTACCTGAAGCCCGGCGGCGTCGGCAAGGGCCTGCTGACCGCCCGCCAGGGCCACGGCGCCCCCAACCCCAAGCAGATCAGGGCCGCCACGGAGGCCGCCTCCGCGCTCGCCGCCGAGATCAACGGTTTCGCCGGCAGCAACGTCGGCGAGCTGATGGGCACCCCGCTGACCGCGCATTTCCTCGGCGGCTGCCCCATCGGCGACTCCGCGGAGACGGGAGTGATCGACCCGTACCACCGCCTCTACGGCCACCCCGGCATCTCGGTCGTGGACGGCGCCGCGGTCTCGGCGAACCTGGGTGTGAACCCCTCGCTGACGATCACCGCGCAGGCCGAGCGCGCGATGTCCTTCTGGCCGAACAAGGGCGAGGAGGATCCGCGTCCGGCGCCGGGTGCGGCGTACGAGCGGCTGAAGCCGGTGGAGCCGCAGGCTCCGGCGGTCCCGGAGGAGGCGTTCGGCGCCCTGCGCCTGCCGTTCCTGGGGATGCCGACGGTACCGCCGAAGTAGGCCCGTCCCAGGGAAGTGAAGAGGGACCTGCATCCCCCTCCGAAGGCAGGTCCCTCTCGCTGTCTTTTCGACTCGGCAGGTTTGATCAGCGAGGACCTTCAACGGTTGCTTCAGCGGCACGTGATTTTCATGTGATGTGAGTCACGCATCCCTTGCTGCTGCGTCCCTTTGGTCAAGACGAAGGGGCAAGACGAAGGGCCCCGCGGGACGGAGAGGCCGCGGGGCCCTTCTTCCAGTCAGCATCGACGTCAGGGCAGCGTCGATGCCTGGGGCGGCGCCGGGGGGGTGCGCCGCAAGTCCTGGGGTCCCGGTGCACAGGGGTGGTTCCCGCCGGTCGGCCCCGGGCGTCCCCGGGGCCGACCGTTCTCTTGGGTGACCGGGCTGCTGTCCCCTGCCGTCCGGTCACTTCCCTGGAGCGAGGTCCCACGGCGGACGGCACGACCCGTACGCCTCATCGCTCCAGCGAGCCACGCGTGGTTCTGTCGGGCCCGCCCCTGGCTGGCACGGACACCCGGCTCAACGAAGCGAACCCGGGCCGGTCACGCTCCGTACGGGTGAGACGTGATCGAACTCAGATGCGGCCCCGGCACAGTTCGAGCAGGGTCATGGCGAGGCCGGTGCCCGGCTTGCCGAGCGCGTCGCGGTAGCGGCCGAGGATCTCCATTTCGCGGGAGAGGTTCACCCGCCGGCCGCCGGAGGCGATACGGGTCTCCTGTACGACGGTGGACACGGCCATCCGTTCCTGGATGAGGCCGATGATCCGGTCGTCGAGCGCGTCGATGCGCTCACGGGCGTCGGCGATGGTCGCTTCCGCGGTGGTGGTGGTCACGTCGGGCTCCTTGATCGGCAAGGTGGATGCCCTGGGACGACAGAACCCGGAAAACGACAGGCGCCCCGGGCCTTGTCGGCCCGGGGCGCCTGGGAAGTCGCTTGGCGGTTGGCTCAAGCAGCACGACCATGGCAGCCGGCGGGCCGGTTGCCATAGGTAAAGACGAAGGTCGAGTGCGTGAGCATGGAGAGCAGTATGCCACGGTGAAGTCCAGGGGAAGGCCTCCTGTCCACACCGTTAGACTCGATAGCACACACCCTCGCCCGACCACCAGAAGGCACCCCGTGTCATCAGCGACTTCCACTGCCGCCACCCCGGACACCGTCCTGGTCGTCGACTTCGGCGCGCAGTACGCCCAGCTCATCGCCCGTCGCGTCCGCGAGGCCCGGGTCTACAGCGAGATCGTGCCGAGCACCATGCCGGTCGCGGAGATGCTCGCCAAGAACCCGGCGGCGATCATCCTGTCCGGCGGCCCCTCGTCCGTGTACGAGGAGGGCGCCCCCCGTATCGACCGCGCGCTCTTCGAGGCCGGCGTCCCCGTCTTCGGCATGTGCTACGGCTTCCAGCTGATGGCGCAGGCCCTCGGCGGCACGGTCGACAACACCGGCGCCCGCGAGTACGGCCGTACGGACCTGCACGTCTCCAAGACGTCCTCCACGCTCTTCGAGGGCACCCCGGCCGAGCAGCACGTGTGGATGTCGCACGGCGACGCCTGCTCCGCCGCCCCCGAGGGCTTCACGGTCACCGCGTCCACGGACGTCGTCCCGGTCGCCGCGTTCGAGAACGACGAGCGGAAGCTCTACGGCGTCCAGTACCACCCCGAGGTCATGCACTCCACGCACGGCCAGCAGGTGCTGGAGCACTTCCTGTACCGCGGCGCGGGCCTGACCCCGTCCTGGACCACGGGCAACGTGATCGAGGAGCAGGTCGCCGCGATCCGCGAGCAGGTCGGCGACAAGCGCGCGATCTGTGGTCTGTCCGGCGGTGTGGACTCCGCCGTGGCCGCCGCCCTCGTGGCGCGCGCCATCGGCGACCAGCTGACCTGTGTGTACGTCGACCACGGTCTGATGCGCAAGGGCGAGACCGAGCAGGTCGAGAAGGACTTCGTGGCCGCGACCGGCGTCAAGCTGGTCGTCGTGGACGCCGAGGAGCGCTTCCTCACCGCGCTGAAGGGCGTCTCGGAGCCCGAGGAGAAGCGGAAGATCATCGGCCGCGAGTTCATCCGTGTCTTCGAGCAGGCGCAGGCCGAGATCATCGCGGACGAGGGCCCGGCGGTCGAGTTCCTGGTCCAGGGCACGCTCTACCCCGACGTGGTCGAGTCCGGCGGCGGCACCGGCACCGCGAACATCAAGTCGCACCACAACGTCGGCGGCCTGCCCGAGGACCTTGAGTTCCAGCTGGTCGAGCCGCTGCGCAAGCTGTTCAAGGACGAGGTCCGGATGGTCGGCCAGGAGCTGGGCCTGCCGGAGGAGATCGTCCAGCGCCAGCCGTTCCCGGGCCCGGGCCTCGGCATCCGCATCGTCGGCGAGGTGACCAAGGAGCGTCTGGACCTGCTCCGCGACGCCGACGCGATCGCCCGCGAGGAGCTGACCGCGGCCGGCCTCGACCGCGACATCTGGCAGTGCCCGGTGGTCCTGCTCGCGGACGTGCGCAGCGTGGGCGTCCAGGGCGACGGCCGCACTTACGGCCACCCGATCGTGCTGCGCCCGGTGTCCTCCGAGGACGCCATGACCGCCGACTGGTCCCGGCTGCCGTACGACGTCCTGGCCCGCATCTCGACCCGGATCACCAACGAGGTCCGGGACGTCAACCGGGTCGTCCTCGACGTCACCTCGAAGCCGCCGGGCACCATCGAGTGGGAGTAGGCCCCAGGGCCTGCCCGCCGGACAGGCCCTAGGTGCGCTTGATCGTGCGCACGGGCTCTCCGGGCTTCCAGACCTGGACGACCAGATACTTCTCGTCCTCGACGTAGGTCCGTACGACCTCCGTCAGCTCGGTGCGAAAGAGGTGGAACGGCTGCGGCGGTTCCACCTCTTTCACATACGCGGTCTTGGTGGCGCCGTCCTCGACCTCGTACGCCCGCCCGCTGATCCGCACGTCCCCGCCGGCCATGTCCGTGCCCTCGCCGGGGTTCGCCTGGAGCGCGAAGCGCGGATCGCGGCGCAGATCGAGGGCTTTCAGCGAGTCCGCCATCATGCCGAGCCACAGCTCGCCGGCGCGGAAGTCGGCCTCCAGACCGGAGGTGCGCGGCGAGCCGTCCCTCCGCAGGGTCGCGAGGACGTGGTGGCGGAAGGTGCCGAAGCGCTTCTCGGTGATCGCCGCCATCTCCGGTGCCGCGGTGCTGAAGGCCGCCCAGTTCACATGTGTCATACCGGCCAGTCTCACCCGCAATCCAGACAGCCTCTGTCGTGATTCCGTCGCGTACGTCATCTTTACAAAACAGCTCTGCCCTTTTGCGCTGACCGGCGGTAACTTCCGGCTCGTACGGCAATTTCCCCGCTGGAGGACCTATGCACGGGCAAACCCCGCCCCTGCCGCTGCCCACCGACCAGCTGCAGTTCGCCATGCCGCCGATGCACGACTCGGTCGAGGACGAACGCCGGCACCGCAAGGAGCGGCTCGCCGGCGCCCTGCGGATCTTCGGGCGGGCCGGGTTCGAGGACGGGGTCTCCGGCCACATCACCGCTCGCGACCCCGAGCACACCGACTGCTTCTGGGTCAACCCGTTCGGGATGCCGTTCAAGCACGTCACCGTCGGCGATCTCGTCCTCGCCAACCAGGACGGGCAGGTAGTCGAGGGCCGTTACCACGTCAATCAGGCCGCGTTCACCGTGCACGCCCAGGTCCACGCCGCCCGCCCGGACGTCGTCGCCGTGGCCCACTGCCACTCGGTGCACGGTCGCGCCCTCGCCGCGCTCGGCGAGCTGATCGACCCCATCACCCAGGAGAGCTGCGCCTTCTACGAGGACGTGGCGCTCTACGACGCGTACACCGGCGTCACCGTCGACATCGAGGAAGGCCGCCGGATCGCCGACGCCCTCGGCTCCCGCAAGGCGCTCGTGCTGCGCAACCACGGACTGCTCACCGTCGGCGACTCGGTGGACGCGGCCGCCTGGTGGTTCCTGTCCATGGAGCGGTCCTGCCAGGTGCAGCTGTTGGCGAAGGCGGCCGGCCGCCCGGTCCTCATCGACCACAAGCTGGCCGTCGCCACCCGCGAACAGCTCGGCGGCGACCTGGTGGCCTGGATCAACTACCAGCCCCTGTGGCAGGACATCAGCCGCAGCGAACCGGACCTGCTCAGCTGACCCGAGGCGCGCGGGCGGCCGGACCTGCTCAGCTGAAGCCTCTGAGCACGGCGGCCTTGGTCCTCGCGAACTCCTCGTCCGTGAGCACTCCACCCCGGTGCAGCTCGCCCAACTCCCGTAGCCGGCGCAGCAGTACGTCATGGTGGTCGGTCTGCGCCGGTACGAGCGCCCGCTCCCGGCCCCGGCCGTCGCCGGCGCCGCCCGCGCGGACGAAGGGATGCGGCAGCCGGGCGGTGACGGCCGTCGCGACCAGCGCGGTCAGCAGATCCCGCCGCACACTGCCCCACAGATCCAGGGTGTAGGGGTCCCGCTCGGGCGGCAGCTTGGAGAACACCGTCTCCGGGGTCACGAACCGCAGAAAGCCGTCCTCGAACCCGGAGTTGGGCAGCCACTCCACCTGCACCAGATCGCGGAGGGCGATGATCCGCGGGCCGGTCGCGCGTTTGACCCGGTCGGAGGAGTCGGCCCAGTCGATGCGCACCTGCGTGCCGTCGAAGGAGACCGTGCCGTCGGAGGACCGCACGGACACCGGCACCGGCGGGCCCGGCAGCAGATAGGCGGCCGTGGGCTCCTTGGGGATCCGGTCGAGGAGCAGGGCGTGCCGGATCTCCTCGGCGACGTACTCCGCGACCCCGCCGCGGTCCGCGGCCACCGTCAGCCGGTAGGGGTCTGCCGGGTCCGGCAGCCGCCCGCCCGTCGCCTGCAGTAGCGGATCGGCGCCCTCGCGCAGCCGCATCCGCAGCCGGCCGCGCTTGCGCTCGGGTTCGTAGACGACGTCCGAGACCGCTTCCAGGGGCACGGAGATCTCCCCGTACGTCTGCCGGAACAGCGGCACGCAGCGGTGCAGTCCGGGGGTGATCCGGATCGTGCTGCCGTCGAAGGCCCAGGTCCCGTCCCGCTGGATGATCTCGGCCATAAGGGAATTCTCGCAGCCGGGTCAACACGGCGGCCCGTAGTTCACCCGCCGTGACCCGGCCCGACGGTCCCGGACGGCTTGTCGTAGGGCACAATTCGCTGTCGACGCAAGGGAGTTGCACGGCGGCGAGGCCCTCTGTCTCAGGGCCGCCGACCGGGCCGGTGAGTCGTGGGAAAGGAGGGCGCCGGGCGTGGCGGTGCAGGAGGCGGGACTGGGCACGGATGCCGAGGGGATGCACGGGGGCGGCTGCACCTGCGGGGACTGTCCGCACGGCGTCCGGGAGGGACACCGGCGGGCCGTCGCCGCGTTTCTGCGCCGGCGCGACGAGTTCGCGGCCGGACAGGGACTGCCGGCGGCCGTGGCGCACTCGGCCTCGGCGTCCCGCCAGTGGGTGTCCGAGGAACTGACCCAGCGGGCGGAGTCCGTCGCCGAACGCGGCCGCGCGGAGGGTGCGGCCCGGCTCGCCCGGCTGTGGCGGCGCACGGTGTGCGCGGTGTGGGGCACGGTCCTCGCGCTGTTGCTCGGTGAGGCGCTCACCGCCGTCGGCGCGGGCTGGACCGGCGCCCGCACTGCGGCCCTGGCCGCGGGGCTCGTCGTCGCCGGCACGCTCAGCGCTGCCTCCTGGCTGCACCGGGCGCGCGGCGGGGTGCTGGCCCCGGTGATCGGCGAGGACAACCGGATGTCCACCTCCCGTACGGTGGCCGCCTGTTGGGTGCTGTTCGTCGGCTACTCCGTTCTGCTGCTGGCCGCCCGGCTGGCCGGCGCGTCCGGCCACGCCGAACGTGACGCGCTGATCTCGGGCCTCGACCTGGCACGCGGCGCGGGCGTGGTGACCGTGCTCGCCGTGGTGTGCGGCATCGCCGTCCTGGTCCGCCGGGTGGTGAGCCTGCGGGTCCTCGCGCAGCGGCTGCAGAAGGTGCCGGCGCACCGGCCGCGCGCCGCCGACCTGCTCACCGACGACTCCGGCCGGGGCGCCTTCGCCGACATCCAGTACGTCGCCATCAGCGCCGTCGCCCTGCTGTTCGCCGCCGTACGGCTGGCCCGCCGCCCCGACCAGCTGCCCGACCTGCCCTGGGGACTGGGCGTGGTGGTACTGGTCTCGGCCGCGACCTACCTCGCCGGCAAGTACGCCGAGGGCGGCCGCCCGGTCGTCCTCTCCGTGGTCCGCGTCCGCGAACCCGGCGACCTGGACGGACCGATCCGCACCGGCGACGACATCGAGATCCGCGGTGCCGGCTTCGTGCCACCCGGCGCCCAGAGCGCCGACCGGCTCTCCCGCATGGTGGTCCGCATCGGCACCGTCGACGTGCACGTGCCGCTGGTCCCCGTCACGGGCGGCTTCAGCAACCCCACCGACACCACTCTGACCGTGCCCGTACCGGCCGATGTTGAGCCCGGGGCGGTGGAGGTGCAAGTGGTCACCGCGGCCGGGGTGGCCACCAACCGGTGCATCGTCCAGGTGACCGACTGAAACATCCCTCGCGCCAGGGGTCGCACGCGGACCCGAAATCCGGAAAAACGTCCGGGATGGGATTGAACTGCGCCCCCCGGTCGTACGTATGGTCAGGTGAGGGGCGGGACGGCGGGCGAGAGGCGGCTGGCGATGATGACTCACGGTATGCGGACCGACACGGACATGAACCGGCTGAACGGCCCGCGCGGCTGGCGCGACACCGCCGCCCACTACGCCCTTCTGCCGCTCCGCGTCTTCCTCGGCGTCACCTTCATCTACGCCAGCCTGGACAAGCTCACCAGTAGCTCCTTCCTGAAGTCCGGCGGGGCCGGGTCCATCGGCGACACCATGCATGCCGCCCGCGACTCCGCAGCCATTCCGGCCCTCGTCGATCTGGCCCTGAAGGCCCCGGTGGGCTTCGGCTACGGCATCGCCCTCGGTGAACTGGCCGTCGGCATCGGCACCCTGCTCGGTCTGCTCGGTCGGCTGGCCGCGCTCGGCGGCGCCCTGATCTCGTTCAGCCTGTGGATGACGGTGAGCTGGGCGACGACCCCCTACTACTACGGCAACGATCTCGCCTACCTGATGGCCTGGCTCCCTCTGATCCTCGCCGGTGCCCCCTACCTCTCCGTCGACGCCGCCTGGCGAGCACGACGCCGACAGCGCCTGGGCGGCTACCGCTAGGCCCGCGACGACGGAGTGGTGCGCGCCGACCTGACCGCCACCGGCCTGGTCCCGCTGATGTGCGGAGTCGCCTACGCCGCGAACGTCCACGGTGCCCCCGCGGCGGCCCGCGCCGAGACCGCCCGCCGCTCTCTGGCCGCGCTCCTGGAGGGCCTGTACGTCCGCCAGGGGCCGAACACCAGCCAGGGTCTGCCCGATCCGGGCCGCACTGCCTAGCCGCTCTCCGTGCCGCCCCGTCTGCGTATGCCCCGTGCCACCGTCGCTGTGGCACCGGCCAGGCACAGGCCGCCCACGATCAGCGGCACGACCGCGAACCACGGCGTCTCCCACAGCCCGCCCGCGTCTCCCGCGAAGACCACGCCGGTGGCAGTGAGGAAGAGCCCGGCGACCAGCCTCCCGGGCTGGAACTCATGACGCAGCACGACTGACCTCCACCTCTCCCAGACCGACGCCGAGCCTGAGGTCCAGCGTGCCCGCGTCCTTGGCGCCCTTGGCCGGAGCCAGCGTCACGCTCTTGTGTCTGTCCGGCTGCACGTCCACGTCCTTCCCGTTCCCGTTCTCCCCGGGCAACCGGATGTCGCCCACGCCCACATCGATCTTCATCCGCACGGTCACGTCCGCCGGCACGATCACCTTCAGCTGTCCCGCACCCACGTGGGCGTCCGTCGCGACCGTCCCTCCCTTGCCCGGACGCACCCGGCTCAGGTCGAGAGTGCCGCGCCCGGTGCCGAGGTCGTACGCCGGCCGCATCTGCGCGGTCGCGGCGGGCGTCCAGGAGGTGTCTCTCCAGTGGGTGGTGATGTCCTTGGGCATGGCCGACGCCCCGGCGAGCAGCGCCGCCGTGACGATCCCCAGGAACACCGTCCCGGCTCCCGTACGCCCCAGGAACGCGCTGACCATGAGACCCAGCCCGAACACCGCCAGCGCGCACGCCAGACCGGTCTGCAAGCTGGTGCCCAGCGGATGCGTGTCCCAGGTCAGCCGGGTCCCCAGGCCGCCCGCCACCAGGGCGAGCAGGAACACCCAGCCGCCGATCCAGCGCGGGCCGCGCGGTCTCGGGGGCACGGCGGGCTGCGGCCGTATGGAACCGGGGTGGGTCCAGGGGGTGGCGATGCCGACGTCGACCACCGAGGTGATGTCCCGGTCCCGGCTGTCGCCGGGCCCCCACAGATAACCGGTGCCGCCGACGTGGGTGCCGTCCTTGACGATCGGGTCCCGCCACCACGACGGGTAGATGGCGACGACCGGCGGCGCCTTGGCCTCCGGCGGGGCGTCGGCGGCGGCCTGCGCGGACAGCGGGTCGGGGTCGGGGGCGCCCCGGCGCCGCGACCAGTACCCGGCGCCCGCCAGCAGCAGGGAGAGCACCGCGGCGAAGGCCAGCACCCCGCCGTTTCTCAGCATGGTCAGGAAGACTCCGCAGCCGACCAGCGCGAACAGCACGGCGGCGAGCGCCTGGCCGTCGACCCGGCCGGTCAGCAGCTTGCGGACCTCGTTCTCCTCCTCGTCCTCGTACGGCACGAGGAGCCAGGCGAAGCCGTAGAAGATGAGGCCGATGCCGCCGGTCGCGGACAGCACGGCCAGGGTGATGCGGAAGATCACCGGGTCCATGTCGGTGTGCCGGCCGAGGCCCGCGCACACGCCCGCGATCATCTTGTGCCGGCGGTCGCGCCGGAACCGCTCGGGGGCCTCGGCGGCCGGCTGGTCCTGGTCCCGCCGCTGTTCGCCGGCATGTGAGTCGGTGCCGACGCCGGCCGCTCCCGTCTTCCCCGTCGCGGCGGGCGCGGCATCCGTCGGTCCGGTGCCCGGGGCCGGGCGCGGGCCGGGGCCGGGTCCCGGACCCGTCGCGGCGTGCTCGTGATCCGTCATGCGTCCATGGTGACCGCCCGGCCGCCGCCGCGGCAGTCGGGACGACCCTGGGCGAACCCTGAAATCGGCCCTGAGACGGGGCCGGGAACCGTTCGAGCGGCACCTGACCGCCCCGCTCCGGTGCTCCCCGACCCGGCTCCGCGGAAGATCAGGGGCGTCTCGGGGGCCGACCCTGATGCCTGGCCCCGCCGGCCATGTGACCATCGTTGGCATGCCGGAAGCCGCAAGCCTGCCAGTCGACGACCCGCGGCCGCCGCGCAAGCTCTACCGCAGCAGCGACGGACGCTGGCTCGGCGGAGTGGCGCGGGGCCTCGCCGGGCATCTCGGGCTGCCCGTCATCTGGGTCCGGCTCGCCTTCGTCGGCCTGTTCATGGCCAACGGCCTCGGCGCGCTGCTGTACGCGGCGTTCTGGTTCTGGGTCCCGCTCGGCGTCGGCGGTGTCGGCGAGCAGAAGCAGCCGCTCGTCGGCACCGCGACCGCGCCGGACGGCCGCCGCAGACTCCTGGCCCGCCGGCCCGAAAAGGGCCAGATCGTCGCACTGCTCCTCATGGTCATCGTGTCCATGGTCTTCGTGGGCAGCGTCAACCTGGGCAGCGCGGCCAAGGCGTATCTGCTGCCCGCGGTACTCGTCGCGGCCGGTGTGGCCCTCGTCTGGCGCCAGGCGGACAACGCCCGCCGGGCCCGCTGGGTCGAGGTCGGCCGCCGGCGCCGCACCCTCACCCTGCTGCGCGCGGCCGGCGGTGTCCTGCTCGTCACGGCCGGTGTCTCCGCCATCTTCGTGCTGCAGGGCTCGGCCGCCCACCTCGGCGCGGTCCTCCAGGCGGCCCTCGTCGTCCTCGTCGGCATCACGCTCCTCGCCGGCCCGTATCTGGTCCGCATGACCCAGGACCTGTCCGAGGAACGCCTGATGCGCATCCGCGCCCAGGAGCGCGCCGAGGTCGCCGCCCACGTCCACGACTCCGTGCTGCACACCCTGACCCTGATCCAGCGCAACGCCGACAACGGGAACGAGGTGCGCCGCCTCGCCCGTGCCCAGGAGCGCGACCTGCGCACCTGGCTGTACAAGCCGGAGGGCACCGGCAAAGACGAGGCCGACGAGCCGGACACGGTCGCCGAGGCGGTCCGGCGCAGCGCCGCCGAGGTGGAGGACAAGCACGGGGTGCCCATCGAGGTCGTCATCGTCGGCGACTGCGCGCTGGACGAGAGGACCGGCGCGCAGATGCAGGCCGCGCGCGAGGCGATGGTGAACGCCGCCAAGTACGGTGGCGAGGGCGGCGCCGTACAGGTCTATGCCGAAGTCGAGGGAAGGACGGTCTTCGTGTCCGTGCGTGACCGTGGCCCGGGCTTCGACCTCGACTCGATACCCGCCGACCGCATGGGCGTCAGAGAATCGATCATCGGCCGCATGGAGCGCAACGGCGGAACGGCCCGGCTGCGGTCGGTTCCGGGCGGCGGCACGGAGGTCGAGCTGGAGATGGAGAGGGCGGAGAAGACGTCATGAGCGACGCGACCGAGACGAACGGCACGGCGGGAGGCGCCGAGACGGCCGGTGCCGGGGCTGCCGGAGGCGGCGGCGGACGGCACGTACGGGTGGTGCTCGTGGATGACCACCGGATGTTCCGCACCGGCGTCCAGGCCGAGATCGGGCAGACCGCCGAAACCGGGGTCGAGGTGGTCGGCGAGGCCGCGGACGTCGACCAGGCGGTCACGGTCATCACCGCGACCCGGCCCGAGGTGGTCCTCCTAGACGTCCATCTGCCGGGCGGCGGCGGTGTCGAAGTGCTGCGCCGGTGCGCGGCGTTGACGGCGGACACCGAGCGGCCCGTCCGCTTTCTCGCGCTGTCCGTGTCGGACGCGGCGGAGGACGTGATCGGCGTGATCCGCGGAGGCGCCCGCGGCTATGTCACCAAGACCATCACCGGCACCGATCTGGTCGACTCGATCTTCCGTGTCCAGGAGGGCGACGCCGTCTTCTCTCCGCGGCTGGCCGGGTTCGTCCTGGACGCCTTCGCCTCCACCGACGCCCCGCCCGTGGACGAGGACCTGGACCGCCTCACCCAGCGCGAGCGCGAGGTGCTGCGCCTGATCGCCCGCGGCTACGCCTACAAGGAGATCGCCAAGCAGCTGTTCATCTCCGTGAAGACAGTCGAGTCCCATGTCTCGGCGGTCCTGCGCAAGCTCCAGCTGTCCAACCGCCACGAACTGACCCGCTGGGCGACGGCCCGCCGACTGGTCTGACCCGTACGGGCCCCCCCTACGCCACCCGGGTCGCCCCCGCGAACGGCATCAGGTCGACCGGGGCCAGCCGGACCGGGGCCGACGGGTTCGGGGCGTGGATGATCTGCCCGTTGCCGACGTAGATGCCGACGTGGCTGACCCCGGAGTAGAAGAACACCAGGTCCCCGGGCTGGAGTTCGGAGCGGGAGACGCGCTGGCCCACGTCGATCTGGGCGTAGGTGGTGCGGGGCAGGGAGATACCGGCGGAGCGGTAGGCGGCTTGGACCAGGCCCGAGCAGTCGAAGGCGTTCGGGCCGGCCGCGCCCCACACATAGGGGCTGCCGAGCTTGGCGTAGGCATAGGAAATGGCCGCCGCAGCACGGGCGTTCGGGGCCGTGGCCGAACCCGACTGGTCCAGCGCCCGCCGGGTGCCCGACGCCGACCGGGAGGCATGACCCGGCGCGGCGCCGTCACCGGTTACCGCGGCCCGCTGCCGCGCGGTGAGCCCGGCCAGCAGCCGCCGGGCCTCGTCCAGCTTGGTGGTGATGGTCTTCTTCTGCCGTTTCAGCTGCGCCTGCCGTGACCGCAGTGAGGTCAGCTCGACGCGCGCGGCACCGCGCAACTGCTCGATCTCCCGCAGCTGTTCGCGCACCTGCG
This sequence comes from Streptomyces roseochromogenus subsp. oscitans DS 12.976, assembly GCF_000497445.1. Taxonomy (NCBI): domain Bacteria; kingdom Bacillati; phylum Actinomycetota; class Actinomycetes; order Kitasatosporales; family Streptomycetaceae; genus Streptomyces; species Streptomyces roseochromogenus. The sequence goes on along the minus strand of NZ_CM002285.1, from coordinate 3,622,701 downwards.
ACACGGCGGTGGCCTGCCGGTCGCCGACCCACTCCGCGAACGCGGTGTCGTCCAGATACCGGTCGGGATCGCCGGACAGAGCGAGCTGCACGGCCGGGGCGAAGCCGCCGTCGCGGTACTGCGCCGTCGCGAACGAACCGAGCGCGTCCCGGGCCGAGTTGAGCCTGTCCTGCTTGCGGGCGGTCTCGTCCCGCAGCGCGTTCAGCCGTCGCTGCGCCGAGTCCGCCTCCTCCTTCCCGCCGTCGTACTTCTCGGTGGCCGTCTCGGCTGCCTGGTAGAGCTGGTCCACCTTGGCCTTCACCTGTGCCGGTGTCAGCTGCGGCTCGGCGTGTCCCGTCCCGTCGAACCCCGTCGCGGTGGCCGTGCCCGCCAGGGCGAGAGTGACGGCCGTCCGGGCCGTAGGGCCACCGATCGCGCGTTGTCGGGGCTTGCGGTGCGCTGCCACCTGGACCGTCACGTCCTTCCGTACGACTCGTACGACCGAGGGGTCCGACCGGGCGGTCCGACCGAGTGGTCCGTACGTCACGTCCGGTGACGGCCCGCACAGGGGAAGCGGGCCGCCGCCGGACCTTTCTCGGCGGTGGTGGCCGACTGCCGCCCCTGGCCCGGGCGGCGGTGGGAGCCGGTCACCTGGGGGAGGACGCTAAGCCCGCCTGTGACGAGCAGGTAACGGGGTGTGCGGAACTGGCTCCGACGGGCCGGGATGTGACCGTATGTGACCGCCTCCCCGTTCCAGAGTCGTCGTCTTCACACAGCGTGGTGACCGAAGCGCGGAAAGCGGGCCGGGCGGGAGGCGCGGGGTGCTATGGGGCGCATATATGCGAGCCCGAAGCCAGGGTCGATGCAAGATCGCCGGCGCAAGATCGTCGGGCGCTGTGCCGGGCCCGGTGACACAAGGCGCGTGGCCTCTGGCCAGGCGCCTCACGCCCCCCGAGCTGTCAAGTCGGTTGCTGAGATGCCCGTGTAGCTTTGCTGCCTGTTCGATTACGGACGCAAGGGGGCTTCGGTGGACGTGGTGCGGGTCATGGAAGCATTGGCCGAGCAGGGGGTCACGGTGCTGTTCAAGGCCGATGCCGAGCGCATGCGCGACGGCGTGAAGCCGTGGACGTTCGTGGCAAGCGGGAACCCGTTCCGCGAAGATCTCCTGGTGCGCACGGACGCCGTATCCGTGGAGGCCTGCCTGGATGCCTGCTTGCCCCGACTGCGCGAGTTCGGCCTGGTCATCCCGGAGTAGAAGCTGGGCTCAGGCGGCGGCAGTCGCCCCGAGCCGTTCCCGGCGGGGACGGGGAGGCCTGTGCTTCGTCGTAGTGCTCGCCGTGCTGCAGGCAGTGGCAGAGCCGGCCGACCATGCGGTTGAACAGGTTGCGCAGGGCCGAGGCGTGCCGGTCGCCGTGTTTGTCGCGTCGCCGGCGGTAATGGGTCTTGGATCCGGGGGCGGTCAGGGCGGCGAAGGTTCACAGGTAGTCGGCGTGGTTGAGCCGGTCGTTCTTCACGCGTCGGCGGGTGACGCTGGATTTCTTGCCGGAGGCTCGGGTGATCGGTGATGAGCCCGCGTACGCCTTGGGGTCCCGGGCGTCAACACCGCTCGTGGTGGCGGCCGCGAAGACGCCAGGCGCCTCCGGTCTAACCCGAGGCATCGAGGCCAGCCACGCAACAGGCATCCGCCCGACGCCCACCCGACCGCCACCACCACGAGCGTGAGGACCGACCGCACGGTCTGACCAAAGGCTTCGCGAGCCCAGCTCCGACGAGGCGTGCCAGCCCTCACCACTCGAACATCCCGAGAACGGCACCCTGCCGTCCCTGGGGCTGTTACCGACGAATTAGGCTCCGGCCCCATGGACGTACTCATCCATCTCTTCGTCGGCCTGCACATCATCGGCATCGCTGCGCTGCTCGGCGGTTTCCTCACCCAGATGAAGGCGATGGGCCAGGGCACGGCCCGGTTCGTGCCCGGGATGCTGCACGGCGCGCTGACCATGCTGGTCACCGGCGTGGTCCTGGTCGGCCTCAACCAGGCCGACCACCACCACGTCAACACCATCAAGATCGGCATCAAGCTGGCGCTGCTGATCGTGATCCTCGGGCTCGTCTATGTGAAGCGCGACGAGGAGAAGATCGACAAGGGCGCGTTCGGGACGGTCGGCCTGCTGACCGCGGCGAACATCTTCATCGCCGTGCTGTGGACCTGACGGTCATCCGTCCCCGCCGGCGGTGCGGGCCGCGCGTACCGCACCCGCGGCGACCGCGAGCCACACCGCCACCGCCGCCCACAGCAGCACCCGTCCCGGCCACCTGAGCCACGGGAAACCGACGGCGGTCGCGGCAGACAGTGCCGCCGCCGTCATTCCCATCGGGAACACCGTCGACCACCGCCGCTCGTCATAGCCGAGCCGGGGCCGCACCGCCTCGGCGGCCAGCAGCACCAGATACCAGGCCAGATCCAGTACGAGCAGCGCGACTGTCACCGCGCGCAGCACACCGCGATCGTCGTCGTCCCACAGATACAGGCCCGCATCGTCCCCGGCGACGAGCAGCTTCGCCCCGGCCAGCGCGGAGATCGCGAGCGCCCCGCCCGCGATCCACTGGTTGCCCGCCCCCTCCAGCACCTGCCGCACGTCGAAGTGGGCCAGCGCGAAGCCGTAGAGCACCAAACCCAGCCAGAACAGCACCAGTGCGGTGTGCGCGAGCCACGCCCTGCTCTCGGCCGCCGCCAGCGTGGCCGCCAGCACGGCCAGCCCCTGTGGGGCCACACAACACAGGAACACCGCTCCCGGCATGCGCCGCCTCCAGTGCCGTACGACCAGAGGCAGCAGCACCGGCCAGAGCAGCGCCGCCAGCGCCAGCAGAGCCTCGGCCAGGGTCTGCCGGCCCAGCGCCGAGATCCGGGTGCCGAGCACTGTGGTCGCGGCGACGGCGGCGAGTGCGCCGGGGCTGCCCGCCTCGACCACCCAGCGCTGCCGCTCGGCGAACAGCCGTAGGACGAAGTCGGCGGCCAGTGCCACCCAGGCGACGCAGGCCATCGCCAACGTCACCCGGGAGAGAGCCTCGGCGCCGGTCAGACGCAGGCCCACCGACAGGACGCCGGTCGCCATCACGGCGGCCCCGGCCGCGGGAGGCCGGTCCGCCCACCACGCACGCAGACCTGAGATGCCGGGCATGCGCCGATGCTAGGGAGCCGAGTGATCCCTGCCCGGGAAGGGCACGCGCGCGTGGAGCGCAAAAGCACCGCCACGCGTGCGTACCGGTGTTCTTGCGGCCCACGCGCGCGTGGAGCACGAAAGGCCGGCACGTACCCCGAGCCCGGCGACGGTCAGCCCGGTCGGACCACGCTGTGGATGATCGATGCGCCGCCGTAGTAGATCGACTCCTCGCGGACGTACGCGCCCGGCTTCGGGGCGTGGATCATCATGCCGTTGCCTATGTAGACGCCGACGTGGCTGATGTCGTCGTAGAAGAAGACCAGGTCGCCCGGCCGGGCACTGGCCAGGGAGACCGTGGTGCCGGCGTTGACCTGGTCGTACGTGGTGCGCGGAAGCGTGACCCCGGCGGCCTTCCAGGCGGCCTGGGTCAGGCCCGAGCAGTCGTAGGAGTCAGGCCCTGTGGCGCCCCACACATACGGCTTGCCGATCTGCGAGCGGGCGAAGGCGATCGCCTTCTCGGCCTTCGTGTCGTACGAGCCGGACGTCGAGGAGCCGCCCGAGCCGGAGCCCGTCGACGAACCAGAACCAGAACCAGTTCCAGAAGCGGATCCGGACCCCGTGGACGAGGACGACGACGAGCCGGCCTGCTGCTGCTCGGCCTGCCGCTTCGCCAGCTCGGCCGCCTTGCGCGCCGCTTCCTCCTGCTGCTTCCGCTCGATTTCGGCCAGCCGCGCCTTCTCCTGGGCGGTCAGCTGCGACAGCAGCTCGCGCGCGGAGGCGAGTTTCTTCTGGACGGTGGCCTTGGCGGTCTGCAGGTCGTGCTGCGAATCGGTGAGGGTCTGCAGGCTCTCCGCGGCCTCCCGCCGTTTCTTCATGGTCGCGGCCTGCTCGCCTATGTAGGCGTCGACCTCGCTCTTCTCCCGCGAGGTCAGCCGGTTCATCAGCTGGCTCTCGTCGAAGTAGTCCTGCGGGTTGTCCGCGAGCAGGAAAGTGGCCGTGGGGGGCGCGGCCATGCCTGAGCGGTACTGGGCCGCGGCGAAGGAGCCCAGCTCCTCGCGGGCCTTGTTGAGGCGTTCGGTGCGCCGGGCGACGTCGTCGCGGAGCGCGTCGACGCGTCCCCGCTGTCTGCCGGTGCGTTCCTTGGCCGCGTTGTACTTGTCAGTCGCCGACTCGGCCTGGCGGTAGAGGTCGTCGACCTTCTTCTCGACCTCCTCCAGGCTCGGCTTGGCGTGATCGGTTCCCGGGGCGGCCTCGGCGCTCTGCGAGAGCACGGCCATGGAGGTGAGGGCGGCGGTGGCGAGGGCGGGGGTGCGGAGGCCCGCCCCGATGGTCCCGCCGGGGCGCGGCTTGCGATGCGACGCCAAGGGAGGCGACTCCTTCCAATGGGCCGCCTACCGGGTTAGCTGTCGGGTTCGGGCGGCGGTTCGGAAGGGTTGCCCTACGGCGTCGTCCCGGGCGGGAGTCGGCCGATTCACCCCAGGATCGGTGGGTCCCCGGCTCCGGGCGCCACGCGGGCACGCCGGACTCGGCGGAGGCCGTGCGGCCCGGCGAGGTTCGCCGGTAGGGGTCGTACGGCCCGATCGCACGCTAGCCAACTCGTGTGACTCCTGTGAAGGTTGGTGCGTGATATGTCCGATACATTTTTGTGACCTGGGGGCGGTTTCACAGCTGTGTCATCGGGTCGTTCCGCAGCGTGAGCGGGAGATGGGCTCTGCGGCGGCTGTGAAGATCAACTCTCGCTCGAACCGGCCATGTTCCGGGGACGGCGACCGGTTGTCGGTGGGGCGCCCTAGACTCGGAGAGCGATGAGCAGCCTCTTTGACGACAGCTTCCTGGCGGACCTCCAGACCCCTCGCGGGCACGAGGAGGAGCAACCGCCACCGCCCGAGGACGATCACGCTCCGGAGCCGCTTCCGGACGATCTGTTCGGCGGGAAGTTCGACGCGCCGCCGGACCGGGACGCCTACTACCGCGACGGCGCCCCGCGCCCCGCGCTCGACGCGGCCGCCCTCCTGGAGGGGCTGAACGAGAACCAGCGCGCCGCGGTCGTGCACGCCGGCTCCCCGCTGCTCATCGTCGCCGGCGCCGGCTCCGGCAAGACCCGTGTGCTCACCCACCGCATCGCCCACCTGCTCGCCGAGCGGAATGTGCACCCGGGCCAGATCCTCGCGATCACCTTCACCAACAAGGCCGCCGGCGAGATGAAGGAGCGCGTCGAGCATCTCGTCGGCCCGCGCGCGAACGCGATGTGGGTGATGACCTTCCACAGCGCGTGCGTGCGCATACTGCGCCGGGAGAGCAAGAAGCTCGGCTTCACCTCGTCGTTCTCGATCTACGACGCCGCCGACAGCAAGCGCCTGATGGCTCTGGTCTGCCGTGACCTGGACCTCGATCCCAAGCGCTTCCCGCCGAAGTCGTTCAGCGCGAAGATCAGCAACCTGAAGAACGAGCTGATCGACGAGGAGGACTTCGCCGCCCAGGCCGCCGACGGCTTCGAGAAGACCCTCGCCCAGGCCTACGCGCTCTACCAGTCGCGGCTGCGCGAGGCGAACGCACTCGACTTCGACGACCTGATCATGACGACGGTCAACCTGCTGCGCGCCTTCCCGGACGTCGCCGAGCACTACCGCCGCCGCTTCCGGCACGTCCTGGTGGACGAGTACCAGGACACCAACCACGCCCAGTACGCACTGGTACGGGAACTTGTCGGCACGGGGGAACGCTCCGCCGAGGAGGGCGACACCCCGCCCGGCGAGTACGATCTCCCGCCCGCCGAACTCTGTGTCGTCGGTGACGCGGACCAGTCGATCTACGCCTTCCGCGGCGCGACGATCCGCAACATCCTCCAGTTCGAGGAGGACTACCCGAACGCGACGACGATCCTGCTGGAACAGAACTACCGCTCCACGCAGACCATCCTGTCCGCCGCCAACGCGGTCATCGAGCGCAACGAGTCCCGCCGCCCGAAGAACCTGTGGACCAACGCCGGCCAGGGCGCGCGGATCACCGGGTACGTCGCCGACACCGAGCACGACGAGGCCCAGTTCGTCGCCGACGAGATAGACCGCCTGGTCGACGCGGGCGAGGCCAGGGCGGGCGATGTCGCGGTCTTCTACCGCACCAACGCCCAGTCCCGTGTCTTCGAAGAGGTCTTCATCCGCGTCGGCCTGCCCTACAAGGTCGTCGGCGGTGTCCGCTTCTACGAGCGCAAGGAGGTCCGGGACGTCCTCGCCTACCTGCGCGTCCTTGCCAACCCCGAGGACTCCGTCCCGCTGCGCCGCATCCTCAACGTCCCCAAGCGCGGCATCGGCGAGCGCGCCGAGGCGATGGTCGACGCCCTCGCCCAGCGCGAGAAGATCAGCTTCCCGCAGGCGCTCAAGCGCGTGGACGAGGCCTATGGCATGGCGGCCCGCTCCACCAACGCCGTCAAGCGGTTCAACACGCTGATGGAGGAACTCCGTACGATCGTCGAGTCCGGCGCCGGACCCGCGACCGTCCTGGAGGCGGTACTCGAACGCACCGGCTATCTGGCCGAGTTGCAGTCCTCCACCGATCCGCAGGACGAGACCCGCATCGAGAACCTCCAGGAACTGGCTGCCGTGGCCCTGGAGTTCGAGCAGGAGCGCGGGGAGGGAGAGGCCGGCACACTGGCCGACTTCCTGGAGCAGGTCGCGCTGGTCGCCGACTCCGACCAGATCCCCGACGAGGACGAGGACGGTTCCGGCGTCATCACCCTGATGACCCTGCACACCGCCAAGGGCCTGGAGTTCCCGGTCGTCTTCCTGACCGGCATGGAGGACGGAGTCTTCCCGCACATGCGCGCGCTCGGCCAGACCAAGGAGCTGGAGGAGGAGCGGCGCCTGGCGTACGTCGGCATCACGCGCGCGCGGGAGCGGCTCTACCTCACACGCTCGGCGATGCGCAGCGCCTGGGGCCAGCCGTCGTACAACCCGCCCTCCCGCTTCCTGGAGGAGATCCCGCCCGCCCATGTGGAGTGGAAGCGGACGGGAGCGGCGGCACCGGTGTCCTCCGGACCGGCCTCCGGGATCGCGGCCTCGCTGTCCTCGACCCGCTCGCGCTCCTCGGCGTCGGGCGCGTCCGGGTTCGCCACGCGGCGCACGGCGGAGAAGCCGGTGGTCGCGCTGGCCGTCGGGGACCGGGTCACCCACGACCAGTTCGGGCTCGGCACGGTCGTCGCCGTGAAGGGCACAGGCGCGAACGCGGAGGCGACCATCGACTTCGGCGACACCAAGCCGAAGCGCCTGCTGCTGCGGTACGCGCCGGTGGAGAAGCTGTAAGTCAAAGGGCCCTCGCCGTCGGCGAGGGCCCGCTGGATGCTCAGGTCGGATCGAGTCCGTGGCTCCGCAGCCACGGCAACGGGTCTATCGCCGCCCCGCCCGCGGGACGCACCTCGAAATGGAGATGCGGGCCTGTGGAGTTGCCCGAGTTGCCGGAGTAGGCGATCGGCTCGCCGGCCTTGACGCTCGTACCGGAGGAGACCTGGTAGCTGGACAGGTGGCAGTACCAGGTCTCCGTGCCGTCCTTCGCCGTCACGATCATCATGTTGCCGTAGGCGCTGTTCCACTTGGTGGAGACGACGCCGTCGGTCGCGGCCATCACCGTGGTGCCGTAGGAGACCGGGAAGTCGATGCCCGTGTGCACGGACATCCAGTTCACGCCCGCCTGGCCGAAGTAGGCGCTGAGTCCCTTCTGCGTGACCGGCAGCACGAACTTCGGGCGCATCCGCTCCTTGAGCGCGGCCGCCGCGGCCGCCTTCTTCTTCTCCTGCGCCTGCTGGTTCTTGAGGTCGATCCGCTCCTGCGTCCGGCTCGCCCGGTCGGCGAAGTTCTCGGCGCCGGCGGAGAGGGTCGTGAGCTGGGAGTCCAGCTTGCTGTTGGCGACCGACGGCTTGACCGCGTGCGCGTCCGAGGCGGTGGTGTCCGTGCTGTCGTCGGTCAGGGCGCCGACCGAGGCGGCGGCGATCCCGGCGACCCCCATCACACAGGCCGAGGGCACGGCGACGGTCAGCAGCGCGGAGCGCTTGGCGGGCGTACGACGGCGGGAACGCGCGGCGGTGCGTGAGCCGGCGCGGCTCGCCGGCGCCGGAGTGGCCTCTTCCTGGTCGTCCAGCAGATCGGTCGCGGCGGGCAGTACGCCCGTGGCACCTGACTCGTCGTCCCCGGACGGCTGTTCACCGAAGACGCTGTCCTCGTACGGCGTCCCGTCCGCGTACAGCGCCTGGTCCTCGTACGGTGCCTGGTCCTCGTACGGCGCCCGCTGCTCGTACGGCACCTGTGCGAAGGTGCTGGTGGCGTGCTGGTCGAACGGTTCGGCAGCTTGCGCCTGCGCGGGCACGGCCTGGCCGCCGGAGTTCCACTGGGTGGCGTCGTACGTGCCCGACTCGAAGGTCTGGGTGCCCCACTCCCACTGCTGGGTCGGCTCGGCGACACCGGACTGGTCGGGCTGCAGCCACGCGGTCGCGTCCCACTGGCCGCTGATGTCATGGCCCGTCGCCTGGGCGGGGACCGTCCAGGCGGTGGCGTCGTGGACGCCGGAGCCGTAGGCGGCATGGTGGGCCGCGTACGGGTCGTAGTGCGGGGTCGGGCCGGTCTGCCACTGCGTGGTGTCGTACGCGCCGGTGCCCTGCCGACCGGGCAGGCTGCCGAAGAGCGGGTCGGTGGAGAAGGAACCGGTGCCGTCCGGAAAACCGGTGGTGCCGTAGTCGCCGTATGTGGTGAAGTCACCGTAGGGGGCTTCATGGCTTCCGTACGGCGCGTAGTGCGCGGCGGAGGCGTCGGAAGCCCGGGCCGGGGTCGTCATGACCCCCGACGGGTGACGATCGTTCACCAACTTCTCTTTCGCCTCGACAACAGGGGCTGCCAGAGCAGTGCGGCGACTGTACCCGCCGGTACCTGGGCGCGACAATCTTCAGCTGGTTTCGCGTTGGCGGGAAACGGGCATTCGGCGGTGTTTCGGGGGCGCCAGGCATGAGTTTGGCCGAGAGTTCGATTGGCGTTCGATGTGTGACGGCTGTTCGTCACCCGCATGTCACGTCACGCCACCGTCAGACCGCCGGCCGTGCGGTCCCCGTGGTGCGCCGTGTCGAGAGCCTCGCGTATCCCGGCCGCGACGGCGGGGTGGACGGGCAGGGCGAGATGTCCGATGCCGGTGACCCGCACGTTCTGCGCGTCGAGATCGGGGTGCTCCAGGCAGGCCGTCTCCAGCGGCACCATCACGGCGTCCAGGTCGCTCCAGAAGCTGACGAACCGCGTACGACAGCCGGGCGCGGGCCGGGCCAGCTCCTCGATCACCCCCGAACCGGGCCGCATCTGGCGCACGATGGGATGGGCGTTGGCCAGCGGTACCGCACTGGTCCCGGAGTGCGGCGTACCCAGCGTGACGAGCGTGCGCACCCGCAGGTCGCCGCCCTGGCGCTGCACGTAATAGCGGGCGATCAGCCCGCCGAGGCTGTGCCCCACGATGTCGACCCGGTCGCTGCCGGTGCGCTCGCAGATCTCCTCGATGTGCCGGCCGAGCAGTTCGGCGGCGGCGCGGATGTCGCAGGTCAGCGGGGAGTAGTTGAGCGATATGACGCGCTGTCCGCCGTGCTGGGCGAGGTTGCGGCGCAATAACACGAACACCGAACGGTTGTCGATGAAACCGTGCAGCAGCACCACCGGCGGGCCGGAGCGGACCGGCAGCTGGGCGGTGCCGCCCTGGGTGGGCGGGGCGGGGGAGTGGCGCTCCTGGGTGAGGCCGGTCGGATACAGCAGGAGATGGCCGGCCAGGATCGCGGCCTCGAGGGCGGTTGCCTTCAGCAGCGCAACGGACAGTCCGGTCAGTCTGCCGGGCCACAGCCGGCGGCAGAACGGGAGGAAGAGCGGCATTACCCCGGTGACCTTCATGGCCGACCTCCAGTCGGCACACCCGAGGACGGCTCGATCCCCCGTGTGCCCTCATGTCCCATCATGTGATTTCCCCCTCGCTGCGCACCGTAAAACTGCCGGTTGCGGGATGCTGGAGATAACGTTCGTTCACTTCGCGGCGGTGGCGGGACGCGCCAAAAGTGCGGTACTTGTCGTTACGGATGGAAGCGATCGCTTCCGTGGTCGTTTGATGGAGGCAGTGATGGGTGTGGCAGCCGGTCCGATCCGCGTGGTGGTCGCCAAACCGGGGCTCGACGGCCACGATCGCGGGGCCAAGGTCATCGCGCGCGCCCTGCGCGACGCCGGCATGGAGGTCATCTACACCGGGCTCCATCAGACGCCGGAGCAGATCGTCGACACCGCCATCCAGGAGGACGCCGACGCGATCGGCCTGTCCATCCTCTCCGGCGCCCACAACACGCTGTTCGCCGCGGTGATCGACCTGCTCAAGGAGCGCGACGCCGCGGACATCCTCGTCTTCGGCGGCGGCATCATCCCGGAAGAGGACATCCCGCCGCTGAAGGAGAAGGGCGTCGCGGAGATCTTCACGCCGGGTGCGACGACCGCGTCGATCGTGGAGTGGGTGCGGGAGAACGTCCGTCAGGCGGCTGCGTCCGGGGGCTGAACCGACGGTTGGATGAGCGGGGGCTGGTCCGGGGCCAACTCGCGGGCCATGTCCGCCCGCAACCGCAACGTGGTGACCAGCCGCTGGAACGCCTCCGCCCAGTACCCGCCGGCCCCCGGCGCGGCGTCCTCCCGTTCGTCGGGTATCGCCAGCAGCCCCTCCAGCCGGACGGCCTCCGCGGGATCCAGGCAGCGTTCGGCCAGCCCCATCACGCCGCTGAAGCTCCACGGGTAACTGCCCGCATCGCGCGCGATGTTGAGCGCGTCGACGACCGCCCGGCCCAGCGGCACGGCCCAGGGCACCGCGCACACCCCGAGCAGTTGGAACGCCTCCGACAGGCCATGTGTCGCGATGAACCCGGCCACCCAGTCCGCCCGTTCCGCCGGTTCCAGGGCGGCCAGCAGCTTCGCCCGCTCGGCCAGCGACACAGCGCCCGGCCCGCCGGCCTCCGGCGCCGACGGCGAGCCGAGCAGCGCCCTCGACCACTCGGCGTCCCGCTGCCGCACCGCGGCCCGGCACCAGGCCGCGTGCAGCTCGTCCCGCCAGCCGTCCGTCACCGGTAGTGCCACGATCTCGCGCGCCGTCCGTCCGCCGAGCCGTCCCGGCCAGGTGCCGAGCGGAGCGGACTCCACCAACTGCCCCAGCCACCATGACCGTTCCCCTCTGCCCGCGGGGGGCGTGCTCGCCACACCGTCACGCTCCATGCCGGAGTCGCACTCGAGCGGCGGTTCCACCACGATCACCGGCGCGTCCTCCGTACGGTCGAGGGCCACGCACGCCGCGGCCCGTACGGCCATGCGCGCGGCGAGCGCCGAAGCGGGCAGCGCTGACAGCAGTTCCGCCGCCGTCGCCCGCACATTGCGGCTGCGGTCGCCCAACGCCTGCTCCAGGAACGGCTCGTCCGCGGCGGACAGGCCCGTGCGCAGCGAGTCGAGGAACATCAGCCGGTCTTCTGCCCGCTCCGTGGGCCAGGTCGACGCCAGCAGTTCACGCGCGCGTGCGGGCGTGCCGGTGCGCAGCGCGCCCAGCAGGGCCGCCCGCTCGGCGAACAGGCCTTCCTGCCACAGCCGGCGCACCGACTCGGCGTCCTCGGGGTCAGGCAGTGCCGCGCCGCCGCCGGGGGCCGCACGCAGGGCGAACC
>NZ_CM002285.1:3601070-3609966 GCF_000497445.1 Streptomyces roseochromogenus subsp. oscitans DS 12.976 | reverse complement strand
CGCGTGCGGGTCGTAGCCCGGCCCGCCGCCGTACGGTCGCCATGGCGGCCTCGTCCAGCAGCGCCAGGGGGGCCTCCCGGCCGGATCCGCCGTATGCGGCGGGGCGTCGGTCGGTGCCGAGGAGAGCGGTGGTGACCAGGTCTTCCCAGGAGCTGGGGGTGGCCGCGGTAGCCGTGGTGGCAGCGGTGGCCGCGTCGGTCGAGGGCGTCCCGTTCATCGCGTTCCCTTCCCTGCGTCGGTCCGATTGCCGGTGTCGCTTTGTCGGCGTCGTTTTTCTGGAGGAGCCGTCAGCACAGCGGTATCGCCTCGCCCGTGCTCTGTGGCCAGGCCGTGAGCGGGGTGAAGCCGCGGTGGCCGCACTCACCGAAGACCGTGACCGGGGCGCCGCCGGACAGCGCGACCAGCCGCCACAGGCCGGGGCGGGAGCGGGCGGCCCGGGCCAGCGGCAGGGCGGAGTCCGTGTCGGCGTCGGTCAACTGCCACAGGTCGCCGTCCGGGACCGGTATCACCCGGTCCAGCGTCACCGGGACCGACTCCAGCCAGGGGTCGTCGCGCAGCGCCTCGCCGTACCGGGCGGCCGCCTCGGCCGTGGTCGTGCCCGGTGGGCGGAACGCGGCCGGCACGGGCGGGGCGAACCGCTCACCCAGGGCGGACCGGGACTGACCGGCACCCGGATAGGCCGACAGCTCCGCGTCCAGGGCCAGCCCCACCGGCAGGGACAGTTCCGGAGCCCGGCCGGCCGCGCCGTAGGACAGCAGCAGCCGGGTGCGGCCCGACGCGGAGCCGTGCAGCCATATCCGGCGCGTCGTCAGTTTCGGGTCCACCGTGTCGTACTGGGCGAGAACCAGCCAGTGGTCGCGGACCGGCGTTCCGTCCGCCGTGGCGGGCAGGCCCAGCCGGGAGCGGACCGTGGCCGCGAGGCTGTCCGGCAGCCGGTCGCGGCCAAGCCAGCCCTGGTCGAGCAGGTGCAGCAGCGCACACTCCTCCAGCAGCCGGGCCGGCCAGCCCGCGCCGGACGCCGGGATCGCCCCCAACTCCCGTACCCGTGCGGCGAGTCCGGGGGCCTGTGCGTCGACCATGCGGGCCGCCGTCTCGTCCCACAGGCCGTACCCCGCCTGCTCGGCCGTGGCCAGGCCGCCGCGCAGCAGGTCGGCGAGGCGCTGCTCAAGCTCCGTCGCGCCCGCGGTGACCCGCTCGGCCCGGCGCTCGGCCCGCCGCCGCGCCGCCTCGGGATCGGCGGCTGCGGACCCCGAACTCCCCTCGCCCCGCGCCTGTTTGCTCTGGGCACGCTCGCGTCTGCCCGCGAGCCACTGCTCGGCCCAGTCCGGCAGCTCGGCCGACGCCGGCACCGAGCCGTCATCGCCCGCCCACAGCAGAAGCAGTCCGAGCGCGTGCTTGCACGGGAACTTACGGCTCGGGCAACTGCACTTGTACGCCGGCCCGGCCGCGTCCGTGAGATCGACCACCGTCTGATACGGCCTGCTGCCACTGCCCTTGCACAGCCCCCACACCGTCCCCTCTCCGCTCCCCGCCTCGGACCACGGACCGGCCGTGCCGAGCTTGCCTCCCGCTGTGCGTGACGCGGCGTCAGGCGCCAGTGACAGCACCTGTTCCGCGCTCCAGCGCACCCCCTGCTCAGTCATGCCACCGACGGTAGGTCCCGCCACTGACATTCGGCCGGGTGCGGGCATTTGCGCAGGTCAGAGCGATTGTCAGTGGCGTGGTGCACGGTGGATGCCAGATCCGAACCGGCCGAGCTGGAGGGGGCCTCAGCCATGTCCGCCATGTCTGCCACGTCTGCGTCCGCCACGTCTACGTCTGCCACGTCCACATCCGTGCGACCGACCACCGCCGAACCGAGCGACGGCGAAAGCGCACAGGCGCTGCGCCCGCACGCCGAGCACGCCTTCGCCGCCGAACTGGCCGCGCTCGCCGCGCAGGACGACCGCCCGCGCCCGGCCCGCTGGAAACTGTCGCCGTGGGCGGTGGCGACGTATCTGCTCGGCGGCACCCTGCCGGACGGCACGGTGATCACCCCCAAGTACGTGGGCCCGCGCCGGATCGTCGAGGTCGCGGTCACCACGCTCGCCACCGACCGCGCCCTGCTGCTGCTCGGCGTGCCCGGCACCGCCAAGACCTGGGTGTCGGAGCACCTGGCCGCCGCCGTCAGCGGTGACTCGACCCTGCTGGTGCAGGGCACGGCCGGCACCCCAGAGGAGGCGATCCGCTACGGCTGGAACTACGCGCAGCTGCTCGCGCACGGACCGAGCCGCGACGCCCTCGTGCCGAGTCCCGTCATGCGCGCCATGGCCGAGGGCATGACGGCCCGGGTGGAGGAGCTGACCCGCATCCCGGCCGACGTGCAGGACACGCTGATCACGATCCTGTCCGAGAAGACCCTGCCCATCCCGGAGCTGGGCCAGGAGGTCCAGGCGGTCCGCGGATTCAACCTCATCGCCACCGCCAACGACCGGGACAGGGGTGTCAACGACCTCTCCAGCGCGCTGCGCCGCCGCTTCAACACCGTGGTGCTGCCGCTGCCGGGGAGCGCCGACGCCGAGGTCGACATCGTCACCCGCCGTGTCGACCAAATCGGCCGCTCCCTCGACCTGCCGGCCGCGCCCGACGGCATCGAGGAGATCCGGCGAGTCGTGACCGTCTTCCGCGAGCTGCGCGACGGCATCACCGCCGACGGCCGCACCAAACTGAAGTCGCCCAGCGGCACGCTCTCCACGGCCGAGGCGATCTCCGTCGTCACCAACGGCCTCGCCCTGTCCGCGCACTTCGGTGACGGCGTGCTGCGCCCGGGCGATGTCGCCGCCGGCATCCTCGGTGCCGTCGTGCGCGACCCGGCGGCCGACCGGGTCGTCTGGCAGGAGTACCTGGAGACCGTCGTCCGCGAGCGCGAGGGCTGGACGGACTTCTACCGCGCGTGCCGGGAGGTGAGCGCATGAACGACACGCGCCGGCCCAAGGCCCATGACTCCGGGCCGCTCCTGCTGGGGGTGCGGCACCACGGTCCCGGTTCCGCCCGCGCGGTGCGCACCGCGCTCGACGCCGCCCGGCCGGCCGTCGTCCTGATCGAGGGCCCGCCCGAGGCCGATGCACTGATCCCGCTGGCCGCCGACCCGGACCTGCGGCCCCCGGTCGCCCTGCTCGCCCATGCCGTGGACGAGCCGGGACGCTCGGCCTTCTGGCCCTTCGCCGAGTTCAGCCCCGAATGGGTGGCGATCCGCTGGGCCCTGGAGCACGGCGTCCCGGCCCGTTTCATCGACCTGCCGGCCGCGCACACGCTCGCCTGGGAGGAGGGCGGGAGGGGGCCGGAGGAGGCTCCCGCCGGGTCCGGACCGCCCGCCGGACCCGGTGCCGCGGAGACCGCCGGGGATCCACAGGACGCCGGCGAAAGCCGGGACGCCGACAGGAACCGGGACGGCGATGAGAACCGGTGCGCCGATGAGGGCCGGGACAGCGGGGAGCAGGTCCGGGTCGACCCGCTCGCCGCGCTCGCCGGGGCCGCCGGATACGACGATCCCGAACGCTGGTGGGAGGACGTCGTCGAACACCGGGGCCCGGGCGAGCGGGATCCCTACGCCCCGTTCGCCGTGCTGGCGGAGGCCATGGGCGCGCTCCGCGAGCGGTACGGCGCGGGCGGGCACGCCCGGGACCTCGTCCGCGAGGCGCACATGCGGCTCCGACTGCGCGCGGCACGCAAGGAGTTCGGGGACGAGGTGGTCGTGGTCTGCGGGGCCTGGCATGTGCCCGCGCTGCGCGAGAGGACCACCGTCGCCGCCGACCGGGCCCTGCTGAAGGGGCTGCCCAAGGTCAAGACCGACCTGACCTGGGTGCCCTGGACCCACCGTCGGCTAGCCCGGTCCAGCGGATACGGCGCGGGCATCGACTCGCCGGGCTGGTACGGCCATCTGTTCCACGCCCCGGACCGGCCGGTCGAGCGGTGGCTGACCAAGGTGGCCCGGCTGCTGCGCGAGGAGGACCGGATCGTCTCCTCCGCCCATGTCATCGAGGCCGTCCGGCTCGCCGAGACCCTGGCGGCGCTGCGCGGCCGCCCGCTGCCCGGGCTGGTCGAGACCATCGACGCGGTGCGCGCGGTGATGGGCGAGGGCTCGGACGTGCCGCTGGCGCTGGTGCACGACCGGCTGGTGGTCGGGGACGTCCTCGGCGAGGTCCCGGAGTCTGCGCCGGCGGTGCCGCTGCAGCGTGATCTGGCCCGGCAACAGCGTGCGCTGCGACTCAAACCAGAGGCGCTGGAGCGCGAACTGGAGCTGGACCTGCGGGGTGAGACCGACGCCGGCCGCAGCAGGCTGCTGCACCGGCTGCGGCTGCTCGGCGTCGGCTGGGGCGAGCCCGCGCGGTCCCGGGGGAGCACGGGCACGTTCCGGGAGACCTGGCGGCTGCGCTGGGAGCCGGAGCTGTCGGTGCGGGTCGCCGAGGCGGGCGTGTGGGGGACGACCGTACTGGCCGCTGCGCAGGCCAAGGCCGAGGCGGACGCGACCGGCGCGGGCGCCCTCGCCGACATCACCGCGCTCGCCGAGCAGTGCCTGCTCGCCGGTCTGCCGGATGCCCTGCCGGTGGTCATGCGGGTGCTCGCCGACCGGGCGGCGCTCGACGCGGACGTCGGCCATCTCGCCCAAGCCCTGCCCGCCCTGGTCCGCTCCCTGCGCTACGGCGACGTACGCGGCACGGACACCGGTGCGCTGGCCGGTGTCGCCGCGGGCCTCGCCGAGCGCATCTTCGTCGGCCTGCCCCCGGCGTGTGCCGCGCTCGACAGGGACGCGGCGGACGAGATGCGCGGCCATGTGGACGCCGTGCACACGGCGGTGGGACTCCTGACAGAGACGCTGGCCGGTGCCGGTGCCGGTGCCGGTGCCGGTGCCGGTGCGGGCGCGGTGGAGCGCGTCGGTGCCGGGGCCCGGGGCGGCCCGGGCGTGGGTGCCGGTGGGAAAGAGCCAGCCGACGCCGGTGCGGGCGTGGGTGCCGGTCCCAGTATTCCCGCGCCCGCCCGTGCCGCCCCAGCCGCACGACTGCCCGTAGCTACGTACGACGGCTCCGGTGCCGGACGAGGCGATCTGCGGGACCGTTGGCGGGCCGTGCTGCGGACCTTGTCGGTGCGGGACAGCGTGCCCGGCGTGCTTCGGGGACGGGCGGTGCGGCTGTTGCTGGACGACGGCGCGTTGCGCTCCGAGGAGGCCGCGCGGCTGATGGGGCTCGCGCTGTCGCCGGGGACGCCGCCCGCCGACGCGGCCGCTTGGATCGAGGGCTTCGTCGGCGGCGGGGGAGGGCTGCTGCTGGTGCACGACGAGCGGCTGCTCGGCCTGGTGGACAGCTGGCTGACCGGGGTTCCGGCGGAGGCGTTCACGGACGTACTGCCGCTGCTGCGGCGCACGTTCGCGGCGTATGAGCCGGGGGTGCGCAGAACACTCGGTGAACTGGTCCGGTGCGGACCGGGAGACCGGGTGGCCCGGCGGGCCGCCCACGGCGCCGTGACACCCGGCTTCGCTGCCGAGCCGGACACCGAGCGCGCCGACGCCGTACTGCCGGTGCTGCGGTTGCTGCTCGGACTGGACGACGCGTTCGAGACGAGGGACGACAACAGCCTTGCGGGGGTGGGTACATGAGGAGCGAGTCGATGCCGGCGGCGGACATGGACGATCCGGCGCGGGAGCGGCTGCGGCGCTGGCGGCTGGTGCTCGGCGGCGGCCAGGCCGACGGCACCGGATGCGCGCTGTCCGGCCGGGACGCGGCGATGGACGGCACGCTCGCCGCGCTCTACGGCAAGGGGGACAAACCGCAGGCGGGCCGAGACCGTTCAGCGGGACTCGGTGCCTCGGCACCGTCCGTGGCCCGCTGGCTCGGGGACATCCGCACGTACTTCCCTTCCTCCGTCGTCCAGGTCATGCAGCGCGACGCCATCGACCGGCTCGGCCTCGCCTCACTCCTGCTGGAGCCGGAGATGCTGGAGGCGGTGGAGGCGGACGTGCACCTGGTCGGCACGCTGCTCTCGCTGAACAAGGCGATGCCGGAGACGGCGAAGGAGACGGCACGCGCGGTCGTGCGCAAGGTCGTCGAGGACCTGGAGAAGCGGCTTGCGACCCGTACCCGTGCCACCCTCACCGGCGCCCTCGACCGCAGCGCGCGCATCAGCCGGCCGCGCCACCACGACATCGACTGGAACCGCACCATCGCGGCCAACCTCAAGCACTACCTGCCCGAGTACCGCACGGTGGTGCCGGAACGGCTCGTCGGATACGGGCGCGCCGCGCGGTCGGTGAAGAAGGAGGTCGTGCTCTGCATCGACCAGTCCGGGTCGATGGCCGCGTCGGTGGTCTACGCGTCCGTGTTCGGCGCGGTCCTCGCCTCCATGCGGTCGATCAGCACCCGGCTGGTCGTCTTCGACACGGCGGTGGTCGACCTCACCGACCAGCTGGACGACCCGGTCGACGTCCTGTTCGGCACCCAGCTCGGCGGCGGTACGGACATCAACCGGGCGCTGGCCTACTGCCAGTCCCAGATCACCCGGCCCGCAGAAACCGTGGTCGTGCTGATCAGCGACCTCTACGAGGGCGGTATCCGTGACGAGATGCTCAAGCGGGTGGTGGCGATGAAGACGTCCGGGGTGCAGTTCGTGGTGCTGCTCGCACTGTCGGACGAGGGCGCGCCTGCGTACGACCGGGAGCACGCGGCGGCGCTCGCCGCGCTCGGTGCACCGGCCTTCGCCTGTACGCCCGATCTGTTCCCTGAGGTCATGGCCGCGGCACTCGAGAAGCGGCCGCTGCCGATACCGGACACCGTGTGACGCCGGGCACGAAAGTGGAGGGTACGGAAAAGGAAGAGGAGGGGCACGGGAAAAGAGGGATTCAGAAGACCGATTCAGAAGAGCGATACAGAAGACCGATACAGAAGAGAGGAAAACGGACATGACTACCCATGGATAAGGGGGGGTTGCGCGGCTTCGGGCGTGTCGTGCAAGGATCGGTGGAGCCCGTGCCGTGCCGATCCGAGGATGTCCGCCTCCTTGACCTTCCCAGCAGCCCTCCTTGGTACCACCGTGCGCGTGCTGCGTACGGCGGCGGGACGGCGTGCGCTCCAACTGGCAGTGCTGGTGGGCGGACTGTTCGCGCTGGGATTCCTCTGCGGCGAACAGGCGCACGCGGCCGACGGAACCCCGCTGCCGGCGAAGGTGACTTCGGCGCGGCTCGGAGAGACCGGCCATGAGAACCCGGTGCGGGCGGTCCGCACGGTCACCGAGCGCGTCGCCGCCCCCGTGCACGAGGCCGGCGAGCGGTCTGCCGCTCCTCAGCACCGAGTGGGTAAGCAGGTCGTCGCTCCCGTGCGTAAGGTCGTAGAACAGGCCGTCACGCAGGCCGTCACGCCGGTACGCGACGTGGTGGCCTCCGTTTTCCGGTCCCTCGACGCCACGGCCGCCCGAGCCGTCGAGAAGCCGCGGACATCCGCGCCCACCCTGGCGTTGCCCGGCCTGACCCAAGTCCCGGCCGCGGCCGTCCAGCTGGCGTCGGAGCCGCAGTCGACGGCGCCTCGCCCACAGGGGCACGGTGACGCGACGGTGTTCGCCCCAGCGGGGCAGAAACAGCGGCACGCCGGCGCCCGCACCCACGCTCACGCGGACCGTGCCGCCGTCGGGGCACCGGCGCCGGTCGCCGGGTACGGCCCGGAGGCCATCTCCGTGCCGCAGCCCGTGGCGCACGCCCTGGTGCGGCACGGCACCGCCGCCCTGGGTGCCCCCGGCCGGTCCGCGCCCGCCGGGGATCCGGACGGTGTGCTCGGCAAGCAGGCTGCCGACGGCAACGTGTCCGGCCACGGTGACGCGTACGCCCTCCCCCTCGACGACCGGGCGCCCCTGCGGTTCGCGCCCGGCGCCACCGCGCGCGTCGACGCGCCCCGCACCCGGGAACGGCACCGGGACATCCCCGTCTTCCCCGGCTAGAGAGCACGGCCGACCTCCCCGCCACGGACCTGTCGCGCGGGGGCGGAACAGGTCTGCCCTTCCGTCCGGCCCCCAGTGATCAGCGCAATCCGCGCTCACACGTCTCGCGTTCAGCGGTCTCCGGACGGAACCCCTAGCCGTTTCCGGCTCTTTCCAGGTGCTTTCAGCTGCTTTCAGCTGCATCCAGATGTTTTCGAAGGACTTGACGCACGCAATGAACAAGAACATCCGTCGTTCGATCGTGATAGCCGCCGGGGTCACCGGTGCATGGGCGCTCGGCTCGTCCGTCGCCAGTGCCGACGAACTGTCCAGCACTTCCGTGTCCGCACCGGACGCGGGCACCGACTCCGTCGCCGGAACGGTCGACGGCGTTCTCAGCGGTGTTCACGACACCGTCTCCGGCGTCCAGAACACCGTCGGACAGACCGTCTCCGGCCTGACCGGCACGGCCGCCTCGACCACCGCGACCGTCTCGGACAACGCCGCCAAGGCCACGCAGTCCCTGCAGTCGACGCGGATCACCGGCAGCGCCACCGGAACCGACGACCAGGCCCGCCGCTACGTCGACGCCAAGGTTCCGGCCGCCGCGAAGATCCGGGGCGCCGAGGCCGTCAGGGGCGCCCAGGCGGCCCGTAAGGCGCAGGCGCACGCTCAGGCCCGTGTCCAGGCCGACGGCACGCACGTCACCGGTCACGTCACCCACGCGGCCGCACACGCCGCCTCGACCGTGTCCCAGGCCGCCGCACACGGCACCGCTCAGGACGAGATCGACTACCTCTTCGGCCCGCTCTCCTCCTTCGCCCCCGAGGTGGAGGAGGCCCTGGCGGCCGCCCAGACCAAGCTCCAGGTCACGCAGGCGGCCGCCCGTGCGAAGGCGCAGGGCGTCGAGGGTGTCGTACGGACGACGGCGC
This sequence comes from Streptomyces roseochromogenus subsp. oscitans DS 12.976, assembly GCF_000497445.1. Lineage (NCBI taxonomy): Bacteria > Bacillati > Actinomycetota > Actinomycetes > Kitasatosporales > Streptomycetaceae > Streptomyces > Streptomyces roseochromogenus. The sequence continues at coordinate 3,601,096 of NZ_CM002285.1, read as the reverse complement.
AGCAGACCGTCGCCGGCGCGCAGGGC
>NZ_CM002285.1:3587051-3600317 GCF_000497445.1 Streptomyces roseochromogenus subsp. oscitans DS 12.976 | reverse complement strand
AGGACACCGCCTTCGCCGTGCGGGGAGTCGCCGGGGGCGCCGTCTCCGGGGTGCTGGGAGTCGCCGAGGGCGCCGTCTCCGGTGGGTACGGGACCGCCGAGGGTGCCGTCTCCGGGGTCCACGGGGTCGCCATGGGTGCCGTCGGTGATGTGCGGCCGGTGGCCGCGGACGCGACGTCGTACGCCGGCGGGCTGGTCGGACAGGTTGCCCAGAACGCCACGGAGGCCGTGCTGCCGCCGGTGGCCGCCGGTGTCGTGCACGGTGTCGTGCCGGTCGCCGGACAGGCCGTCGTCGACGCGGGCGCCCTCGGTCACGGCGTGGCCGCTGACGTGCGGCCCTTCGCGGACGGTGTCGTCGGTGCCGTACCGCCGCTCGCGTACGGCCTGACCGGGCAGACCGGGGACTTCGCCGAGGGCATGACCGCGCAGCTGCCGCCCTTCGCGGCCGGGGTCACGGGTGCGACCACGCCCCTCACCGGCACCGCCACCGGGGCCGTGCACCAGGCGGCCGGCACCGTCGTGTCCACCGTGACGCCCGTGGCCGGCCAGGTCACCGGGACCGTGCGGCCGGTCGCCGACGGGATCGGCGGGAGCACGGCCGGCCTGGCCCACGGCATCGCCGGTGAGACCGGGCCTTACGCGGAGGGTGTCACGGGCACCGCCGCGCCGCTCGCTCAGCAGGCCGGGACCTTCGCGTACGACCTCCAGGGCACGGTCCGGGACACCGGCGGTCCGCTCGCCGGGCACGCCGTCGCCGGAGCCGAAGGGGTCACCCGTACGGCCGTACCGACGGCGCACCTTCAGGACCCGTACGGCGTGCGGGGCGCTGCATCGGGCATCCGATACCAGGGCTGACAGCCCCGAAACGCTCCGTGGGGTGCCGGACCCGGACGGCCGAATTCCGTCGGTCCGTCCGGCCGGGGCCCCGCGGCCCGGGCGGGTGGTCCCCATTGGGGTGGGGATCAACCGCCCCGGCCCCGCAACCACCGGGGCCGTCCCCGAGGCCTCACCGGGTCAACCCCAGCCCGGTGAGGCCTCACACATCACCCCGAAGCCCCCGAAGCCGCCGGTCTGCCCCTGATCCGGCCCCGATCCGCCCCGGTCTGCCCCTGATCCGGCTCCGATCCGGCCCCGATCTGCCCCTCTTCCGCACCAGCTCCGCCCTGATCCATCGGCACGCCGTGCCAGGAAATTCGGCATCATGTGACAGGTATCACCGCTCGTGTGTGACCCTCGATTTAGGGAGCCCCCGCAAGCGGCGATAACCTGCGAGACGGACATGCCGCGCGCTCGGACACCGTGTGCGCCTCCCTTGTGACAAGCGGACGTCACGTTGCCCTTCGCGGCACGCCCACGCATCCAACGAACCGCGAGATCACTGATAGGGACGGAAGCGCGTGGACCTGTTCGAGTACCAGGCGAGGGACCTCTTCGCCAAGCACGATGTACCGGTGCTGGCCGGTGAAGTCATCGACACGCCTGAGGCGGCGCGCGAGATCACCGAGCGGCTGGGCGGCAAGTCCGTCGTCAAGGCGCAGGTGAAGGTCGGTGGTCGCGGCAAGGCCGGTGGCGTCAAGCTGGCCGCCTCCGCGGACGAGGCCGTCGCCCGCGCGACGGACATCCTCGGCATGGACATCAAGGGCCACACGGTCCACAAGGTCATGATCGCCGAGACCGCTCCGGAGATCCTCGAGGAGTACTACGTCTCCTTCCTCCTCGACCGTGCCAACCGCACCTTCCTCTCCATCGCCTCCGTCGAGGGCGGCGTGGAGATCGAGGAGGTGGCGGCCACCCGCCCCGAGGCCGTCGCCAAGACCCTGATCGACCCGATCGACGGTGTGGACGAGGCCAAGGCCCGCGAGATCGTCGCGGCCGCCAAGTTCCCGGCCGAGGTCGCGGACAAGGTCGCGAACGTCCTCGTCAAGCTGTGGGACACCTTCATCAAGGAGGACGCCCTCCTGGTCGAGGTCAACCCGCTGGCGAAGGTCGCCTCCGGCGAGGTCATCGCCCTCGACGGCAAGGTGTCGCTGGACGACAACGCCGAGTTCCGTCACCCCGACTTCGAGGAGCTCCACGACAAGGCCGCGGCCAACCCGCTCGAGGCCGCCGCCAAGGAGAAGAACCTCAACTACGTCAAGCTCGACGGCGAGGTCGGCATCATCGGCAACGGCGCCGGTCTCGTCATGAGCACCCTGGACGTCGTCGCGTACGCCGGTGAGAACCACGGTGGTGTCAAGCCCGCCAACTTCCTGGACATCGGCGGTGGCGCCTCCGCCCAGGTCATGGCGAACGGCCTGGAGATCATCCTGGGCGACCCGGACGTCAAGTCCGTCTTCGTGAACGTCTTCGGTGGCATCACCGCCTGCGACGAGGTCGCCAACGGCATCGTGCAGGCCCTGAAGCTCCTGGAAGACCGCGGCGAGAACGTCTCCAAGCCGCTCGTCGTCCGCCTCGACGGCAACAACGCCGAGCTGGGCCGACAGATCCTCACGGACGCCAACCACCCGCTGGTGCAGCGCGTCGACACCATGGACGGCGCGGCCGACAAGGCCGCCGAGCTGGCCCACGCCGCCAAGTAAGCACTCAGGACGAGGACACAACACACCATGGCTATCTGGCTCAACAAGGACAGCAAGGTCATCGTCCAGGGCATGACGGGTGCCACCGGCATGAAGCACACCAAGCTCATGCTCGGCGACGGCACGAACGTCGTGGGCGGCGTGAACCCGCGCAAGGCGGGCACCACCGTGGAGTTCGACGGCACCGAGGTACCGGTCTTCGGCACCGTCGAGGAGGCCATCAAGGCCACCGGCGCCAACGTCTCCGTCATCTTCGTGCCGGAGAAGTTCACCAAGGACGCGGTCGTCGAGGCCATCGACGCCGAGATCCCGCTGGCCGTCGTCATCACCGAGGGCATCGCCGTGCACGACACGGCTTCCTTCTGGGCGTACGCCGGCAAGAAGGGCAACAAGACCCGCATCATCGGCCCGAACTGCCCCGGCATCATCACCCCGGGCCAGTCGAACGTCGGCATCATCCCGGGCGACATCACCAAGCCGGGCCGCATCGGCCTGGTCTCGAAGTCCGGCACGCTGACGTACCAGATGATGTACGAGCTCCGTGACATCGGCTTCTCGACGGCCGTCGGCATCGGTGGCGACCCGATCATCGGCTCCACCCACATCGACGCCCTGGCCGCGTTCCAGGACGACCCGGAGACCGAGCTCATCGTGATGATCGGTGAGATCGGTGGTGACGCGGAGGAGCGTGCGGCCGCGTTCATCAAGGAGAACGTGACCAAGCCGGTCGTCGGTTACGTCGCGGGCTTCACCGCGCCCGAGGGCAAGACCATGGGCCACGCCGGCGCCATCGTCTCCGGCTCCTCCGGCACCGCACAGGCCAAGAAGGAGGCCCTGGAGGCCGCGGGCGTCAAGGTCGGCAAGACCCCGACCGAGACGGCGAAGCTCGCCCGCGAGATCCTGGGCGGCTGAGTTTCCCAGCCCACTCCCGGTAGGCCCGTCCCGTTGGCTGGGGCGGGCCTACCGGCGTTCATGCAGTCGACGGCACTGCTGTTCCCCGAGGGGTGCGACGAACTGCGCGACCAGCCACAGCGCGCCCGCACCCCCACCCACCCGCACGCGCCCGCACCCCCCGCCCGGCAGACGGCATCCGCAGGGAGACGAATCGCCGCTCATCCAGCCAGCGGTGCCAATCGATCCGGTCTCCCCGCTGCAGTGCTCCGCACCTTCGCCCGCCGCGCCTGTTCCTTCGGGGGCAGCGGCCCCATCGGGAGCAGTGGCCCCATGATCCCGACCGGCGGAACCCCCTCTACCGCCTGAGCCGGAGCGATCGGTGCCTCGAAATGCGTCGGCGCCGTCCACAGCGTGAGCGTCGTCGCACCGACGATCGTCCCCGTGAACGCGATCGCCGCCCGGGTCCAAAACATGCTCCGCCGCTCGCCCTCGCACCGCACCGGCTCCGGCTCGGCCGCGCGCAGCCGCTCGGTCGAGGCCAGTCCGAGCAGCCGGCGGTGCAGCTCGCCGGGGTCGGTCAGTTCCGGCAGCCGTGCGGCCACCGCCTCACGGGCGTGGGTCAGCCGGCGCGCGGCGGCCGGCGTGCTGGCCTCCGTCTCCGCTGCCGTCTCCGGCAGATCGAGGCCCACACCGTCGTACAGGACGAGCGTGCGCCGGTACGACGGCGGCAGTTGCAGCAGGGCGTCCAGCAGCGCCCGGTCGGCCGGGTCGGCGGGCGGCGGCTCCGTGTGCCGGTACCGGGGGCGGAAGCGGTGCCACGGCGAGAGCGCGCAGTCGTACGCCACCGCCCGCACCCAGCTCCCCGGATCCCGGTCCCGTGCCACCTCGGGCCAACGCTGCCAGGCCAGCTGGAAGGCCCGCTCCACGGCCTCGCGGGCCAGCTCCCGGCGCCCGGTGAGCAGATAGGTCTGGCGTACGAGGGCGGGGGCGCAGAATGAGTACAGCGCGTCGAAGGCCTGAGGCGCCGTCAGGGGCTGATCCTGCGTCAGCTTCGTCACTGTGCACCCTTTCGTACGAAAAAGCAGATAAACACATATTGAGCGACACATCGGGGGTTCGCCTGTTACGACGGGAAAGCGCGTGTCGTTGGGAGCATGGAGCGCGTGAATCTGATGACCGTTCACCGCACATCGCTGTCGCCCCTGCTGGCCCGGATGCGGGACCGCGAGCCCGGACTGGGTGCGAGCTTCCTGGGCGGCGCCGTCGCGGCCGGGCTCGGCGTCGCCTCGTTCGCCGCGCTCTTGATGGTGCTGTGGGTCAGCTCGCCGTACCCTGACAGCGGCCCGGGCGGCGCACTGCACGTCGCCGCCGCGCTGTGGCTGCTGGCGCACGGAGTCGAACTGGTCCGCACCGACACGCTCTCCGGGGCGCCCATGCCGGTGGGTGTGACGCCGTTGCTGCTGCTGGCGCTGCCCGTGTGGCGGGTGTACCGGGCGGCCAGGGACGCGGTGGACCCGCCCGACGACGCCGACGGCCCGCCGCCGGTACCGGCGAGCACGGTGTGGACCGGGGTCGTCCTCGGCTATCTCGGCGTCGGCGCCGCGATCGCGCTGTACTGCTCGGACGGCGAACTGCGGCCGTCGTGGGCCGGGGTGACGGTATGCCTGCCGCTGGTCGCGGCGGGTGCGGCGGCGGCCGGGGTGTGGTCGGCCTACGGCAGTCCGCGCGAGCCGGTGCTCCGGGTGCTGGTGGTGGTGCCGGGGCCGGTGCGGCGGCTGGTGTTCGGCGCGGACGCGCGCGCCCGGCTGGGTACGGCCGTACGGGCCACCGGTGCGGCCATGGCGGTGCTCTGCGGCGGCGGTGCGTTGCTGCTCGGGGTGTCGCTGGTGTGGCACGGCGAGCTGGCGCGGGTGTCCTTCCTGCAGCTGACGGAGGGGTGGACGGGGCGGTTCGCGGTGCTGATGCTTGGTATGGCGCTGATCCCCAACGCGGCGGTGTGGGCCGCCTCCTACGCGCTCGGCCCAGGGTTCCTTCTCGGTGCCGGGCATCTGGTGCACCCGTTCGCCTCCGATCCGGCCCCGCTGCTGCCGCCGTTTCCGCTGCTGGCGGCGGTGCCGGATCCGGGTGCCGGGACGCTGCTGAACTGGGCGGCGGGCGTGGTGCCGGCGGCGGCTGGCGTGACGGCGGGGTGGTTCGTGGCGCGGGGGGCCATGGACTGGGCGGAGCCGGGCGCACCGGTCTCGGCGCGCTGGTCGGTTCTCCGTACCGCCGGGGTGGTGCTGCTGACGGCGGCGGTCTGCGCGGCGGCCTTCGCCCTGCTCGCCGACCTGGCGGGCGGGCCGCTGGGTGTCGCCGCGCTGGCCAGCTTCGGGCCGGTGTGGTGGAAGGCCGGGGGAGCGGCGGGGGTGTGGACGGCGGCGTTCGCGATGCCGGTGGCGCTCGTGGTGCGGGGGTGGCGGGTGTGGGGACTGCGGACGCGGAACCGAACGGAAGAGATGGAAGAGGGGGAACCGAAGGCGGAGGATGCGGCCAAGGCCACGGAAGCGGGTCCGGGCACGGAGACCGCCAAGGCCGAGGGCGAGGAAGCGGCTCAGGGCAAGGAGTCGGCGAAGGGCGGCAAGGCTGAGGAGTCGGGTAAGGGCAAGGCGACGGCCAAGGGCAAGGCGACGGCCAAGGGCGGCAAGGGCAAGGCCTCGGGCAAGGGAAAGGATTCCGCGCGACCGGAGACGGCGTCCGGGACGACCGGTGGCGACGAGGAGGAGCTGTACGACTTCCTCCCGGCCGACGACCCGTTCCCCTCGGACCTGGCCGACGACCTGGCACGCGTCTCCCGTCGGCCGGCTCTACGAGAACCTGCCGACCCGCACGCCCCGACCGAAGCTCCGGCAAGCCCCACCGCTCCGGCGCCGCCCCCTCCAGCCGCTCTCACCGACCCGCCACCAGAAACCCTGGAACCCCCTGACACACCGCCCCACTGACCCTCCCCGAACCTTCGGGGTACTGCCGCCGGCCAACGGGCCGTTTCGCTCACCGGCGCTCGCGGGGCACCGCTCTCTGCGGGCCGGGCCCGCCCCAGCAGCACGACTGCCCGTGGCTACGGCGGCATCCTGGCCCCCCGCTGGGGTGGGCGCCGTCCCAGCGGCACGGGTGTTCGCAGCTACGGCGGTATCCCGGTCTCTGCGGGGTGGGCGCCGTCCCGGCGGTGCGGTTGCCCGGAGCTACGCGGATGTGATGGTCGCTGCTGGGGTGGGCGCCGTCCCAGCGGCACGGGTGTTCGCAGCTACGGCGGTATCCCGGCCTCTGCTGGGGGCGCCATCCCAGCGGCGCGACTGCCCGCAGCCCCCACAGACGCTCACCCGCCCGAGCTGGAGCCGGGCGCGGACCCGAGTCCAGCCCCTGTGCGGACCCGAGTCCGGAGCCTGCGCGGACCCGAGTCCAGACCCTGTGCGGACCCGAGTCCGGAGCCCGCGTGGGCCCGAGTCCAGAGCCCGCGTGGGCCCGAGTCCGGAGTCTGCGCGGACCCGAATCCAGACCCTGTGCGGACCTGAGTCCGGAGTCACGTGGGCCGGGGCCTCAGTTGTTGCCGACCCCCAGGACGCCCCGCAGCTGCTGCGGGAGCAGGCGGTCGCAGGACTGTTTGGCCTCGTGGGTGAGGGCGTCGTTGACGCAGGTGTAGTAGTCCCGGTAGACGAACTGGACCGTGAAGGTCGAGGCCACCAGGACCAGGGCCAGGGAGGCCGTGAGGAGACCGCCGACGGCCGCTGTCGTCTGGGGGCGCGCGGTGCCGGGTGCCGGCGGGGTGTCCGGGCTCGTGCCGCGCGGCTTGGCACGCAGCGCGCTGGTGCCCCAGTACAGAGCGAGCACACCCAGCAGCAGGGCCACGTACGGCCAGCTGAACAGCGCGAAGAAGACGGCCCACATGCCGGACAGCAGTGCGTAGCGCGCGCGGCGCTGGGCGGGGTCGGTCGGGTCCCAGCGCATGCCGGGGCCGGCCGGGCCGCCGGGACCCTGGGGGCCACCGCCGGGCCGCTCGCCGAAGCCGCCGGGGGAGCGTCCGGGCTGGCGGTCGCTCCACTGGCCGCCCCACGGGGAGCCACTCCCGGGACCGTGACCATGGCCGTGGCCCTGGGAACCTTCGGGGTGCCGGGGCTGCCAGGGCCGGTCCGGGGCACCCTCGGGCGGCGGCGCGAACGGATTGTCGTCCTGCTGCCCGCCCCCTTGTCCGTCGCCGCGACCGTCACCCGCGCGTCCGTTCCCCCCGCGACCGTCGCCTTGCTGACCCCCGCTTCGTCCGACATCGTCCCGGCCGGCCTGACCGCCGTGCCCGCCCTGGCCACCCTGACCCACATCGCTCCGCCCGGCCTCCGGAGGAGACGTCGGGCGTTCTCGCAGCAGGGCGGTGCCACGCTCGCCTCCCTGGAGCGGGTGCGGAGGGAACGTGAGGAGTCGCAGGCTGCGATCGGGCATCAAAAGAGCGTCTTCCCCTAGGTGAATACGGCTGTCCGATATGAGCTTCCACCCCGACAACGCACCGTACGACCACCGCGTTCCCAAGGCTGCCCCTTCGTGATTCCTTGCGAACGCTACCTTCCGGCCAAGCCCCCGTCCCGTGGGGGCCTTCCCGTGTGCCGGTATCGTTGCTGACGGTCGACCGCTTCGTAGACTTCCCCGTATCACAGGGCGCGAAGCATTCGTATGAATGTACAGAGCGAGCTACGAAGCGCCGGCCGGAACCGTCGCCACCCGAGAAAGGGCCCCATCGTGGCCGCCACCCCCGCTGGCCCCGCGGTCAAGCGCCTCGTCGTGCTGGTCTCCGGATCCGGTACCAATCTGCAGGCGCTCCTGGACGAGATCGAGCGAACCGGAGCCGAGCGGTTCGGCGCACGGATCGTCGCCGTGGGGGCCGACCGCACCGGTATCGAGGGGCTGGCCCGCGCCGAGCGGGCCGGGCTGCCGACCTTCGTGTGCAGGGTCAAGGACCACGACAGCCGTGAGGAGTGGGACGCCGCCCTCGCCGACGCCGTAGCGGCGTACGAGCCCGACCTCGTGATCTCCGCCGGGTTCATGAAGATCGTGGGGAAGGAGTTCCTCGCGCGCTTCGGCGGGCGGTTCGTGAACACCCATCCCGCCCTCCTCCCCAGTTTTCCGGGGGCCCACGGCGTCCGCGACGCGCTCGCGTACGGCGCCAAGGTCACCGGGTGCACCGTCCACTTCGTCGACGACGGCGTCGACACCGGCCCGATCATTGCTCAGGGCGTGGTCGAGGTCCGGGACGAGGACGACGAGAGCGCGCTGCACGAGCGCATCAAGGAAGTCGAGCGAAGGCTGCTCGTCGAGGTCGTGGGGCGGATCGCCCGCAACGGCCATCGCATTGAGGGACGAAAGGTAGTAATCCTGTGACCGCCGAGAGCACCGTCACGGCCGAGAGCGGCAAGCGGGCCCTGCGCCGCGCGCTCGTCAGCGTCTACGACAAGACCGGGCTGGAAGAGCTGGCCCGCGGGCTGCACGAGGCCGGGGTGGAACTGGTCTCCACCGGGTCCACGGCAGGCCGCATCGCCGCCGCCGGCGTCCCCGTCACCAAGGTCGAGGAGCTGACCGGATTCCCCGAGTGCCTGGACGGCCGGGTGAAGACCCTGCACCCGAGGGTGCACGCGGGCATCCTCGCCGACCTGCGGCTGGACAGCCACCGCGAGCAGCTCGCCGAGCTGGGCGTGGAGCCGTTCGACCTCGTCGTCGTGAACCTGTACCCGTTCCGCGAGACCGTCGCCTCCGGGGCCTCGGACGACGAGTGCGTGGAGCAGATCGACATCGGCGGCCCGTCGATGGTCCGCGCCGCCGCCAAGAACCACCCGTCGGTCGCCGTGGTCACCAGCCCCGAGCGGTACGCCGACGTCCTCGCGGCCGTCAAGGACGGCGGCTTCGACCTCGCCGCCCGCAAGCGGCTCGCCGCCGAGGCCTTCCAGCACACCGCCGCGTACGACGTCGCCGTCGCCTCGTGGTTCGCGTCCTCGTACGCCCCCGCCGACGAGTCGCACTTCCCGGACTTCCTCGGCGCCACCTTCGAGCGCGCCAACACCCTGCGCTACGGCGAGAACCCGCACCAGCCCGCCGCTCTCTACGTCGACGGCAGTGGCGGTCTCGCGGCGGCCGAGCAGCTGCACGGCAAGGAGATGTCGTACAACAACTACACGGACACGGACGCCGCCCGCCGTGCCGCGTACGACCACGACGAGCCGTGCGTCGCGATCATCAAGCACGCCAACCCCTGTGGTATCGCGGTCGGTTCGGACGTCGCCGAGGCGCACCGCAAGGCCCACGCCTGCGACCCGGTCTCCGCGTACGGCGGTGTGATCGCCGTGAACCGGCCGGTCAGCAAGGAGCTGGCCGAGCAGGTCGCCGAGATCTTCACCGAGGTCATCGTCGCGCCGGACTACGAGGAGGGGGCCCTGGAGGCCCTCACCAAGAAGAAGAACATCCGGGTCCTCAAGGCCCCGGGCGCGCCCTGCAACCGGGTCGAGGCCAAGCAGGTCGACGGCGGTCTGCTGCTCCAGGTCGCCGACCGGCTCCAGGCCGACGGCGACGACCCCGCCCACTGGACGCTGGCGGCCGGCGAGGCGCTGAGCGAGGCGGAGCTGAAGGAACTGGCCTTCGCCTGGAAGGCGTGCCGGGCCGTCAAGTCCAACGCGATCCTGCTGGCCAAGGACGGCGCCTCGGTCGGTGTCGGCATGGGCCAGGTCAACCGCGTCGACTCCTGCAAGCTCGCGGTCGAGCGGGCCGGCGAGGAGCGGGCGCGCGGCTCCTACGCGGCCTCCGACGCCTTCTTCCCCTTCCCCGACGGCCCCGAGATCCTGATCGGCGCCGGCGTCCGGGCGATCGTCCAGCCGGGCGGCTCGATCCGCGACGAGTTGGTCGTGGAGGCCGCCAAGAAGGCGGGCGTGACGATGTACTTCACGGGCACGCGCCACTTCTTCCACTGACGGTACGAGTGATTGGCCGGCGCTGATGCCGGGCCGGGGTGGCCCGGCATCAGCGCCAAGGCATGAGCAGCCAGGTCCGCACGCCATGCAGCGAGGCGGGGCCGTGGCTCAGAGCAGGTGGGGCGGGGGACGCCGGGGCGTCGTCGTACGAGCCAGGCGCGGGCGTCAGGATCGGTCACTTCGAGGCGGGTGCGGTCACCTTCCAGGCGGGTCAGCCGTACGGTGACCGGCGTGCCCTCGCCGACGTGGTTGATCACGTTGGCCAGTAACTCGCTTACACACAGCTGGAGTCCGGGGCACGGGGTGTCGTTCAGATGCTCGCGTACGGCTCGGCGGACCTCCGGTACGGCCTTGGGAAGCGTGAGCAGTTCGAGCGTCAGCGGTTTCACCGGCCGGCAGCCTCGTTGAGCGCCTCGGTCAGGGCTTGTGCAGTCGCCTGGTCGCAGTTGCCGAGGTGGATGAGCGGTTTGGCGTACGCGCTCGCGAAGGTCACCAGGTCCACGCCGAGGGAGGGCAGCGTGATGCCGTTCGCCTTCAGGGCGTCGCGGAGTTGTACGACGGTGGTTTCCATGGCCGTGTGCCTTTCTGTGACGAATCGCTCACAGAGTGGCGTCAGCTGCCGTAGCGTGGAAGAGGTTTCGGTTGCGCACGGTAACTGGTAGCGGTGGTGCGTTGTGCCTCCCAAGAAGGATCCCGACGCTTCGGTGAGCGTTCCCTGCTTCTACGGCGCGGAGTTGCGCTACAGGAGAGAGCAAGCCGGGCTGACCTTGGAGCAGTTGGTCGAGGGCAGTTTCCGGGGTATCTCGTTCCTCAGCCAGATCGAACGCGGGGAGAGGGGGATGCCGATGGATCTGGCCCTGCATGTGGATCGGCGGCTGGAGACGGACGGGTTTTTCGAGCGGCGGTGTGAAGACGTCGTCAAGGCACGGCGGGTGGGGCATGCGTGGTACTCCGCGGACGTCCCGGACATGGAGAAACAGGCGCTGACGCTGGAGGAGTGGGTGCCCAATGCCATCCCGGGGCTTTTGCAGACCGGGGCGTACTGCCGGGGCCGAATGCAGTACGGGGGCCCGGAGACGCCACCGGAGGTGGTCGAGCAGCGTGTCCGCGCACGGTTGGCGCGTGCGGAGTTGTGGAAGCGCGAGGACCGGCCCACTTACTGGGGGATCCTGAACGAGTCGGTCATCCGGAGGACCCCGCTTCCCCCAGCGGCGATGGCCGAGCAGGTGGAGCATATCCTCGACGTGATTCGGTCCACCCAGAGTGTTCTTCAGGTCGTTCCGGAAACGACCCCCTGGTCCCCGCTCGCTCACGCCATGGCCAAGATCATGACCTTCGCCGACGCCCCGCCGCTGGTATACACAGAGGGGAAGAAGCAGCGAGGACATACAGAGATGCAGCGCAGCAAGGGGATTGATCCGGACTCTGTCGCTTGGCGCAAGAGCAGCTACAGCAACGAGGATGGCGGCGAGTGCGTCGAAGTCGCCGACGCCCTCCCCGCCCTCGTCCCCGTCCGCGACTCCAAGAACCCGCAGGGCCCCGTCCTCCTCTTCCCCGCTCTCACCTGGACAGCATTCATCGACGGCCTCCGGCCCTCCCCCGAGGGAGCCGGAGGCCGTCGAGTCTGTTAGGTCAGGTCAGCAGGGACGCAGGGAGTAGATCGGGTCCCACGTCGCCGTGCCGGCCTCGTACGCCGTCGACGTCCAGCGGGTGCTGCCGTCCTGGTTGTAGAAGCTGGCGACCGTGCCCGGCGTCTGGTTGTTGGTGAACGGGCCGTCCCCGGTCCAGTTGTTGACGGTCCAGGTCTGGCACTTGTAGAAGTCGAACTTGGTGCCCTTGACGATCATGCACAGGTGCCCGTAGGCGCAGTCCAGGTCCTTGGCGGTGACCTTCCCCTTCGGGGCCTTGGTGAGGGTCAGGCCGTCGTACTGGACCTTGTCGGCGGAGGCCGAGAGCGCCTTCGGGTGGCCGGCGAGGACCTGGTCGGCCGTGGCCTGGATGCCGGTGACCCGGACGCCGTCCGGTGTGGCGGCGGTGGCCGCCACCGTGGAGCCGGCGAGCAGGGCGGTGGCCGCGACGAGCAGCGCTGCGGGCTTGGCGATGTTCACGATTCCCCCATGTGAACGAGTGGTTCGGTCGCTCCGCCGTGGCACGGTGGCCCCGGCGGAGTGGTTCCACCGTCGCAGCCGTATCCCCGTGCCGGTACCTCGGAAGTCTGAGGGTCACTTCTTGCCCGGGGGCGCGTACTCCTTGAGCCAGTGGCCGACTTGGGTGCAGTAGTCGCGGTACTCCGGGGGAATGCCGCCGCCCAAGCCGTTCACCCTGCTGTACGACGTCTCGTAGGCGGCCGCTATCAGCATCTGTTTGTCCGAACCCGAGCCGACCTTGAGATGCGGATCGATGAAGCAGAGGTAGCGGCCCATGGCCTGGATGGACACGGAGGGGGACAGCGGAGGTGTGGGGGTCGCCGACGCGGGGATGCCGTCGTCCCGCATCCACCACCGCAGGACGCGGGGCGTCCAGCGGGCGATGCCGAACTCCTGGTGGCCGGGATCGGAGAGGTCGGGGTCGAAGTCGCTCCCGGCCTTCAGCATCGCCGCGATCAGCGCGGGAGTGACGTCCGGATGGGGGCAGGCATGAGCGGAGTCGACGATGAGCTTGCGGTAGACGGCCGGCACGCCCTTGTCGGTACGGAGCTCCGAGGCACCGTAGGAGGCGAGGGCCGGCTGCCCGGTACTGCCGCCGTGCCCGGGTCCGGAGGCGCCCGCCCAGGTGCTGACGCCGTAGCCGAGGGCCGCCACGGCGGCCGTCGCGGCC
>NZ_CM002285.1:3583191-3586871 GCF_000497445.1 Streptomyces roseochromogenus subsp. oscitans DS 12.976 | reverse complement strand
GACCCGTCCCGGCGGCCGACTCGACACGGCGCAACAGCGCGTCCGTGCCGATACGGTCGGCGTGCGTACGGGCCAGACAGTCCCGCACGATCTCCCGCCAGGCGTCCGGGAGTTCCGGCGACAGACGCAGTTCGTCGGTGCCGCGGGCGTACGCGGCGGCCGCGTCGCGGCGGGCGGTCGGAGTGCCTCCGGGGAGGGGGAAGGAGTCCGTCAGGACCAGATGCGCCAGGACACCGAAGGCCCAGACGTCCGCCGACGGGCGGATACGGCGGCCGCGTTCGCCGATCTCCGACCAGAGGAGTTCGGGGGGCGTGTAGTCGGGCGTGGAGAAGGCGGGCGTGTACGCGTGCGTGCCCTCCAGCTCCGCCGCCATGTTGAAGTCGGTCAGCCGCGCCGAACCGTCCTTCATCAGCAGTACGTTGGCTGGTTTCAGGTCGCCGTGCACCCAGCCGGCGTGGTGCAACTGGGCCAGGCCCTCGCAGATCTGCGCGAGGAGGGCGGGACCGGCGGCCGGGCGGGGTTCCGTGTCCAGCAGCGCGGACACGGAGTGTGCCGCCTTCTCCAGTACGAGGACGGTGGCGCCGTCGAGTTCGGGGCGGGCCGGGTCGTCGACGACGAGGGTCTCGTACATCCTGATCAGCCGGGGCCGTCTGAGCCGGCGGTGCAGGTCGACCTCGCGCTCGATGAGCTCGCGCAGGTGGGCCAGCTGGCGTGGGGTGCCGGTGCCGGTGGGCAGGAACTTCAGCGCGGCCGTGCGCGGCAGTTCACCCTCACCGTCTCCGGTGCGCCGGGCGCCGTACACGCTGCCGAAGGCGCCCGTCGCGATCGGCTCGCGGACCTCCCAGACGCCCACCCGGTAGCCCCTGGGCACCGGCACGGCGTACGGCTCGGTCACCGGGCCGTCCGGCTCGGGGATCCGGATTCGGACAGCACGAGCAGATCGTCCTCCCGCACCAGGTCGAAGCGGAGTGCCAGGGAGACCAGGGACTCCTTCTTGCCGTTGAGGCGGGGACCGGTGTCCGCGGTGTCCGGGCCGGGCTTGAGCCGCAGCTTCACGGCCAGGTAGTCGATGTTCCACTGCACCGAGGTGCGCGAGGCGGCCGGCCAGGCGGGGCGCAGCCGGTCGACGACCTGGTCGACGGTGGGCAGCGGGGCATGCGGGTCGCCGCGCAGCCGGGGTTCGCACAGGGCGGCCAGGACGGCGAAGTAGCGCTTGGTGCGGTCGACGGAGAAGGCGGGGGCGGTGGGGTCGCCGTCGGGTCCGTCGCCGTCGCGCAGGTAGTCGTGGCGCGGCGCCCACACCTCGATGGTCAGCAGGTCACCGGCGGCGGGCAGCACGATCCGCGAGAACTCGAACGGGATGGGCGCCTCAAGCCGGCCCGGGCCGACCTTGATGTGCTCGCCGGCGCCTTCCGGGTTCTCCACGACATACGTCTGGTGCGCGGACAGGTTGCTCAGTATCCAGAACGCGCCCTGCGCGCTCAGCTCGCCCGCCCGGCGTGAGACCCCGTCGTGCGGGATCGTCAGATCATTGCCGGACGCCCGCCCGAAGGTGAGGCGCTCACCGGGGGCGAGCCGGATCTGGTTGCGGTGCGGTCGGTCCTCCGGGGACGGCGGAGGTACGACGATGATGCTGTACAAAGTGCGTCTCCCCGAGCCTGACGGCCACCCCGGCCGGTACGGCTACGCCAGTCAGACTAGGGGGAGACACCGGGGCCGTGCCTCCCCCTGGACGGGTGAGACACGGCCCTCGGCGCGGAATGGCGCGAACTGTTCTGTCGCGCGGGCGGGTTCAGTACCGCGGACGGTTGAACCAGGCCTTGCCGTTGGCTCCGCCGACGAAGCAGGCGATCAGGATGCCGAGGACAAGGTGGATGATGCCCGCGATCGTGAACGGGTAGAGGGCGAGCACCGCGGTGATGATGCCGAAGACCAGCGTCGTGACGCGCAGGCCGTTGCCACCGGTGGTGAACTTCGAGGCCAGGACGGCCGCCCACACCAGCCACACGAGCGCGAGCACCGCGAAGGCCCACAGCACGCCCACCGGGTAGTTGGACAGCGCCGGGATGGAGTTGTCCTTCTTGACCTTGTCGATGGCCGCGGCACCGATGGCGAATATCGCCACGCCGATGACCTGAAGACCGACGATCACCCACAGCAGCACGCGGGCCGTGTTGACGTTGCCCGGCATGGTCGTCATCGGGGCGCCGGCGCCGTACGGCTGCTGGACCGGCGGGGCGGCCGGGTAGCCGTATCCGGGCTGCTGCTGGCCCTGCGGGTAGCCGTAGCCCTGCTGCTGCCCCTGCGGGGCCCCGTAGGGGTTGTTCGGGTCGCCAAAGCTCATGGCGGTATTTCCTCCGTTTTTCGAGTGCTGGGGACGAGGAGCGGCACTGCACGGAGGAGAGTTTCTACAGATGCGGTCCGTCCCCCCGTTGAGCTGCCCGCTGCACTGTGCTGTTCATGGTTCTTGACCGGTTACCGACTTGTCCAGCCGGACGACCCAGGTGTTGTGCAAGTGCAACATCATTGATCATCTGCTGACATTGCGGTACGTCGTCCGGCCACCCGGATTGGAACCCGGGCCGGGTCATCCGCGAGGATGGGGGTATGACCGCCCAGATTCTCGATGGCAAGGCCACCGCAGCCGCGATCAAGTCCGATCTGACCGCCCGCGTGGCGGCGCTGAAGGAGAAGGGCGTCACGCCCGGCCTCGGCACGATCCTGGTCGGGGACGACCCCGGCAGCCAGAAGTACGTCGCCGGCAAGCACCGTGACTGCGCGCAGGTCGGCATCGCCTCCATCCAGCGTGAACTTCCGGCCACCGCGACCCAGGCGGAGATCGAGGCGGTCGTCCGCGAGCTGAACGAGGACCCGGCCTGCACCGGTTACATCGTCCAGCTGCCGCTGCCCAAGGGCATCGACGAGAACCGCATCCTGGAGCTGATGGACCCGGCCAAGGACGCCGACGGCCTGCACCCGATGAACCTCGGGCGGCTGGTGCTGAACGAGCCGGCGCCGCTGCCCTGCACCCCCAACGGCATCCTCAGCCTGCTGCGAGCCCACGGAGTCGAGATCAAGGGCGCCGAGGTCGTGGTCGTCGGGCGTGGCGTGACCATCGGGCGGCCGATGCCGCTGCTGCTCACCCGGCGCAGCGAGAACGCCACCGTGACCCAGTGCCACACCGGCACCCGCGATCTGTCCGCCCATCTGAAGCGGGCCGACATCATCATCGCGGCCGCAGGCTTCCCGCATCTGATCCGCGCCGAGGACGTCAAGCCGGGCGCCGCCGTCCTGGACGTCGGCGTCTCGCGCAACGCCGAGGGCAAGATCGTCGGCGATGTGCACCCGGACGTGACCGAGGTGGCCGCCTGGATCTCTCCGAACCCCGGCGGGGTGGGCCCGATGACCCGGGCGCAGCTGCTGGTCAACGTGGTCGAGGCGGCGGAGCGCAGTGCCGGCTGAGGACGCCCGCGCGGGGGCGGTCACCCGCGGAGCGAAGGGTATGGGGTCGGTCACCCGCGGAGTGAAGAGCGCGGGGGCGGTCACCCGCGGTACGGAGCACGGCGAGGAACAGCCCCAGCGGATCACCCGCCGCTTCCCGCGGATCACGCGGGACACCGCGCGACCGGAGGGCGGCGGCCGGGCCGCGGGCGGCGACGCCCCGGCCCCGGCGCGGCAGT
>NZ_CM002285.1:3539275-3583166 GCF_000497445.1 Streptomyces roseochromogenus subsp. oscitans DS 12.976 | reverse complement strand
CCCTCGACCAGTTCCGCGCCGGCACCCTGGTGATCGGCGCCGCCCTGCTGGCCGGCGCGGTCATGCGCTGGATACTGCCCCGCGTCGGCATGCTCGCCGTACGTTCGCGGTTCACGGACATCGCCACCTACGGCATCCTCGGCCTCGCGATCGTCCTGCTGGCGCTGATGGCCCAGCCCAAGCCGTGGATCGTGGTCCCCTTCCTGAAGGACACCCTGCACTTCACGCTCAGCAGCAACAGGTAGCGCTGTCCGCGAGCGGTCTGCGGCTGAACGGCGGCTCGTCCCCTCCCCCGAGAAGGACGAACCGCCGCCCCGAATCAGCCTTCCGCCTGTGAACTGCCTGTTCAACGCCTGTCCTTGCGCTGTGGCATGGAAGTGACCGTTCCGCTACGGTGCCCGCGCGCCGTCCACGCTCCCGCGCGCCCCCACTGCGGGAACTGGGATCCTCAGTCGGTGCATCCTTGTGGGTAGCCAGGACGGGGAAAGCAAGACGGGGGAAAGCAAGGGGGGAGCCATGCCTCGTTGGAAAGATCTGCCGGACGATCTGGATCCGCAGATCAAGGAGTTCACCAACCAGGTGCGCCGGCTCGTGGACCACAGCGGCCTGAGCGTCGCGGCACTCGCCGACCGCACGGGCTACAGCAAGACGTCCTGGGAGCGTTATCTGGGCGGCCGGCTCCTCGCACCCAAGGGCGCGATCGTCGCGCTCGCCGAGGTCACCGGCACCAATCCCGTGCATCTGACCACGATGTGGGAGCTGGCCGAACGCGCTTGGAGCCGGGCGGAGATGCGGCACGACCGCACCATGGAGGCGATCCGCATCTCCCAGGCGCGCGCCGCACTCGGGGAGTTCGGGGCGGCGGAGGCCACCGGGGGGCCGTCGGGCCGTACGAGTGCCGACTCGTCGGGTCGTGGGGGTGCCGACCCCTGGGGACGCAGGGGCGCCGACTCGTCCGGTCGTACGGGTGAGGGGCCGTCGGGTCGTACGGGTGCCGGACCTTCAGGTCGTACGGGTGCCGGGCCCTCGGGTCGTACGGATGGGGGATCGTCCGGTCGTACGGGTCGTACGGGTGGCGGTGTCGGTGCGGCCATGGGGATCGCCGGTCCGGCCGGTGTCTCCCCGACGATTCCGCCCCAGCCGACGGCCCCGGACGCCGACGCTCGCGAGGGCACGGGCCGCGGGGCGGCCGACCGTGATGGTGCGGGCCGTGCTCCGGGCGACCGTGACGGTGCCGGGCGCGGCAGCGGGACCTCGGGGGGCAACTCCTGGGGCCTGGCCGGGTATCAGGGCCCGTCCCAGGCAAGCGCACGCCCCGGCACCGGCGCACGCGCGGGTAGCGGGGCGGGCGGCGCTGCCGCCGTGGGCGCTGACGGTGCCTCGGGCGTAGCCGCTGACGCCGCCTCGGGCGGTGCACGGCCCGGCGCCTCGCCCTACGGCCCCGGCTGGACCCCGAGCACCCCGAACCCGTACGACGGGCAGGGACAGGGACAGGTAGCGGCGGCCGGGCCCGCTGGGGGTACCCCCTCTGGGGGAGACACCGCGGCTCCAGGGAGTGCCGGCCGGCAGCGGGTGATCATGTTCGTCGCGGGGCTCGTCGGTGTGCTCGTCGTCATCGCCGCCGTGTTCTACGTCACCGACCGGGGCGGTGCGCGGCACGAGAACGCCGCCAAGCCGTCCCCGAGCGCGACGCACGCGAGCCCGCCGCCCGGCGTCAAGTGCGCCGGCTCCGCCTGCGACGGCAAGGACGCCGAGGCCATGGGGTGCAGCGGCGACCTGGTCACCACCGCCAAGACCGCCACCATCGGCACGACCACCCTGGAGGTCCGCTACAGCAAGGCCTGCGGCACCGCCTGGGGCCGGATCACCGGCGCCGGCCGGGGCGACAAGGTCCAGGTCTCCGCCGGCCGGGTCCAGCAGACGGGCGAGACCAGCGGCGTGGGCGACACCATCGCGTACACGCCGATGGTCGCGGTGCAGGACGCGGCCCAGGCCAAGGCGTGCGCGACGCTGGCGTCCGGGCGGACGGGGTGCACGAAGTAGGACCGCGCGGATGGGGTGGTACGCGGCGGTGCGCGGGGCCGGGAAATCGGGTGGGTGAAATTCCGGGGGCGGGCGCATGGAGGGGCGGATCCTGGGCACGCGTGGGATACCCCCACGGGAGTCCGGCCATCCGGTACCCCCACCCGGCGGCCGCCTCCGTCCTCTCCCCCTCTCCCGGACGGGCGGCCGCCCTTTCGTTCCGACACGCGTGCCGCCTCCGGTTCCGCTGCCGGTTCCACCGCGCGTTCCGCCTCGGATTCCACCTCGCATTCCGCCTCGGGTTCCGCCTTGTGGGGCGAGCCACAGGGCCCCGTACGTCTCGCATGCCGGATGCGCGATAGCCTGACCGGTGGATCTCTCTTGACGCCAAGAGATCGATCATCCGCCCGGGGCAGGGACGCCCCACCGCCAGCTGTCATACGGAGAACGCCATGACCCGCACTCCCGTGAACGTCACCGTCACCGGCGCGGCCGGCCAGATCGGTTACGCCCTGCTCTTCCGCATCGCCTCCGGCCAGCTGCTCGGCGCGGACGTGCCGGTCAAGCTCCGCCTCCTGGAGATCACCCCCGCGCTGAAGGCCGCCGAGGGCACGGCGATGGAGCTCGACGACTGCGCCTTCCCCCTCCTCCAGGGCATCGACATCACCGACAACCCGAACGTCGCCTTCGACGGCGCCAACGTAGGCCTCCTCGTGGGTGCCCGGCCGCGCACCAAGGGCATGGAGCGCGGTGACCTGCTGGAGGCCAACGGCGGCATCTTCAAGCCGCAGGGCAAGGCCATCAACGACCACGCCGCGGACGACATCAAGGTCCTGGTCGTCGGCAACCCGGCCAACACCAACGCGCTCATCGCGCAGGCCGCCGCGCCGGACGTCCCGGCCGAGCGCTTCACCGCGATGACCCGCCTGGACCACAACCGCGCGCTGACCCAGCTGTCGAAGAAGACGGGCACCCCGGTCTCCGAGATCAAGCGCCTGACCATCTGGGGCAACCACTCCGCCACGCAGTACCCGGACATCTTCCACGCCACGGTCGCCGGCAAGAACGCCGCCGAGGTCGTGAACGACGAGAAGTGGCTGGCCGAGGACTTCATCCCGACCGTGGCCAAGCGCGGTGCCGCGATCATCGAGGCCCGCGGCGCCTCGTCGGCCGCCTCCGCCGCCAACGCCGCCATCGATCACGTGTACACCTGGGTCAACGGCACCGCCGAGGGCGACTGGGCCTCCATGGGCATCCCGTCCGACGGCTCCTACGGCGTCCCGGAGGGCCTGATCTCCTCCTTCCCGGTGACCGTCAAGGACGGCAAGTACGAGATCGTCCAGGGCCTGGACATCAACGACTTCTCCCGCGCCCGCATCGACGCCTCCGTCAAGGAGCTGGAGGAGGAGCGCGAGGCGGTCCGCGCCCTCGGCCTGATCTGACGCGTCACATCTGACCGGCAGCATCCGTTCCCGGTCCCCGGCCGCTGCAACAGCGGCCGGGGACTGTTGCGTTCAGCACCCGAACAGCCTCCCCGAAGGGAAACTGGACCTGCTGGACTTCGTCGGTGCAGCGCGCGGAGTACGCCCGCATCGCCGACCGCCCCGACGCATCCCGCTCCAACGTCACCACGATCGCCGGTGTCCGCTACCGCGTCACCCGTGTCGAACGCCTCGTCCGTATCGATCCCGACGGCCCCGAGGGCCCCCGTCCCTCCGACCACGACCCCGAGCCGCCCATCGACGTCCACGTCCGTCAGCTCAAGGAGCAGGGCCTCTGGAAGGAGGACGGCGAGGAGGAGCCGGTCGAACCCGATGAGCGGCAGGAGGAGTTGCGACGGCTCTGGGAGACGGAGTGGGAGCGGATCCAGGCGCTGCGCCGCAGACGAGGGCGTAATGAGTGAGCCGGAGCGGGGCCGGTCCCGGTCGTCGGCCGTCGGCCGTCGGACGTCGGTCGTCCCCGGAGCCGGGGCCGCAGCAGTGTGTGCCGCCCTGCCGCCCCGGTCATGAGCGGCCCGCACCGGACAGCTCCGGCTCCCGCCCGGCCTCGACCGTACGGCCCCCGGCCCCGCCGCCCCCGTACCCCGCCACCACCACCGCCGTGGCCCCCAGCACCACCACCGCCACCGTCCGCAGGGCCGGGCCCAAGCCGTAGGTGAGGTCGGCGTGGGCCGACAGGACCGTGCCTGTGACCGCTACTCCCAGGGCTGCGCCGGTCTCCCGGGCGGTCGTGCCGAGGCCGGAGCCCAGGCCCGCCTGGTGGGCCGGGAGTGAGGTGACCACGCCGAGGGTCAGGGCGGGCATGGACAGGCCGGTACCGGACGCGATGACCAGCAGCCAGCCGACGTACACCGCGTAGGGGGTGCCCGCGTCGGCCGTGGACGCGCCGAGCAGGCCGAGGCTGATCAGAGTGAGTCCGGTGCCGATGACCGCGCGGGGGCGGTGGGCCCAGCGGGTGGCCAGCCGCTGGGCGACTGCCATGCCGACGGGCAGCGGCAGGATCGCGACGCCGGTGAGGGCCGCGCCGAAGCCCTTGAGGTCCTGCAGATACTGCGAGTTGACGAAGAACAGGGCGAACAGGCCGAAGAAGCCGACGGCCGTGCCGAGCGAGGACGCCCGGAGGCGGGAGGAGCGGAAGACACGCGGGTCGAAGAGGGGGGCGGGGGAGCGCAGGGCGTGGGCCGTGAAGGCCGCCACAAGCACCGCGCCCGCCGTGAAGGCGCCGAGGATGCGGGTGGAGGTCCAGCCGTAGGCCGGGCCCTCGATGATGCCGAACAGGATCGCCACCAGGCCCGCCGTCAGCAGCAGGGTGCCGAGGGGGTCGGGGTTGCTCCGGGTGGAGCGTTCGGTGCGCGGGACCGTGGTCGAGACGGCCACCGCGAGGACGACGGCGAGCGGGACCATCGCCGCGAACAGGGCGCGCCAGGTGAGGAACTGCCCGGCCAGGCCACCGCCCAGGTTGCCCGCCGCGCCGCCCAGGCCGATCGACAGCGTCCAGGCCCCCATCGAGCGGGCCCGGTGCTCGGGCGCGGACAGCTGCATGAGGATCGAGAGGGTGGACGGTGTGATCAGCGCTGCTCCGGCGCCGGACAGGCCCCGGCCCGCTATCAGCACGGCCGGGCCGGTGGCGAGGGCACTCGTGGCGGCGCCCGCCGCGAACAGGGTGAGCCCCGCGAGCAGGGCGCCCTTGCGGCCGTACCGGTCGCCGAGCGCGCCGGCCGGGATCAACAGGCCCGCGAAGACGATGCCATAGGCGTCCACCGTCCACAGGATCTCCGTGTGCGTGGGATGCAGGGGCGACGAACTCAGTTGCGGGATCAGGAGGTTGATGGCGGCGACCATGCTCTGCGCGACCAGGACGCAGGCGCACAGCGCGAGCAGGGTGGGGCGTTTCAGGGCGTGCGGGGGCACGGCTCCTCCCGGGAGCTTCGGTGGGTGGTGTGGGATGCGATCTCACCGTAGGCTCGCCGCTGACCTGCTTTCCAGTGCAACCTTTACAAGGGATACCTGCGCATGACGCAATCCACCGGGCCGGACCTGAGACTGGACCTGAATCTGCTGGTCGCGCTGGATGTGCTGCTGGAGGAGCAGAGCGTGCGGGGCGCCGCGCACCGGCTGCATCTGTCCGAGCCCGCCATGAGCCGCACCCTGGGCCGGATCCGCAAGGCGCTCGGCGACCCCGTCCTGGTGCGGGCCGGACGTCAGATGGTGCCCACCCCGCGCGCGCTGGCCGTGCGGGCCGAGGTGAGCGCGGTGGTGGAGCGGGCCCGGGCCCTGTTCGCGCCTGGCCGGGATGCCGATCTGCGCACGGTGACCCGTACGTTCACGATCCTCGGCCATGACTCGATCGCCGCCATGCTCGGCGCCGCCCTTTTCGAGCGCGCCGCCCGCGAGGCGCCCGGCATCCGGCTGCGTTTCCTCTCCGAGAGCCATGTGGACGCCCCGTTCCTGCGCCAGGGCACGGCCGACCTGGAGGTCGGGGTGATCGACACGAGCGCGCCCGAGGTGCATGCGGAGACGGTGTACGAGGAACGCATGCTGGGCGTCGTACGGGCCGGACATCCGCTGCTCACCGGGGAGTTGACACCCGAGCGGTTCGCCGGGGAGGCCGGTCATCTGATCGTCTCCCGGCGCGGCAGGCAGCACGGGCCGGTCGACGAGGCACTGGCCGAACTCGGCCTGAAGCGCCGGGTGGTGGGCAGCGTCGGCACCTACCCCGCCTCGCTGTTCGTGCTGCGTGAGACCGATCTGATCGGACTGATCAGCCACTGGGGCCGCCCGCTGGCCGACACCCTCGGCCTGGCCACCTTCGAGATCCCGCTGCCGCTCCCGGCGGTCGGCGTCGGCTACGCCTGGCACCCACGCCACGACGCCGACCCCGCCCACGCCTGGCTGCGCGCGTGCGTAAGGGAGCTGATCGTCCGGGCGTCAGGCGCCGGTAGGGCCTGTCCGGCGGATCAGGTCGCAGGAAAGTGACGGTACGTCACCAGTTCAGGTGAGCGGGGGCTGGTGCGTCCAGCTGCACGGCGGAGGAGGGCGGCGACGCGGAGCGTCGGCAACCGACGACAACGCCGCTGGGGGTGCCCCCACGCCCTTGAGGCAGTGGGGGAGGGCGTGCCGGCCCCCGCGTCCGCGACAGGATCCGCCGGACAGGCCCTAGAGCCGCTTCTCGAACCAGTGGGCGGCATAGACGTTGTCGTCGTAGCGCGGGATCTCGGTGTATCCGCACGCCCGGTACATCGCCTGCGCCTCGCTGAGTACGGCGTGTGTGTCCAGGCGTACGACCGTGAGGCCGCGCGCCAGCGCCGCCCGCTCCAGCTCCGCCAGCAGCCGGCGAGCCAGACCCAGCCTGCGCGCCTGCGCATGCACCCACAGATGCCGAATCTCGCCCACGCCCGGTTCCAGGCGGCGCAGGGCCCCGCAGCCCACCGGCAGCCGTTCCTCGTACGCCACCAGGAAGGCGCCGGCGTCGCCGGTGACCTCTTCGGGCCGGACCAGGGCCGCCTTGTCGAAGCCCTCGGGGAAGCGGGCGTCGATGTCCGCCGCGTAGGCGTCCAGGCAGGCCCGTGCGTCCGGGCAGGCGCCGTCGACGGTCTCGACGGTGATCCCGGCCAGCCGCAGCAGCCGCTCCGCGCTCCCCATGGCTCCGCTCAGCTCGGCCCGCTGGGCGGGGGTGAGCCCGCCGAGAAGGCCGGCCACGAGCGCGTCGGACCGGCGGTTCTGCTCGGCGACCTCGGCGCGCCCGGCCGGGGTCAGCTCGACCCTGCGCAGCCGGTTGTCGTGCGCGGGCACACCGACCCGGACCATGCCCTGGGCGTCCAGCGCCTTCACCATCCGGCTGAGATACCCGGCGTCCAGCCCGAGCCGCCCCCGCAGCTCCCGCAGGGACACCCCGTCACCGATCTCGAACAGCAGCCGGGCCTCACCGAGCGGCCGGTCCTGGCCGAGGTAGTGATCGTCCAGGACGCCGATACGGCGCGTGAAATACCGATTGAAGCGACGGAAGGCGGCGATGTCCTCGTCCGAGGCCGGTCGCTCGACCTCGTCCGAAACTGGCCGCTCGACCTCGTCCGGGACCGGTTGCTCGACTCCTTGACCTGAGTCAATGGAATGCATTCTTTGACTTTAGTCAGAGAATTGGGCCGCGTCCACGGTTGCTTTTAGTCGTTCTGTCCGTTTTCGGCCGCATTTTCAGTGACGCCGCGCACTTTCGGTCACCGATTACGCATGGTTTCCGCGGGGTCGGGGCAGGCGGACGCGGTCCCCGAGGGTGGCACGTGTGTGACACAGGGGCAGGGAACAGGAACGGAAGGCAACACCGATCATGGCGGACAGAACGGAACGACAGGCTCAGGCGACCATCCACGCGGGGGGCGAGTGGCTGGGAGCGATCTCTGGCGCGACGCGCGAGGTCCTCGACCCCGCGGACGCGCGGCCGTTCGCTGTGGTCGCGGAGGGTGACGAGAAGGATGCCGAGCGTGCGGTGGCCGCCGCCCGGCAGGCATTCGACCACGGCCCCTGGCCCCGCACCCCGGTCGCCGACCGCGCCGCGCTGCTGCGCCGCGTCGCCGACCTCCTCGTGCGGGGCCGCGAGGAACTCGGCCTGCTGGAGAGCCAGGACGCGGGCAAGACCGTGGAAGAGGGCCGTATCGACATCGACTGTGTCGCCGACGCCTTCCGCTACTTCGCCGACCTGGTCGCCGCCGAGGCGCCCGGCCGGGTCGTGGACGCGGGCTCGCCCGACATCCACAGCGTGGTCGTGCACGAGCCCGTCGGTGTGTGCGCGCTGATCACCCCCTGGAACTACCCCCTTCTCCAGGCCAGTTGGAAGATCGCCCCGGCGCTCGCCGCGGGCAACACCTTTGTCATCAAGCCCAGCGAGATCACCCCGATGACGACCATCGCGCTGATCGAGCTGCTCGCCGAGGCCGGGCTGCCCGCCGGTGTCGCCAACATCGTCACCGGCCCCGGGCACACCGTCGGCGCCCGGCTCGCCGAGCACCCCGACGTCGACCTGGTCTCCTTCACCGGCGGCCTGGCCAGCGGCGTCAAGGTCGCCCAGGCCGCCGCCCCGACCGTGAAGAAGGTCGCGCTCGAACTCGGCGGCAAGAACCCCAACGTCGTCTTCGCCGACGCCTGCGCCACCGAGGAGGGCTTCGACACGGCCGTCGACCAGGCCCTCAACGCTGCCTTCATCCACAGCGGCCAGGTCTGCTCGGCCGGCGGCCGGCTGATCATCGAGGAGTCGATCCGGGACCGCTTCGTCACCGAACTCGCCCGCCGGGCCCAGAAGATCAGGCTCGGGCGGGGTACCGCCGACGGTGTCGAGTGCGGCCCGCTGGTCAGCTGGCAGCAGCGCGCCAAGGTCGAGGCGTATGTCGCCTCCGCGCTGGAAGAGGGCGCGGTGCTGCGCTGCGGCGGCAAGCGGCCCGAGCCGAGCGAAGCCCGCCCGGAGTCCGGCTACTTCTACGAGCCGACCGTCCTCGACGCCTGCCACCGCGAGATGAAGGTCGTACGCGAGGAGGTGTTCGGACCCGTCCTCACGGTGGAGACCTTCCGTACCGAGGACGAGGCGGTGCTGCTCGCCAACGACACCGAGTACGGGCTCGCCGGCGCCGTCTGGACCGCTGACGCGGGCCGGGCCCGCCGCGTCGCCGGCCGGCTGCGCCACGGCACCGTCTGGATCAACGACTTCCACCCCTACCTGCCGCAGGCGGAGTGGGGCGGCTTCGGCAAGAGCGGCACCGGCCGCGAGCTGGGGCCCGCCGGACTCGCCGAGTACCGCGAGGCCAAGCACGTCTACCAGAACCTCGCGCCGAAGCCGGTGCGCTGGTTCGCAGGCGGCACCGACTGAATCGACCGAGTCGAAAGTCGGCTGAATCGGCTGAGTCCCACCTCTTTCCCCACCTCTGGAGTAACACCCCTCATGTCCGAGACCACCCCCCACGTCTACGACTACGTCGTCATCGGCGGCGGCACCGCGGGCTCCGTCATCGCCTCCCGCCTCACCGAGAACCCGGACGTCACCGTCGCCGTCATCGAGGGCGGCCCTAGCGACGTCGGCCGCGACGACGTCCTCACCCTGCGCCGCTGGATGGGCCTGCTCGGCGGCGACCTCGACTACGACTACCCGACCACCGAGCAGCCGCGCGGCAACTCCCACATCCGGCACAGCCGCGCCCGCGTCCTCGGCGGCTGCTCCTCCCACAACACCCTCATCTCCTTCAAGCCGCTGCCGTCCGACTGGGACGAGTGGGAGGCGGCCGGCGCCAAGGGCTGGGGCGCCGTCCCCATGGAGGCCTACTTCGCCCGCCTGAAGAACAACATCGTCTCGGTCGACGAGAAGGACCGGAACGCCATCGCCCGCGACTTCGTCGACGCCGCCCAGTCGGCCCTCGGCGTGCCCCGGGTCGAGGGCTTCAACAAGAAGCCGTTCACCGAGGGAGTCGGCTTCTTCGACCTCGCCTACCACCCGGAGAACAACAAGCGGTCGAGCGCGTCCGTGGCCTACCTCCACCCGGTGATGGACGAGCGCCCCAACCTGACCATCCTCCTGGAGACCTGGGCGTACAAGCTGGAGCTGAACGGCACCCGCGCCGAGGGCGTCCACGTGCGCACCAAGGACGGCGAGGAACTGCTGGTCCGCGCCCGGGGCGAGGTGGTCCTGTGCGCGGGAGCCGTAGACTCCCCGCGCCTGCTGATGCACTCGGGCATCGGTCCGCGGGCGGACCTGGAGGCCCTCGGCATCCCGGTCGTCCGCGACCTGCCGGGCGTCGGCGAGAACCTGCTCGACCACCCCGAGTCGGTCATCGTCTGGGAGACCCACGGCCCGATCCCGGAGAACTCCGCGATGGACTCCGACGCGGGCCTGTTCGTGCACCGCGACCCCGACCACGCGGGCCCGGACCTGATGTTCCACTTCTACCAGATCCCGTTCACGGACAACCCCGAGCGACTGGGGTACCAGCGGCCGGAGTTCGGGGTGTCGATGACCCCGAACATCCCCAAGCCCAGGAGCCGCGGCCGCCTGTACCTGACCAGCGCCGACCCGTCCGTGAAGCCCGCCCTGGACTTCCGGTACTTCACCGACGAGGACGACTACGACGGCCAGACCCTGGTCGACGGCATCCGCATCGCCCGTGAGATCGCCAAGACCGAGCCGCTCGCGAGCTGGCTCAAGCGTGAGGTCTGCCCCGGCCCGGAGATCCTCGGTGACGCCGAGCTGAGCGAGTACGCCCGCAAGGTCGCGCACACCGTCTACCACCCCGCCGGTACCTGCAAGATGGGCGCCGCCGACGACCCACTCGCCGTGGTGGACCCGGAGCTGAGGATCCGCGGCCTCGACGGCATCCGGGTCGCCGACGCCTCCGTCTTCCCGACCATGCCCGCCGTGAACCCGATGATCGGGGTGCTCATGGTCGGGGAGAAGGCTGTCGACCTGATCGGTGGTGATGCGTGATGAGCACGGCCATGACGACGATGGACTCGCCGACGACGGAGACGCCCGTCTTCTCCGTCTCCGGCCTGTGGAAGGTCTTCGGCCCCAAGCCGGAGCGGATTCCCGCCGACCAGGAGCTCAGCGCGCTGGACCCGGCCGGCCTGCGCGCCCGCACGGGCTGTACGGCGGCCGTCCGGGACGTCTCCTTCGACGTCCGCAAGGGCGAGGTGTTCGTGGTGATGGGCCTGTCGGGCTCCGGCAAGTCCACCCTGGTCCGCTGTCTGACCCGCCTCATCGAGCCCACGGCGGGCACGATCGCCATCGACGGCGAGGACGTCCGCGCGATGGACAAGTCCCGCCTGCGCGAACTGCGCCGCCACCGGGCCGCCATGGTCTTCCAGCACTTCGGCCTGCTCCCGCACCGCACGGTCCTCGACAACGTGGCCTACGGCCTGGAGATCCAGGGCGTCGGCAAGGCCGAGCGCCGCGAGCGGGCCGCCGAGGTCGTCGCCAAGGTCGGCCTGGAGGGCATGGAACACCGCCGGCCCGCCCAGCTCTCCGGCGGCCAGCGCCAACGCGTCGGTCTCGCCCGGGCACTGGCGGTCGACCCCGAGGTGCTCCTCTTCGACGAACCCTTCAGCGCCCTCGACCCGCTCATCCGGCGCGACATGCAGGACGAGGTGGCCCGCCTGCACCGCGAGGAGGGCCGCACGATGGTCTTCATCACCCATGACCTCACCGAGGCCCTGAGGCTCGGCGACCGCATCGCCCTGATGCGTGACGGCAGGGTCGTCCAGCTGGGCACCCCGGAGGAGATCGTCGGCTCCCCGGCCGACGACTACGTCCGCGAGTTCGTCCGGGAGGTCCCGCGCGAGCAGGTCATGACCGTGCGTACGGCCATGAAGCCGGGCGACTGCGGCGGCCCGGACCACCCGGGCGCACTGGCCCCGGACGCGGTCGTCGTGGACGCGATCAAGACGGTGGCGGACATCGGCACTCCGGCGTGCGTGGCGGAGAAGGGCAAGTGCGTGGGCATGGTCGACCACGAGCGCCTGCTCGGCGTGGTCGCCGGCGTCACCACACCAGCCGCGGCACCCGACGCCGCCGTAGGGGCGGGCAGTCGTGCCGCTGGGGCGGCGCCCGTCCCACAGAAAGCAGCACCCGACAAGCGTCGGCAAGCGACCCCACCCAGCCCGCGCACCAGCCCGGAAGGCCCCCGCACCAGCCCGGAGGCCGTCTGATGGCAACGCTCACCGTCCCCACCTCCACCCGCGCCAGAGCACCCCGCGTCCTCAAGAGCCGAGCCGCGGGCAAACTCCTGCTGCTCGCTCTCGTCGCCGCGGTCCTCGCCCCCTGGGCCGCCACCCAGTGGCCCGGCGCCGCCTGGCCCCACGACCTGACCGTCAGCCTCGACAAACCCCTCGCCTCGGCGAGCAACTGGGTCATCGACAACCGGGACAGCCACCCCCTGTTCCTGTACTTCTTCGGCTACATCAGCAACGCGGTCGTCCTCTCCGTACGCGCCGTCTACCTCACCCTGCTCGCCGCGGGCTGGACCGGCGTCACGGTCTTCGGCGCCCTCGTCGCCTGGCGTGTCGCCGGTGCCCGCCTGGCCGCCGGCACGGCGATCGCCTTCCTGGCCTGCGGAGCACTGGGCATGTGGGTCCCGACGATGCAGACCCTCGCACTGATGGTCGTGGCGGTTCTCGCCTCCGTGGTCGTCGGCGCCCTGCTCGGCCTCGCCGCCGGTCTCTCCGACCGCCTGGACCGCGCCCTGCGCCCGGTCCTGGACACCATGCAGGTGCTCCCGGCCTTCGCCTACCTCCTCCCCGTCGTCCTGGTCTTCGGCATCGGCGTCCCCGCGGCCGTCCTCGCCACCGTCGTGTACGCCGCCCCGCCGATGGCCCGCCTCACCGCGCTCGGCCTGCGCGGCGCCGACCCCGAGGTCCTGGAGGCCGTGGAGTCCCTCGGCTCGACCCGCCGCCAGCGGCTGCTGACCGCGCGTATCCCGCTGGCCCGGGGGGAACTCCTCCTCGGCCTCAACCAGACGATCATGATGGCGCTGTCCATGGCCACCATCGCCTCGATCATCGGCGCCGCCGGCCTCGGCGACCGCGTCTACCAGGCGCTCGCCTCGGTCGACGTCGGCGCGGCCCTCGCGGCCGGCATCCCGATCGTGCTGCTCGCGGTCGTGCTGGACCGGGTGACCGGAGCGGCGGGCGACGGCACCACGCGCCCGAAGACCATCGGCTGGGCATACGCCCTGGCCGTCACCGTGGCCGTCGCCCTGGCCGCCCGCCTCCTCGGCCGTCTGGACTGGCCGAGCGGCTGGAACCTGAACATCGCCGAACCGGTCGACCGCGCCGTCGACTGGATGACCAGCCATCTGTACTCCGGTGTCCCGGTCGTCGGCGGTACGGCCGACTGGGCGGGCCACTTCACCACCTGGGTCCTGGACCCCGTCCGCGGCGGCCTGCAGTGGCTGCCCTGGTGGTCGGTGCTGCTGATCGTCGCCGCCCTGGCCTGGTCGATCGGCACCTGGCGCACCGCCCTGACCGCCGTCCTCGCCATGGCCGCGATCGGTGTGCTCGGCGTCTGGGGGCCCGCCCTCGACACGCTCTCCCAGGTGCTGGCCGCCGTCGCCGTCACCCTGGTCCTCGGCTTCGCGACCGGTATCGCCGCCGCCCGCAGCGACCGCGTCGAACGCGCCCTGCGCCCGGTCCTGGACGTCTTCCAGACCATGCCGCAGTTCGTGTACCTGATCCCGGTCGTCGCCCTGTTCGGCGTGGGCCGCGCGCCCGCCGTCGCCGCGGCCGTCGTCTACGCCCTCCCGGCCGTCGTCCGGATCACCGCCCAGGGCCTGCGCCAGGTCGACCCGGCCGCGCTGGAGGCGGCGCGCTCGCTCGGCGCGACCGGCCGCCAGCAGCTGTGGCAGGTCCAACTCCCGCTCGCCCGGCGGTCGTTGCTGCTCGCCGTCAACCAGGGCGTGGTCCTGGTCCTCGCCGTGGTCATCATCGGCGGCCTGGTCGGCGGCGGCGCCCTCGGCTACAGCACGGTCTTCGGCCTCGCCCAGGGCGACCTGGCGACCGGTCTGGTGGCCGGTGCCGCGATCGTATGCCTGGGCCTGATGCTCGACCGGGTGACCCAGCCGACCGAGCGACGTACGAAGAAGGGAGCGTGACATGACGAAGCATCCGAAGTCGACGAAGCTGAGCCGCAGGACGGCGCTGATCGCCGCCGGAGCGGCCACCGTGTCGCTGCTCACCGGCTGCGGCGCCGCCGACATGACCAAGCAGGCCAGCCCGTTCGCGAACGCCCAGGGCGCCAAGTCCGTGACCCTGTCCGTGCAGTCCTGGGTGGGCGCGCAGTCGAACGTCGCCGTGGCCCAGTACATCCTGGAGCACAAACTCGGCTACCGCGTCGACACCGTCCAGGTCGACGAGGTGCCCGCCTGGGACGCGCTCAGCCAGGGCCGCGTCGACGCGATCCTGGAGGACTGGGGCCACCCGGACCAGGAGAAGCGGTACGTCGAGGACAAGAAGACCATCGCCCGCGCCGGCGACCTCGGGGTGACCGGCCACATCGGCTGGTTCGTGCCGACCTACCTGGCCAAGCAGCACCCGGACATCACGGACTGGAAGAACCTCAACAAGTACGCCTCCCTCTTCCGCACCGCGGAGAGCGGCGGCAAGGGCCAGCTGATGGACGGCTCCCCGTCGTACGTCACCAACGACAAGGCCCTGGTGCAGAACCTGAAGCTGAACTACCAGGTCGTCTTCGCCGGCTCCGAGGCCGCCCAGATCACCCAGATGAAACAGTTCGCCAAGCAGCAGAAGCCCTTTCTGACCTACTGGTACTCACCCCAGTGGCTCTTCAAGAAGGTCCCCATGACGGAGGTGAAGCTGCCGCCGTACAAGGACGGCTGCGACGCGGACGCGGCGAAGGTCGCCTGCGCCTACCCGCACACCCCGCTGCAGAAGTA
The DNA here is from genome assembly GCF_000497445.1 of Streptomyces roseochromogenus subsp. oscitans DS 12.976. Lineage (NCBI taxonomy): Bacteria > Bacillati > Actinomycetota > Actinomycetes > Kitasatosporales > Streptomycetaceae > Streptomyces > Streptomyces roseochromogenus. Next base: position 3,568,225 of record NZ_CM002285.1, on the reverse strand, counting down.
CCTCAACGCCGGTTTCGCGAAGTCCGGCGGCAAGGCGGCCGCCTTCCTGAAGAAGTTCAAGTGGACGACCGAGGACCAGAACGATGTCTCCCTGATGATCGCCGACGAGAAACTGTCACCCCAGGACGCGGCGAAGAAGTGGGTGGACAGCCACCCCGACGTATGGAAGCGATGGCTGACCTGAACGGCCCTGTCAGGCAAGCCTGTTGGCGACCTCCCGCAGTGCGGACGTCGCCATCCGCTGGAGTCCCGGTCCGAACGTGATGCGGCTGGCCCCGAGTTCGCCGAGTTCGGCGAACGAGGGGCCCTCGCCGTCCGGGCGGGCGTTGATGTTGACCGGGCCCTGGATCCCGGACCGCAGCAGAGGCAGTACGTCCGCCGGGGCGAGGATCGGGTAGACGCAGTCGGCGCCCGCCGCCACGTACAGCGCGGCCCGCTCGATGGCCCGTTCGGGATCCTTGTCGCCGTGCACGAAGACGTCCACGCGGGCGTTGACGAACAGCCGGTCGGCGGCGGCCGAGCGGACCTCGGCGAGGAACTGGGCCTGCTCCCGCGGGTCCTTGAGGACACCCCCGACCGAGTCCTCCAGGTTGCAGCCGACGGCACCGGCCTCCAGCAGCCGCTCCACCAGCTCCTTGGGCGCGAGCCCGTACCCGCTCTCGATGTCCGCCGATACCGGCACGTCCACGGTCCGGGTGATCCGCGCGACCGCCGCGAACATCTCGTCGGCCGGCGTGGACCCGTCCTCGTAGCCGAGCGACGCGGCCACCCCCGCGCTCGGCGTGGCCAGTGCCGGGAACCCGGCCTCCACGAACACCCGGGCGCTGGCCGCGTCCCAGGGCCCGGGAAGGATCAGCGGATCGCCCGGCACGCGCCCATGATGCAGCGCGCGGAACACCTCGACCTTGTCGCTCATGGCCGGTAACCCCCTGGCAGGACTCGACGGCTGACCATCAGGCGGTTCCAGCCGTTGATGACGGTGATCAGGCCGATGAGATGGGCGAGTTCGGCCTCGCTGAAGTGTTTCGCGGCATGCTCGCACACCTCGTCCGACACGCCGTCGGTGAGCAGGGTGACCGCCTCGGTCAGCGCCAGCGCCGCCCGCTCCCGCTCGCTGAAGAGGTCCCCGGTCTCCTCCCAGGCATTGAGGAGCTGGATCCGCTGCTCCGACTCCCCGTGCTCACGGGCCAGTCGGAGGTGCATGTCGAGGCAGAACGCGCAGTGGTTGAGCTGTGAGGCGCGGATCATCACGAGCTCGGCGATGACCGGATCACCGAGCCCTTTCTTCGCGGCCGCGCTGAGCGCGGACATCGCCTGCGCGACCTCCCGGTCCAGTATCTGCGTACGGCTCACTTGTGCTGCCCCGGTCGGTAGTGGCCCGGGACCATCCGCGTGGTCACGCCGATCCGGTTCCAGGCGTTGATCACCGTGATCGCGGCGATCAGCTGGGCCAGCTCGGCCTCCTCGAAGTGCTTGGCGGCCCTGTCGTACACCTCGTCCGGCACGAAACCGTCGGTGAGCACGGTGATCGCCTCGGTCAGCTCGATCGCCGCCAGCTCCTTCCCGGTGTAGAAGTGCTTCGACTCCTCCCAGGCGCTGAGCTGCACGATCCGCTCCACGCTCTCACCGGCCGCGAGCGCGTCCTTGGTGTGCATGTCGAGGCAGAACGCGCAGTGGTTGAGCTGCGAGGCGCGGATCTTCACCAGCTCGTACAGCGTGGGGTCCAGGCCCCGCTTGGCGGCGGCGTCCAGCCGGATCATCGCCTTGTAGACCTCGGGGGCGTGCTGGGCGAATTGCAGCCGGGGGGTGTGCTCGGGGGCGTACTCGATGGTTTCTTGTGCACTGCTCATGTCCTCGACCCTACGAGCGAGGCAGCCCAGGAGTATGGTCCATTTCCATGGCGGAATCATGGGCCACTCTGGGCGTCGACCTGCACCTCGAACCGACCGCCTCCGGCGGACTGCGCCGGGGCCTGACCGACGCCCTGCGCGACGCGGTCCGCACCGGCCGTCTCGCCCCCGGCACCCGGCTGCCCTCCTCCCGCAGCCTCGCCACCGACCTCGGCATCGCCCGCAACACCGTCGCCGAGGCCTATGCCGACCTGGTCGCCGAGGGCTGGCTCACGGCCCGCCAGGGCTCGGGCACCCGAGTGGCTGAGAGGGCCGCCGTCCCGCCGGCGGATGCGGCACGGGGCAGGGCACCGAGCCGCAGGGAACCGGCCCGCCCGGCCTGCAGCCTCATCCCCGGCAGCCCCGACCTGGCCGCCTTCCCGCGCGCCGAGTGGCTCAAGGCCGCCCGCCGCGCCCTCACCACAGCCCCGTACGACGCCCTCGGCTACGGCGACCCGCGCGGCCGCCCCGAACTGCGCACCGCCCTCGCCGGCTATCTCGCCCGCGTGCGCGGCGTCCGGACCGACCCGGAGACCATCCTGATCACCTCCGGCTTCGCGCACGCCCTGCGCATCATCGCCGCGGTGCTCGCGGCGCGCGGGATGCGCACGGTGGCCGTCGAGTCGTACGGCCTGGACGCCTACTGGCGCCTGCTGCAGGAGGCAGGCCTCGCCACCCCCGCGCTGCCCTACGACGAACTCGGCACCGACACCCGGGAGTTGGCCGACGCCGACGCGGTGCTGCTCACCCCCGCCCACCAGTTCCCCATGGGCACGCCCCTGCACCCCGACCGGCGGACCGCCGTCGTGGACTGGGCCCGGCACACCGGCGGGCTGGTCCTGGAGGACGACTACGACGGCGAGTTCCGCTACGACCGCCAGCCCGTCGGCGCCCTCCAGGGCCTCGACCCCGACCGCGTCCTCTACTTCGGCACCGCCAGCAAGTCCCTGGCCCCCGGACTCCGGCTGGGCTGGATGGCACTGCCCCCGGCCCTGGCGGCGGAGGCGGCCTCGGCCAAGGGCGGCAACGACACCGTGGGGGTGCTCGAACAGCTCACCCTCGCCGAGTTCATCACCTCCGGCGCGTACGACCGCCACGTCCGCTCCTCCCGCCTGCGCTACCGGCGCCGCCGCGACGCCCTCGCCGCCGCCGTCACCGCCCGCGCGCCCGAGGTCACGGTCACCGGAATCGCCGCCGGCCTGCACGCGGTGCTGCGCCTGCCGCCGGGCACGGAACAGTCGGTGATCCAGGCCGCCGCCTGGCAGGGCCTGGCTTTGCAGGGCCTCACCTTTCACCGCCACGAGGCGGCTGCCGCCGAGCCACTGGACGCCCTGGTCGTGGGCTATGCGACACCGCCGGACAGCGCGTGGGCGGGGGCGTTGGAGGCGCTGTGCAGGGTGTTGCCCTGAGGGCGCTGCTCGGCGTGCGAGGAGCGGGCGAGGCTCTGCTGCGTCAGCCGGCGGTGAGGTAGGAGGGGGAGAGGAACAGCGTGGCGAAGGTGTACGGGCCGTTGTGCTGGTCCAGCCAGGCGCACACGGTGGTGACGTCGCCGGAGATGATCGCGGAGAGGATGACGGTGTGCAGTTCGTACGACTCGGTGTGGCCGACTTCGTCAAGGAAGGCGGCGTACCGGTCGTTGATGTTGCGCTGGTAGGACGCCATGGCGGTGAGGAACGCCGTGGTGACCGGAGACGAAGCGGAGGCCGGGTCGATGTCGTCGACGTCCAGGAGGCCCGTGACGTCGCGGTACGCGTACCGGTCGATCCCTGGCGAAGGTTCGTGGATCTGGCACTGTTCAGCGGCGAGGCGGGTAATGGTGCGGGCTTCGCGGTCACAGGCCCCCTCCATGACGATGCCGAGGTTGCGGGTGGTGCGTGATCCGACGGGGTCAGGGGCCGAGTAGCTGCGGCCGTCGGGGCGCCGGAAATTGAGTCCGTACTGTCCCCGGACGACGCTCTCGCCAAGTAACCGGTAGGTGCGGCAGGAGCCGTAGTGGAGACAGTCGTGGGCGTAGGACCGCAGGAGATCGAGGGCGGCGACCGGGGGATTTTCCGGCAGGCCGGTGGCCATCGGACCGTACATCGTGATCAGGGCCTGCATCTGGAGGTGCCGGTATCCCTGGTTGGGGTGGTGGAAGCCGCCGAACGCGTCGGGCTGCGTCGACTCCACACCCACAAGGACACGCTCCAACGGCAGCAGCCGGGCCAGTCCGAGGGCGCTGTACCGCAGCCGGAGCAGCGCGAGGCCGTAGCGGAAGACACCCGCGTCCAGCCCCGCAGCCTCCCACTGCCTCAGCACCTCGGACAGGGACAGGAAGGTGACGGCCGGGTGGTGGTGGGTGAGGCTGGCGGCGGTGCGGAGTTCACTCAGCCGGGCGAGGAGGCGTTCGGTGTTGCCGTAGAGCCGTTCGTTCGGGGCGAGGATCAGGCGTTCGGGTCCTGACCGAAGATCAGGCACCGGTGTGATTCCTGCATCCCGTCCGGCAGTTCGTCCGGAGTGAACCATCGTGCCTCCAGAATCTCGAATGAGTCGATCTTGAGGGTCCCGCCGACGAGTTGCGTGTCATAAGCAACCTCGACGCGGAGCTTGTAGCCGCTCTTGAGGTGGACGAGCCGCGTGGCCTTGACCTCCAGCCCGGTCTCCTCATGCACCTCACGGGCCACGGTGGCGGTGAACTCCTCGCCCTTGACGGCGTAACCCGTGGGCAGGCCCCATTGGCGGTCCTCGGGCCATAGGCGATGACGCAGCAGCAGGACGCGGCCGGCATCGTCACGCACGATTCCGGTGACGCCCACCATGAATTTGGCGTGCGCCAACCAGAGGATGCGCCACTGCACCGGGCCTCGGATGATGCGCCAGATACGGGCGATGAGCTTCTTCACGAGGTTCTCCTCGGCGTCGACGGCGGGTTCCTGCGGAGTGCGGGAGCCTAGCGGCCGTCGACCGTGCGCTGTACGGCCTCGATGTTGTCGGCGGCTGTCGACATCTCGATGCCGGAGGGCAGTCGGACATGGGCAACGCGGACCACGCGGCCTCCGTCGTGCATCTCGTGCGTGACGGCCGTCAGCTCGCCCTCGCTGCGGGGCGCGATGTCCCGGCCCTGGCGGGCAGCAGAGGGTGATCCTCGAATCCTGCGGAGTCGACACGGCTCACTTCTGAGGCTCCTCGGGCGTCTGACCGGCCAGGCTCAGAAACTTCTCCCAGCCCCGGTCAGATCGGGCGAGGAGAGCGGGGCTCGGGCCTCGCGGAGGCTCCGGGAGGTGGTGCCGGCGACTGCTGGAGCCTGGCACGTGGCGAGGCAGAGACTCAGGCATCCTCATCTCCTCGTGGGTGGGACGTCCCGCCCCTTAGGGGGTGAGCGGGGCGGGACTCTCCTCATAAAGCCGCCGGGTCGGGGAGCCTGCGGATTGGCGCCCGGCGGCGGTTTCCACCGTCCCGCTCAACAGATGTTGAACTCAACGAAGTTGCGAGTAATTGCGGAGATTCACCCGAGGCAGTCGATCGCGGTGGTGATGAGCCGACGGGCACGGTCGCCGTAGAGGGCCATTTTTGCCAGCTCGGCGAACGCCTTGGCGTAGTCGGCCAGTTCGCGGGGCTGCGTCACGTTGACCTCGGCTGTGAGGGTTTCCACGACCAGGTGACGGTCGTCGTAGAGGTAAAACGCCTCCAGCGGCCACATGGAGCGCCGAGCGGTGAACGGGATGATCCCGAGGGAGACAGAGGCGAGCGGCATGACGGTGAGCAAGTGCCGCAGTTGTGCAGCCATGGTCTCCGCGTCGCCGAGGCGGTAGCGCAGGACGCACTCCTCCATGAGGACGACGAAGCGGTGACCCCCTTCGTACAGGAAGCGGGAGCGGGCGACACGGGCGGCGACGGCTTCGGGGACGTCGTTGGGGGTGCCCTGGAAGTCGGTGATGGTCTCCATGAGCGCCGTGGCATACGCAGGGGTCTGGAAGAACCCGGGCACGACGTTGGAGACGTAGGAGCGGCAGATCTGGGCCTGTGCGTGGAGGGCGAAGAAGTCCTCTTGGACCTTGCGCATGCCGTTGCGCTGGAGCCTGCGCCATTCCACGTACATCGAGTCGACCGCGCGGGCCGTTGCGATGAGATCTTCGATCTGACCCTCGGCCTCACACGCTGCGCACCAGGCACGGATATCGGCGTCCGTAGGGGCGGCCTCGCCCTTTTGAATGCGAGTGGTCTTCGCAGGATGCCAGCCGCAGCGGACGGAGAGTTCTTTTCCGCTGAGGCCGGCGTCCTTGCGCAGGTGCGCCAGGCGCACCGCGAGTGCTTCACGGGCCGCCTGAGCGCTGGACGAGGGAGAAGCGGGCATGGGGGGGCGGCGCGGGGGTCAGACGGCGAAGTGCTCGTGAGGAACGGCGCGCTCCCACACCGTCTCGAACGCCGCCGTGACCATCTTCACCACGGCGGGGTCCTCGTTGAACTCGTGTCCTGCCCAGTCGCCGTCACCGGTGAACCAGTGGAAGAGGACCAGACGCTCATCGATCAGCCAGAGGTCGTTCCCGGGCAGAGCGATGTCGGAGGCCATTCGCCGGGGGAGCCACCGAACCTGTTCTCCTGCCGCCAGATTCACGGCAGTCCCCGCGTGTTCGAAGCGGATGTAGTCGGTCACCGGCTCGGATACGATCCGGGCCCGGCGCATCTGCACACCCCGGGTGACGGTCTCTCGCACCAGCGGCACCCACCCTGACCATCCTGCGGAGTCAGGGTCAAGGTCCGGATGGACTCCCGTGCGCCGGAACCGGGCGAAGTCTTCGGCCTCATCGCCGACGGCGTAGACGTCGCGCATCTCCAGGTGCGCGGCGGACCGTTCAGCGCTCCGCAGCAGTGCGGCGAAGTCCGGCACGTCGTTCTGCGACATCACACGCCTCCCTCAAGATCGGCACGAGCCGGGCCGGGATGCGGATGACCGCCTCGTGCGCGGGGATACCCGTGTCGTGTCCTGCAACCCACTCCGTACCGCTGATCAGTGCCTTCAATACTTCCTCGGCCTTGATGCCCTGGACGACCAGGTCGGCCGTCTCCTCCTCGACCCACACCGTCGGTGAGCCACCGCCCTGTGTCTCCGGGTCGATTCCGATGAACTCTAGGTTCACGGTCCCCTCCTGCGCCAACTCGCTTGCGGTTTCTTGCGGATGACGCTTCCGGAGGTGTGGGGGACCGTCAAGGGTGGCGTACGGACGTTCGCGGAGACCGGCTCGAACAGGCCATCTGAGAAAGGGTTCTGCCTGCCGACCGGGGAATGCGTCTGCGTCGGCTAGGCGGAGGGCTTGGGGGGTGCGGGGGAGGGTGGCAGGGGATCTGCCACGAAGGTTCCCAGTCCGACTTCGCCCCGTGTCCAGCCCTGTTCCCGTACGTGCCGCATGGCTTTCGCGGCCGTCGCGTTCACGACACCGAACTCGTGGGCGATTTCGAGAGTGGACGGAACGCGGCTTCCCGGTGGATACGTGCCGTCCTTGATGCGTCGGATGATCTCCGCTGCAATCTGGCGCCACAGCGGACGCGTGCGGTCGAGCTCCATGAACGTCAGCGTGGGTGACCACGGCATTCTGCGCATCCGTGGTTATCCACGGTTATCCGCGCTCGTGGCTTCGAAGACAGAACGGCCCCGACGGGAAGCGGCTACTTCCTCGCCGGGGCCTCAGCCGACTGAACTGGAGTCGACCTATGCGCAGCCTACTGGCCGCGATCCTGAGCCTCTTCCTGCCTCCTCGCGGAGCGCACCGCGCTCACACGTCACCGCACCTCGCCTTCTCCCCTCCCGTCCCCGTGTACAGTCCCGCTCCCGCGCGGTGGCCGCGACCGTGCCCCTCGGACGTCATCGCTGCTGACGGTCTGCCCCTGGTCCGGCCGTACCTCGCCGTCTGGGAACGCGAGCGTGACGAACATGACCGGTGGCGCCTTCAGCGGGAGCGGCGTCGGGCGGCGGTGCTCGCGGCCCTGGGCCAGGACTACGCCCCGCAGGAGGCCGCCGCATGAGGACGCCGCGTTACCGCAGCATCGGTGTAGACCCGGCCACCGGCAAGGAGGCGTTCGTGGTCGCTCGCCCCGGCGGTCTCCTTGAGGCGCTGGCCGACGCGCAGGCCCTGGAGACCGCCGCCGTCCTAGTGGCAGTCGTCGGCGCCGTACTGGAGGCGGGGGAGGCGTCGGACCTCGAACTCGCCGCCCTCGTACCGCCTTTGCATGCGGCGCTCGACGAATGCGTCGGCATGATCGTGGCGGACCGGGAGTGACGGTGTAATGGTGGGTGCCCAGGGTTCGTCCTGGGCACCCACCGAGTGGCCGCTTCGAGGAAGCGGCCTCAGCCTTCTTCCGCCACCGGCGCCTCCCCGAATCGCGCCAGCGCCAGTGCCCCGGCCACCGCCACCGCGAACCCCAGCACCGCCAGCCAGACCAGGCCCTCGCGGGTGCGGTCGCCGAGCCAGATCACGCCCACCGCGGCCGGGCCGATCGTCTCGCCGATCACCAGACCGGCGGTCGCCGTCGTCACCGAGCCGCGCTGCAGCGCGGAGGTCAGCAGCACAAACGCGGCGCCGCCGCCGAGCAGCAGCGCATACGTCCCTGGGTTGGTCAGCAGGTCGGCCGGGTGCAGAGAGTCGATGAGGCGGACCGCGACCTCGACCACGCCGAAGCCGAATCCGGCGCCGAGCCCCAGCAGCAGCGCGCGGGTGCGCCCCGACAGCCGGCCGCCGATCCCACCGAGCAGCAGTACGCCCACCGCCGCCGCGACCATCGCGTACTTCAGCCAGCCCGGCCCGCTCCGGTCGCCCTCCGCGCCCGAGGCCAGCCCGAGCATCGCCAGGCCCGCGCACACCACCCCGATGGCGGCCCACTCCAGCCCGCTCAGCCGGACCTGCAGCAGCCGCGCCGCCACCACGGCCGTCACCGCGAGGCTGGCGGCCAGCGCCGCGCCCACCGCGTAGATCGGCACCGATCGCAGCGCCGCGATCTGCAGCAGGAAGCCCAGACCGTCCAGCGCCAGTCCCGCGATGTACCGCCACTGCCGCAGCGCCCGCAGCAGCAGCGCCGCGTCCCCGCCGCCACCTCCGTCCGTGCTCGCCGCCCGCGCGGCAACCGCCTGCAAAACCGTCGCGGTGCCGAAGCAGACCGCCGCGCCGAGGGCGCACACCATTCCAAACAACACAAAGGGACTCTAGGCGAACGGTAAAGCGCCGGGTCGCCCGCACGGGCCTTCTCACCGATCTCTAGCCCGACCCGGGAGCCCCCTCTCAGCCGATCAGTACCGCCCGCAGCTGCTCCAGCCCCCAGTCCAGGTCCTCCTCGCTGATCACCAGCGGGGGAGCGAGCCGCAGGGTGGCGGTGTGGGTGTCCTTCACCAGCACACCCCGGTCCATCAGCCGCTCCGACACGGCCCGCGCTGTACCGGCTTTCGGCGCGAGGTCCAGGCCCGCCCACAGCCCGCGCCCGCGGACCGCCGTCACCGTGCCCGTGGCCCGCAGGGCCGCCAGCGCCCGGTGCATCCGCGCCCCCAGCTCCGCCGCCCGGGCCTGGAACTCGCCCGTCCGCAGCATCGCGATCACCTCCAGCGCCACCGCGCAGGCCAGCGGATTCCCGCCGAACGTCGACCCGTGCTCGCCCGGCCGGAACACGCCGAGCACCTCCGCGCTCGACACCACCGCCGACACCGGCAGGATCCCGCCGCCCAGCGCCTTGCCCAGCACATACATGTCCGGGACCACTCCCTCGTGCTCGCACGCGAAGGTCCGCCCGGTCCGGCCGAGACCTGACTGGATCTCGTCGGCGACGAAGAGCACGTTCCGCTGCCGGGTCAGCTCCCGGACGGCCGGGAGATAGCCGGCCGGTGGCACGATCACCCCGTTCTCGCCCTGGATCGGCTCCAGCAGCACCGCCACGGTGTTCTCCGTCAGCGCCTCCCGCATCGCCGTCAGATCGCCGTACGGCACGATCTGGAACCCCGGCGTGTACGGCCCGAAGTCCGCCCGCGCCTCCGGGTCGGTGGAGAAGCTGATGATTGTCGTCGTACGACCGTGGAAGTTGCCGCCCGCCACCACGATCTTCGCCATCTCCGCGGGCACCCCCTTCACCCGGTACCCCCACTTCCGGGCCGTCTTCACCGCGCTCTCCACCGCCTCCGCGCCGGTGTTCATCGGCAGCACCATCTCCATCCCGCACAGCTCGGCCAGCTCCGCGCAGAACGCGGCGAACCGGTCGTGCAGAAAGGCGCGGGAGGTCAGCGTCACCCGCTCCAGCTGCGCCTTCGCCGCCTCGATCAGCCGCCGGTTGCCGTGCCCGAAGTTGAGCGCCGAGTAACCGGCCAGCAGATCCAGATAGCGCCGCCCCTCCACATCCGTCATCCACGCCCCCTGCGCCGTGGCCACGACGACCGGCAGCGGGCGGTAGGTGGGCGCACAGTGCGCCTCGGCGGCGGCTACGAGGTCTTCTGCGTCTTCTGCAGCGGTCATGGCCTCTCCCGGATCCGGCGGGAACACGACGGTGGGCTCCTTCTTATCTTCGCTCGCATGGTGGACGAGGGCCTGCCACGCCGGGCGCGCCCGGTAGGCTGACCAGCGGGCCGTGACTGGCGCGCTGGGATGGGAAGGACCATCGGGGAGCGGCCCGAGTGTGATGTGTGCCGTGCGCCTGGGCCGAACGTGAACGCTGTACGCACGCCGTCCGGAGGTCCTCATGCCCAAGCAGCAACCCCTCTCCACCGAGTCCACCGCCTTCCGCGCCGCCCTCGACGTCATCCGCACCGTCGAACCGCGCATCGCCGAGGCCATCGGTCAGGAGGTCGCCGACCAGCGCGAGATGCTCAAGCTGATCGCCTCCGAGAACTACGCCTCCCCGGCGACCCTGCTGGCGATGGGCAACTGGTTCAGCGACAAGTACGCCGAGGGCGTCATCGGCCGCCGCTTCTACGCCGGCTGCCGCAACGTCGACACCGTGGAGACGCTGGCCGCCGAGCACGCCCGCGAGCTGTTCGGCGCCCGCCACGCCTACGTCCAGCCGCACTCCGGCATCGACGCCAACCTCGTCGCCTTCTGGGCCGTCCTCGCCGACCGGGTCGAGGCCCCCTTCCTGGAGAAGGCCGGCGCCCGCCAGGTCAACGACCTCTCCGAGGCCGACTGGGCCGAGCTGCGCCAGGCCTTCGGCAACCAGCGCATGCTCGGCATGTCCCTGGACGCCGGCGGCCACCTCACCCACGGCTTCCGCCCGAACATCTCCGGCAAGATGTTCGACCAGCGCTCCTACGGCACCGACCCGGCCACCGGACTCGTCGACTACGACGCCCTGCGCGCCCAGGCCCGCGAGTTCAAGCCGCTGATCATCATCGCCGGTTACTCGGCCTACCCGCGGCTGCTGAACTTCCGGATCATGCGCGAGATCGCCGACGAGGCCGGCGCGACCCTGATGGTCGACATGGCCCACTTCGCGGGCCTCGTCGCCGGCAAGGTCTTCACCGGCGACTTCGACCCGGTCCCGCACGCCCAGATCGTCACCACCACCACCCACAAGTCGCTGCGCGGCCCGCGCGGCGGCATGGTCCTGTGCGACGACTCCCTCAAGGACCAGGTCGACCGCGGCTGCCCGATGGTCCTCGGTGGTCCGCTGCCACACGTCATGGCCGCCAAGGCCGTCGCCCTCGCCGAGGCGCGGCAGCCCGCCTTCCAGGACTACGCCCAGCGCATCGTCGACAACTCCCGCGCCCTGGCCGAAGGCCTCATGCGGCGCGGCGCCACCCTGGTGACCGGCGGCACGGACAACCACCTCAGCTTGATCGACGTCGCCACCTCCTACGGACTCACCGGCCGGCAGGCCGAGTCCGCCCTGCTGGACTCCGGCATCGTCACCAACCGCAACGCCATCCCGGCCGACCCCAACGGCGCCTGGTACACCTCCGGCATCCGCATCGGTACCCCGGCCCTGACCACCCGCGGCCTGGGCCTCGCCGAGATGGACGAGGTCGCGGGCCTGATCGACCGGGTCCTGACGACGACGGAGCCGGGCACGACCAAGTCGGGCGCCCCGAGCAAGGCCGCCCACGTCCTGGACGAGAAGATCGCGGACGAGATCTCCCACCGGGCGACCGACCTGGTCTCCGGTTTCCCGCTCTACCCGGAAATCGACCTCGGCTGATCACTCCCTGAGCGGCAGCCAACCCAAAGGGGCGCGGGGCCGCATCAATGTGCGGCCCCGCCGCGATGGGGGTCCCCCTGGGTTCGAGCGAAGCCGAGAACTTGGGGGAGCGACCGGCCACGACGGGTCCGCAGTCCCCGATGCACTGCAGAACCCCCACCTCACGGGCAAATCCCACCCTGAGCCTCTGAGAGAATGGGCAACATGGCTTCCGCTGACCAACCTCGCGTGCTCTCCGGCATCCAGCCCACCGCCGGCTCGTTCCACCTCGGCAACTACCTCGGCGCCGTCCGCCAGTGGGTGGCCCTGCAGGAGTCCCACGACGCGTTCTACATGGTCGTCGACCTGCACGCGATCACGGTCCCGCAGGAACCGAAGGAACTGCGCGCCAACACCCGCCTGGCCGCCGCCCAGCTCCTCGCGGCAGGCCTGGACCCGGACCGCTGCACCCTCTTCGTGCAGAGCCATGTCCCCGAGCACGCCCAGCTCGCGTGGATCATGAACTGCCTCACCGGCTTCGGCGAGGCGAGCCGTATGACCCAGTTCAAGGACAAGTCCGCCAAGCAGGGCGCAGAGCGCGCCTCGGTCGGCCTGTTCACGTACCCGATCCTGCAGGTCGCCGACATCCTGCTGTACCAGGCGAACGAGGTGCCGGTCGGCGAGGACCAGCGCCAGCACATCGAGCTGACCCGTGACCTGGCCGAGCGCTTCAACGGACGCTTCGGGCAGACGTTCACGATCCCGTCGCCGTACATCCTCAAGGAGACGGCGAAGATCTACGACCTTCAGGAACCGTCGATCAAGATGAGCAAGTCGGCGTCCACGCCGAAGGGCCTGATCAACCTGCTCGACGAGCCGAAGACCACCGCCAAGAAGGTCAAGAGCGCCGTCACCGACACCGACACCGTGATCCGCTACGACGCGGAGAACAAGCCGGGCGTGTCGAACCTCCTCACCATCTACTCCACGCTCACCGGCGCGTCGATCGCCGAGCTGGAGCGGGACTACGAGGGCAAGATGTACGGCGCCCTCAAGACCGACCTGGCCGAGATCATGGTCGATTTCGTGACGCCGTTCCGTGAGCGCACCCAGCAGTACCTGGACGACTCCGAGACGCTCGACGCGATCCTCGCCAAGGGCGCGGAGAAGGCGCGCGCGGTCGCCGCGGAGACGCTCGCGCAGGCCTACGACCGCGTCGGTTTCCTGCCGGCGAAGCACTGAGCCGCACGCACCGGCGCTGAGGCGCACGGCCGTACACACGTCCGAGTGGACAGAGCGCTGCACATCACTTCCGTTGCGCCTGCCCACAGGACATCCATAGCCGTACAGTCGGTAGCCGACGGCCCGGGCGAGAAGGCCGAGAAGACGACGGACGCGACGACAGGAGAAGACGTGGGGACCGTAACGATCGGCGTGTCGATCGCGGTCCCGGAGCCTCACGGCAGCCTGCTCCAGGAGCGGCGCGCGGGCTTCGGCGACCCCGCGGCTCACGGCATCCCCACGCATGTCACGCTGCTGCCGCCGACCGAGGTCGAGGAGGCGGAGCTGCCGGCCGTCGAGGCGTATCTGACCGAGGTCGCCGGGGCCGGCCGGCCGTTCCCGATGCGGCTGTCCGGCACCGGCACGTTCCGTCCCCTGTCCCCGGTGGTCTACGTCCGTGTCGTCCAGGGCGCCGAGGACTGCGCCTGGCTGCAGCAGCGGGTGCGGGACGCGTCCGGGCCGCTGGCGCGCGAGCTGCAGTTCCCGTACCACCCGCATGTCACCGTCGCGCACGGCATCGACGAGGCGGCGATGGACCGCGCCTTCGCGGAGCTGGCCGGCTTCGACGCGCAGTGGCCGTGCACCGGCTTCGCGCTCTACGAACAGGGCGCCGACCTGGTCTGGCGCAAGCTGCGGGAGTACACGTTCGGGGTATCGGTGGTGCCGCCACAACCGGGCCACGCGGACGTCGAACGCGGGACGATCGCGAGCCGGTAGCTCCCTGCGGCGGCAACTTACAGCGGCAACCTGCGGAACAGCGCCCGCGGGATGTGCCGTAGCGCCGCCATCACCAGACGGAGCGCGCCCGGCACCCACACCGCTTCCGAGCGGCGGCGCAGGCCCAGTTCGATGGCCGTGGCGACCGCCTCCGGGGTGGTGGCGAGCGGGATGCGGTCCCGGTCGGCCATCGCCGTCGTACGGACGTGTCCGGGGCGTACGACCATGACATGCACGCCGGTGCCGTGGAGGGCGTCGCCGAGGCCCTGGGCGAAGGCGTCGAGGCCGGCCTTGCTGGAGCCGTAGATGAAGTCGGCGCGGCGGGCCCGCTCGCCGGCCACGGAGGACAGGACCACGAGAAAGCCGTGCCCCTGGGACTGCAGGGCGCGGGCGGCGACCAGGGCCGCGCTGACGGCGCCGGTGTAGTTGGTCTGGGCGACCCGGACGGCGCGTACCGGGTCGCGCTCGTCATGGGCCTGGTCGCCGAGGATGCCGAAGGCGAGCAGCACCAGGTCGATGTCGCCCTCGGCGAAGACCTTGCCGAGGACGCTCTCGTGGGACTCGGGGTCGAGGGCGTCGAAGGCGACGGTGCGGGTGTCCGCGCCGAGGGTGCGCAGATGCTCGGCGGCCTGGTCCAGGGCCGGCGAGGGGCGGCCCGCCAGCCACACCGTGCGCGCGCCGCGAGCGATCAGCCGGCGGGTGGTGGCCAGCGCGATCTCGGACGTGCCGCCGAGGACGAGCAGGGACTGGGGAAGACCGAAGGCGGCTGAGGATGCAGGCATGTCGGTGACCGTATCGCCCCGATATGAGTGGTTAGTTACTGAACATTCGCCCGCTCCACACAATGGGTGATTAGTGGGATGTCATACGAGCGCGCCGCCGGGGGCAGGAACGGATCATGGACTGGCTGAAAAGACTTCCCGGCATCGGGCCGCTCGTCACCTGGCTGATGGAGACACACGCGTGGCACTCCTACGAGCGGCTGGACCGGGTGAAGTGGTCCCGGCTGGCCGCGGCGATGACGTTCATCAGTTTCGTGGCGCTGTTCCCGCTGCTGACCCTGGTCGCCGCCGTCAGCGCCGCCACGCTCAGCGCGGCCCGGCAGAAGACGGTCGAGCTCAAGATCGCCGAGCAGTTCCCCGGCGTCGTCTCCACCCAGCTGGACCTCACCTCGCTCGTCCACAACGCCGGCACCGTCGGTGTCATCGCCGGCGCCCTGCTGCTGTTCACCGGCATCGGCTGGGTCGGCCAGATGCGGGACTGCCTGCGCGCGGTGTGGGAGCTGCCGGACCAGCAGCGGAACCCGGTGGTGGCCAAGGCCAAGGACGCCGGCACCCTGCTCGGCCTCGGCGGTGCCCTGCTCGTCACGTTCGCCGCGTCCACGTTCGCCTCGGCCGCCGTCGGGCTCGTCTCGCGCCACCTCGGCCTGGCCGCGTACGGCTGGGGCGGCGTGCTGCTGCGGATCGCCGCGTTCGCCGTCGCCGTGCTCGCCGACTTCCTGGTCCTGCTCTACGTCCTGACCCTGCTGCCCGGGGTCGAGCCGCCGCGCCGCCGCCTGGTGGTGGCCGCACTCCTCGGCGCGGTCGGCTTCGAACTGCTCAAGCTGCTGCTCAGCGGCTATATCCAGGGGGTCGCCGCGAAGAGCATGTACGGCGCGTTCGGCGTCCCCGTCGCACTGCTGCTGTGGATCAACTTCACCGCGAAACTGGTCCTGTTCTGCGCCTCCTGGACCGCAGAGCCAGGCCCCGACATCACTGACGCGGCCGACGGCGCATCAGGTCCGGCAGCGGCCAGCGGCGATTGATCAGGAACGCCCCGCCCGCGAGCAGCGCCAGCACCCCGCCCGTGATGGCCGCGGCGATGCCGACGCCGCCGGAGCCGGCGGTATCACTGGCCACCGGCTTGGAACCGGACCTGTGGGTCCCCGCGGACTGCCCAGCGGAGGCGCTGGGGCTCGGCAGGGCGCTCTTCGGCGGCACCAGCTCGCCCACCGGGTTGACCTTGCCGGCCGCCTGGAAGCCCCAGTCGAACAGCTTGGCCGTCTCCTTGTAGACCTCGTTGTGCTCGTGCTTCTCCGGGTGCATCACCGTGACCAGCAGCACCCTGCCGTTCCGCTCGGCGACACCGGTGAACGTGGCGCCCGCGTTGGTGGTGTTGCCGTTCTTCACGCCCGCGATGCCCTGGTAGACGGGCACGTCGGCGTCACCGCTCAGCAGCCGGTTGGTGTTGCGGATCTCGTTGTCCCCGAACTTGGCGCTCACGGTCGAGCAGTAGTCGCGGAAGTCCTTCTTCTGCAGCCCGGAGCGGGCGATCAGGGTCAGGTCGTACGCCGACGACAGCTGACCCGGCTCGTCATAGCCGTCGGGCGAGACCACATGGGTGTCCCGCGCCTGGAGTTCGTCGGCGTGGCTCTGCATGTCCTTGACGGTCTGCTCGACGCCGTCGTTCATCGCGGCCAGCACGTGTACGGCGTCGTTGCCGGAGCGCAGGAAGACGCCGAGCCACAGGTCGTGGACGTTGTAGGTGCGGCCCTCCTTTATCCCGACCACGCTGGAGCCCTCGCCCATGCCCGCGAGGTCGGACGGCGCCACCTTGTGCTCCATGGTCTTCGGGAACCGGGGCAGCAGGGTGTCCGCGAACAGCATCTTCAGCGTGCTCGCCGGCGGCAGCCGCCAGTGCGCGTTGTGCGCGGCGAGCACATCGCCGGACTCGGCGTCGGTGACGATCCAGGAGCGGGCGGTGACGTCCTTGGGGATGACGGGCACGCCCGGGGCGAGATTGACCTGGGTGCCGGGCTGCCCGAGCCGTTCGCCGCCCACGGTCGACATACGGGCCGGGGGCGTGGCCGTGGCATTCGCCGAGGGGGCCGGGGCGGCGAGCGCGGCAGGCGCGGTGGCGGTCAGGGACAGCAGTGTGGCGGAGATGACCAGCAGGGCTCGCCAGCCGGTCTGCTTCGGTGCGGGCACGGACGAGAACGTACCCGTCGCGGACCGTGAAATCCCGCCTTCGACCCCACCCCCGGCACGGAAACGGACACGGGACGGCGATACTGGCTCCATGCTGTGCTCGTCCGGGGGACACCCCCCGGACCCCCGGCCTCCTGCGAGCGCCCGGCATTGTGTGGAAAGGTCAGCTCCGGTGAAACTCAGCCGCCCCGTCTCCTGGTTCCTGCTCGCCTTCGGGGTGTGGAGCTGGGTCATCTGGGTCACTTTCGTCAAGAATCTCGTCAAGGACAGCAGCGGGCTCGCCTTCGACCACGGTCACCCGACCGCGTACTTCTGGGTGCACCTGCTGCTGGCGGTCGTTTCCTCCGTATTGGGGACGGTCATCGGGGTCATCGGGTTGCGCGGACTGCGCGCACTGCGCCGGACGTCATAGAGCCGGGCGTCATGTCGTCATAGAGCTCGACGTCATAGAAACGCGAACCCCTCTCACACCCAGAAAGCCCTTCCCACAGCTGAAACAGGTGTGATTAGGTGAGCCGCGCCACTAGGGGGTGGCGAAATCGTGCTGGCCAGGGGTAGGGCCTTTGAAGGGGCCTGGGGAGGGCACCACCATGCGATCTCTTCGCATGCGCATTCTCATGACGCTGCTCGTACTCGCGGTCGTGGGAATCGGCGGCTGGCAGCTGCTGCCGTCGCAGGAGAACAAGAACAAGACCATCACGGTCGGTACGACGGACGCCGTCACGGACCTCGATCCTGCCGGAGCCTACGACGCCGGTTCCTGGGCGTTGTTCAGCAATGTCTTCCAGTCGCTGCTGACATTCGAGCCGGGCGGTGTCGAGCCGGTCCCGGACGCGGCGAAGAGCTGTGCCTTCCAGGGCAGCGGTCTGCGGACCTACCAGTGCATCCTGCGCTCCGGGATCACCTTCCCGAGCGGGCGCGCGATGACGGCCGAGGACGTGAAGTACTCCTTCGACCGGGTCAAGAAGATCAACTCCGATGTGGGACCCGCGTCGCTGTTCTCCACGCTCACCTCGGTGAGCGCCGACAGCGCGACGACCGTCACCTTCCATCTGTCGTCCGCGGACGCCACCTTCCCGCTGAAGGTCGCCACCGGCGCCGGGTCGATCGTGGACAAGGACACGTACCCGGCGAACTCCCTGCGCACCGGCACCACCGTCGACGGCACCGGCCCGTACACGCTGACGTCGTACACCAAGGACCAGCGGGCCGAACTCGCCCCGAACAAGCGCTACCAGGGCTACCTCAGCGGCACCGGCCGCCCGGTCGAGCTGCGCTACTACGCCGACTCCGCGAAGCTCGACAGCGCCTGGAAGGGCAAGGAGATCGACGTCGCCACCCGGAACCTGTCGCCGGGCGTGCTCTCCCAGCTCAACCCGAGCGACCCCAACAAGCGCGTCACCGAGTCCGACAGCGCCGAGACCCGCAACCTGTACCTCAACACCCGCGCGGACTCCCCACTGCACGACGTACGGGTGCGCCGCGCGCTGGCCTGGCTGGTCAACCGCGAGGAACTGGCCGCGACGGTCTACCAGGGCACGGTCGACCCGCTGTACTCGCTGATCCCGACCGGCATCACCGGCCACACCACCTCCTTCTTCGACGACTACCCGGCGCAGAGCGTCCAGAAGGCGCGCGAGCTGCTCACCCAGGCCGGGGTGAGCCTGCCGGTGCGCTTCACCCTCGGCTACGGCAAGAGCCGGGGCGCGAGTGAGGAGGAGGCCGCGGCGCTGAAGCAGCAGCTGGAGGCGGGCGGCCTGTTCAAGGTGGACGTCCAGGGGTACGAGTGGACCGACTTCCAGAAGCGCTGGGCCGCGGGGAAGATGGACGCCTGGGCAGTGGGCTGGGTGGCCGACTATCCCGACCCGGACACCTTCGGCGCCGCGCTCGTCGGCAGCGGCTCCACGATGAGCACCGGGTACAGCAACAAGCTGGTCGACCATCTCATCCTGGACAGCCAGCAGTACGCCGACCGCAGCCGGGCCGTGAACGACTTCAGGAACATCCAGACGGACGTCGCCCAGGACGTCCCGCTGATCCCGCTGTGGCAGCGCAAGGAGTACGTGGTCAGCACCGAGGACGTGGGCGGCAGCCAGTACCTGGACGACGGCACGGGCGTCTTCCGCCTGTGGCGTCTGCAGTGGATCTGATCAGCCGGCCTGCTCGTCGGTCTGCTCGCCGCGCCCCTCGGCCTCCTTGGTCTCTGTGGTCTTCTTGGTCTCCGTGGTCTTCTTCGTCCGCGGATCCGGCAGTGCCTTCGTCATGCCGGGCAGGAAGTCCGTGAACAGTTCATGGATCTCCAGGACCAGGGGGCGCAGCACGCGGAAGCGGGCGAGCGCCACGCCGCGGGCGGTCAGCCGGGCGCCGCGGCGGGCCAGGCGGTAGCTGCGCTCCCGGCCCTCCGTGCGGTCGAAGACCCAGTACAGGACCAGTCCCATCTGGGCGAGCCACATCAACTCCGGGAGGACGTCCCGCAGTTCGGGTGCGACCTTGGACTTGGAGCCGGCCAGCACCGCCCGGTGGACGCCGATGGCCTGCTCGCGGGCGTGCTCGCTCTCCGGCGAGAACGGGCTCAGCGGGCTGTCGGGGTCGGCGGCGTTCTTGAAGAACTGCACGGCGAACTCGTGGTAGGGGCGGGCGATGTCGAGCCAGCCGGTCAGCACGCCCGCCAGCCGCGCCTCCAGGTCGGTCTCCCGGTCCAGCACCTCGCGGACCGCCGCCTGGTGCTCGGCGGCGATCCGGTCGTAGAAGCCCTGGATCAGGTGTTCCTTGCCCTCGAAGTAGTAGTAGGCGTTGCCGACGGAGACGTCGGCCTCCTTGGCGATGGCCCGCATCGTGGTCTTGTCGTACCCGCGCTCCTGGAACAGCCGCATCGCGGTCTCCAGGATCAGCGCACGGGTCTGCTCGGACTTGCTGCTGGGTGGACCGGTCGCCTCGGGACCGTCGTTCTTCGCGGGCACGCCAAAGAGCCTAAGCGCTCCGTTGGGCATGCATGACGGGCCGTCGGTCGTCCGGGGGTCCGTTGCGGCTGGTCGCTCCCCCAAGTTCTCGGCTTCGCTCGAACCCGGGGGACCTCCATCGCGGCGGAGCCGCATATCGATACAGCCCCGCGCCCCTTCTGGGGCGCCGGCCCGACCCTCGTCAGCCCCTGCGGCCCAGTTCCCGGCGTTTGGTGTAGTCCGTGAAGCCGACGATATTGCCCCAGGGGTCGGCGATCTCCACCGTCCAGCCGGTGGCTTCCTGGAACACCTCGTCCAGTGGCGGGATGCCGGCGTCGGCCAGCTCCCGCGCCGCGGCCCGTGCGTCCGGCACCTCCAGCCAGAGGCGCGGCGAGTGCCACGGTGGCATGCGGTGCCCGAGCGCCAGCTCGGCGCACAGCAGGATCCCGGGTGTCTCCCCGCCGACCTTCAGCTGCGCGATCCCGGCCTCGTCGAACCGGAACCCCACGGTGAATCCGGCCCGCTGGTAGAAGTCGAGGGCCTCGCCGAGGTCGCCGACGGGGAGCAGCACGTGGTCGAAACCGAGCAGTTCGTACGACTCTTCGTCTGACATGTCGTCAGATTAGAACCGTTGGGCAGCGGAACCCGTCAACAGCGTGGCGAAATCCGGCAAATACACCCAAGGGCCCCGCTTCCGGAGGAGTGGAAGCAGGACCCTTGAAATAAATCGGGAGAGCTAGTGAAGATGCTGTGAAGATTAGTAACGGCGGGTGATCAGCGCGCGCTTCACTTCCTGGATCGCCTTGGTGACCTCGATACCGCGCGGGCAGGCGTCCGTGCAGTTGAAGGTCGTACGGCAACGCCACACGCCGTCACGGTCGTTGAGGATCTCCAGGCGCTGCTCGCCCGCCTCGTCCCGGCTGTCGAAGATGAAGCGGTGGGCGTTCACGATCGCGGCCGGACCGAAGTACTGGCCGTCGTTCCAGAACACCGGGCAGGACGATGTGCAGGCCGCGCAGAGGATGCACTTCGTCGTGTCGTCGAAGCGCTCGCGGTCCTCCGCCGACTGCAGACGCTCGCGCGTCGGCTCGTTCGTGTCCTTGGTGACCAGGAACGGCATGACGTCCCGGTATGCCTGGAAGAACGGCTCCATGTCCACGACCAGGTCCTTCAGGACCGTCAGGCCCTTGATGGGCTCGACCGTGATCGGCTTCTCGGGGTTGATGTCCTTGATCAGCGTCTTGCAGGCAAGGCGGTTCTTGCCGTTGATCCGCATCGCGTCCGAGCCGCAGATGCCGTGCGCGCACGAGCGGCGGAAGGTGAGGGTGCCGTCGACGTCCCACTTGATCTTGTGGAGGCCGTCGAGGACACGCTCCTTGGGGTCGATCTCCAGCTGGAAGTCTTCCCAGGCCGCCTCGGCCGAGACCTCCGGGTTGAACCGGCGGACCCGGAAGGTGACCGTGATCAGGTGCGAGGAGGCCGCGGCCTCCGCCTCCACCTTGTCCAGAACGGGGGTAGCCATCAGTACTTACGCTCCATCGGCTGGTAGCGGGTCTGGACGACCGGCTTGTAGTCGAGACGGATGGACTCGGTGCCGTCGTCGCCCACCTCGCGGTACGCCATGGTGTGGCGCATGAAGTTGACGTCGTCGCGGTTCGGGTAGTCCTCGCGGTAGTGACCGCCGCGGGACTCCTTGCGGGCCAGGGCGGAGACGGCCATGACCTCGGCCAGTTCGAGCAGGTTGCCCAGCTCGATGGCCTCCAGCAGGTCCGTGTTGAACCGCTTGCCCTTGTCCTGGATCGAGACGTTCTTGTAGCGCTCGCGCAGCTCGGCGATCTTCTCGACGGCCGTCTTGATCGTCTGCTCGGTGCGGAACACCATGACGTTGGCGTCCATGGTCTCCTGCAGCTCCTTGCGGAGCGCGGCCACCCGCTCGTTGCCGGTGGACTCGCGCAGCCGCTCGATCTGCTCGACGACGAGCGACTCCGGGTTCTCCGGCAGCTCGACGAAGTCCGCCGTGTGGGCGTACTCGGCGGCGGCGATGCCCGCGCGGCGGCCGAAGACGTTGATGTCCAGCAGCGAGTTGGTGCCGAGACGGTTGGCGCCGTGCACGGAGACACAGGCGACCTCGCCGGCCGCGTACAGACCCGGGACGACCGTGGTGTTGTCCGACAGGACCTCACCCTCGACGTTGGTCGGGATACCGCCCATCGCGTAGTGCGCGGTCGGCTGGATCGGGATCGGGTCCGTGTACGGCTCGATACCGAGGTAGGTCCGCGCGAACTCGGTGATGTCCGGCAGCTTGGCGTCCAGCTGCTCCGGCGGCAGGTGGGTCAGGTCGAGGTAGACGTGGTCGCCCTCGGGACCACAGCCGCGGCCCTCGCGGATCTCCGTGTAGATGGAGCGGGAGACCACGTCACGGGACGCGAGGTCCTTCATGACCGGCGCGTACTTCTCCATGAAGCGCTCGCCGTCCTTGTTGCGGAGGATGCCGCCCTCACCACGGGCGCCCTCCGTCAGCAGGATGCCCATGCGCCAGATGCCGGTCGGGTGGAACTGGAAGAACTCCATGTCCTCCAGCGGCAGACCGCGGCGGTAGCAGGCCGCCTGGCCGTCACCCGTCAGGGTGTGCGCGTTGGAGGTCACCTTGAAGAACTTGCCGGTGCCGCCGGAGGCGTAGATGACCGACTTCGCCTGGAAGACATGGATCTCACCGGTGGCCAGCTCGTAGGCGACCACACCGGCGGAGTGCTTGACCCCGTCGACCTCGGTGATCAGCTGGTCCAGGACGTAGAACTCATTGAAGAACTCCACGCCCTCCTTGACGCAGTTCTGGTACAGCGTCTGGAGGATCATGTGGCCGGTGCGGTCCGCGGCGTAGCAGGACCGGCGGACCGGGGCCTCGCCGTGGTTGCGGGAGTGGCCGCCGAAACGGCGCTGGTCGATCGTCCCGTCGGGCGTCCGGTTGAACGGCAGGCCCATCTTCTCCAGGTCGAGGACCGCGTCGATGGCCTCCTTCGCCAGGATCTCGGCGGCGTCCTGGTCGACCAGGTAGTCACCGCCCTTGACCGTGTCGAAGGTGTGCCACTCCCAGTTGTCCTCCTCCACGTTGGCGAGCGCGGCGGCCATACCGCCCTGCGCGGCGCCCGTGTGGGAGCGGGTGGGGTAGAGCTTGGTCAGCACGGCGGTGCGGCTGCGCTTCGTCGACTCGATGGCCGCGCGCATGCCCGCGCCACCGGCGCCGACGATGACGGTGTCGTACTTGTGGATCTTCATGATTCTCGCAGCCCCGTGCCTAGCGGATGTTCGGGTCGAAGGTGAAGATCACCAGCGTGCCCAGCAGGATGGTGAACACCGTGGCGGTGTAGAGCAGAGCCTTCAGCCACAGCCGGGTGTTCGGCCGCTCGGCGTAGTCGTTGATGACCGTGCGCAGGCCGTTGGCGCCGTGCAGCATCGCGAGCCAGAGCATGAGGAGGTCCCAGACCTGCCAGAAGGGGCTCGCCCAGCGGCCGGCCACGAAGGCGAAGCCGATCTTGGAGACACCGCCGTCCAGCACGAGCTGGATCAGCAGGTGGCCGAGGACCAGGACGACCAGCACGACGCCGGACAGGCGCATGAACAGCCAGGCCGCCAGCTCGAAGTTGCCGCGCGTCGACTTCGGCGTCTTCTTGGTGCGCTTGCGCGGCGCCTCGATCAGCGGGGCCGGGTTGTCGGCGTCGTAGAGCGGGGCGCCCTCGACGGGGCCGACGCCGGCTGCGGTGGTTTCAGTCGTGGACATCTGCGTCAGCTCCCGAACAGGACACGAGCGGCGTGGCCGAGCACGGGGTAGATCGCGCCGGCCATCAGGACGATCCAGACACCCATCACGGTCCAGAACATCTGCTTCTGGTAGCGCGGGCCCTTCGACCAGAAGTCGACGGCGATGACGCGCAGGCCGTTGAGTGCGTGGAAGAGGATGGCGGCGACGAGGCCGTACTCCAGCAGTCCGACGATCGGCGTCTTGTACGTGGCTACGACCTTGTCGTAGTCCTCGGGGGAGACACGCACGAGAGCGGTGTCCAGCACGTGAACGAACAGGAAGAAGAAAATGAGGACACCGGTGACTCGGTGAGCCACCCACGACCACATTCCTTCCCGGCCGCGGTACAGCGTTCCAGCCGGCACGGAAGTCCCTCCGGGAGCGGGGATTGGGGCCGCGCCGGCTTCTCTGTCGGTCGGGCCCGGCCGGGTACGGTCCACCGGCCCTCAGCATCGTATCCATGCGGTGCGCTGCCGTTTACGGGGGGCCTATCTGTGTGATCAAACTGGCATCGGATGGGCTACTGCCTTGCGGCTAGTGGGGTGGGGTGTCCTGTTATTTGCCGATTGCGGGTGCGTTGTGGCTGGTCGCTCCCCCACTCTCGGCTTCGCTTGAGCGGGGGGACCCCCATCGCGGCGGAGCCGCAGACGGATGCAGCCCCGTGCCCCTCAGGGACGTCGCCAGTCTGCTTCTTGCAAGGCGGCGTAGCTCCTCTGCCGCTATTACCCGCTCCTCCTCGGGATCGTTTGTCAATCGTGATCGGATCGCCCCGAGGATGTGGTCGATGGCCTCGTCCGGCGGGACATCACCCAGATAGATGACGAACGCGTGCCCGAATCGGGCCTCGTAGGCCGCGTGGGCCGCGCTCAGGGCCGTGTGGGCGACGGAGTATGTGCCCTCCGGCAGCTCCGGGAGCGACTCGCCCGCCAGGGCCTCCGACAGGTCGCTCGGTGACAGGTCGTACGCCGCCTCGTCCGCCGCGGCCAGGAGGGACTCCAGGTCGGGATAGGGGCGGTGGTGCGCGATACGGCGGGACCAGCGCAGGCTGTGCAGGCAGTGCAGCAGGAGGGCGCGGGCCTCGTCGGCGGGGGCGGTGTTGAACGCGTCGAGGGGCTTAGGGAGAGAGGGGAGACGGTGGGCGGGCAGCGTGGGTCCTCGCGTCACATGTGGCGTGGCAGGGGATGCTGTGAAAGGTGTGTCGTCAGGTTATCGAGAGTGGTCACGGTGTGTCCGTGGGACGCCTGAAATTCACTCGAACGGCAGAGTTTCGGAACGGCTGGATGACGAACGGCGTGCGGATCGGTCGTACGTTGGCAGCGTGACCCAGCACAAGCGCCGGGCTTCGGCGCAGCAGGTGATACGTAAGCGGGCGGTCGTGGCCGCCGCGTTCGTCGGGACCGTCGCGCTCGGCACGGGCGTCGGCGTGTGGGCCTCGTCGGGCGGGGACGGCGGGGCGACGGAAGGGGGTGCGCGGCAGTCGTCGTCCGGCCGGGTGGCCGAAACCGGCGATGCGGCCACGCCCTCGGCGAGTCCGACGACCGGCCGGTCCTCTCCGCTGTCCCAGGCGCCGCGCACGATACCCGCCGTGCGCTCGCACACCGCGGCGCGCGGCCCCGGCTGGAAGCCGCAGAAGGCGGACCGGGTGGTGGTCAGCGACGGGGAGCTGGCCGACGAGGGGAAGCTGATAGCCGGGGAGCTGGGGCTGACCTACGCCGGGCAGAAGGACGACGTGCGGGCGGGGGACGTCCGGCTCGCGCTCGGCGGCGGGGGCGGGAACCAGGAGTCGTACACGATGACCGTCCGCGACGGGCGGGTCGACATCAGCGGACCCGGCGAGGCGGGGGTGTTCTACGGCACCCGCACGCTGAAGCAGGAGGTCCACGGCGGCGGTACGGCGCCGGAGGGGGTCGTGCGGGACGAGCCGGCCAAGCCGGTGCGCGGGTTCATGCTGGACATCGCGCGCAAGCCGTTCAGCGAGTCCTGGATCGAGGACCGAATACGCGAGCTGGGGGACCTGAAGTTCAACGAGCTGGGGCTGCACTTCTCAGACGACCAGGCCTTCCGGATCGAGTCCGGCAGCCATCCCGAGATCGTCTCCAAGGACCATCTGACCAAGGCGCAGGTCAAGAAGATCGTGGACCTGGCGACCAGCCGCCACATCACCGTCGTACCCGAGATCGACTCACCGGGACATCTGGGCGCCGTCCTCGCCGCCCACCCCGATCTGCAGCTCCGCAACGCGAGCGGGGTCGCCACCAAGGGCGCGATCGACATCTCCAAGCCCGCCTCCGCGAAGATCGTCGACGATCTGCTGAACGAGTACGCGGGGCTGTTCACCGGCAGTCAGTGGCATCTCGGCGGTGACGAGTACCAGGCGCTGACCGTGAAGGATCCGCAGGCCGCGTATCCGCAGCTGGCCGCGGCCGCCCGGCAGAAGTACGGCGCCTCCGGCACGGTCGCCGACCTCACCACCGGCTGGCTGAACGACCGCGCCAACACCGTCCGCGGCCACGGCAAGACCATGCGTGCCTGGAACGACGGCTTCTACCGCGGGACCTCGGTGCAGGCGGCCGGGGATCTCCAGGTCGCCTACTGGACCGGCAAGGAGATCGGCGCCCGGCAGCCCGTGGAGTACCTGAGCGCGGGGCGCAAGGTCCTCAACTACAACGACGAGTTCGTCTACTACGTCCTCGGCCAGCCGCAGACCTTCGTCTACCCGACCGGGCAGCGGATCTACGAGCAGTGGAGCCCGCGCGTGCTGCGCGGCACGGCCGCCGTACCGGCGAGCTACGACGGGCAGATCCTCGGCGGCTCGTTCGCGGTGTGGTGCGACTTCCCGAACGCCCAGACCGAGGCTCAGGTCGCGGCCGGGATACGGATGCCGCTACGGGCCACCGTGCAGAAGCTGTGGGATCCCGGCCGGCCGTCTTTGTCCTGGCAGGACTTCCAGCGACTTTCGGCCAAGCTCGGTTGAACCCACCCCCCTGTGACACCCAGAGGGTTTCGCACGCAGTAAGGGGAAGTGCGGGCTCCGTACCGGTCGGCGCCCCGGCGAGGGAGACATTTCATGAGCCTGGTGGAACGAATCGCACAGGCCGACGAACGCGGACTGGCGGCCAGCGGGTTGGCTTGTTTGGACCGGTGTCTGCCCCTGCTCGGTGCTGACGACGAGCTGCTGCGGCCCCTGTGGGCGAGCCTCGCGGACGGCTCCGACTGGGGTGCGAGCCTGGAGAAGGCCCGCGGGGCGCTCGGCGCCGAGGGGCCCGACGAGGAGGAGGCGGCGCTGCTGGTCCGCCGGATGCTGCAGGCGGCGCCGGCCGAGCGCACCGCCGGCGCGGTACGGCCCTGGGCCGACGCCTGCTCGGTCGCCGCGCTGCGGGTGCACCGGCTGCTCGATCCGGCCGTGGACGGTATGCCGGACACCGACGGCCTCGACGCCGGGCGGGCGGGCGACATGGCGGACCTGCCGCCGCTGGTCGCCGCGGAACTGCGGCGGCAGACGGCCGTACTGGACCTGCTGGCCGAACACGGGCCGCACGGGCTGCGCCGCGCGCTGGATCTGTCGATCGAGGGGCGGCGGGTGCTGCGCGCGGTGGTGTCGCGCAGGGCGCGCAGCGAGTCCTGCTGAGCCGCACGACTCATGTACGACTCATGCAGGTACGGCGACGCTGTGACCGTGCTGCGGTGGACGTGGGGTAGTCCTGCGACGGTTGGCGAAACGTTTCCGGATCGGGTGACGGATGGGCGGGGCCGGTCGCTCTTCCCTATGTGACAGCCCAGTACGTGACACCACAGCAGGAGACCCGGCCGCCGGCCGCGGCGAAGCCCGTGCGATGGGCCGCGGACACCGTGGCGACGATGCGCGAGGGCGCCCGGGTGCGGCTCGACTACTCGGCGCAGAGCCTGTGGCGGGTCGACCGGATGATCGAGGAGATTCGGCGTGAGGGGCCGCCGTACGCCGCCGTCGAGCGCGTGCTGCGCGGCTTCGGCGCCTACGCCGGTGAGGTGATCGTCCGCCAGACCGGCGCCGAGTGGTGGACGACCGGCGGCGACCACTGGGTGCGCACCCCCGACGGGCGGCTCTGGGACCCCGTCGACGAGGCCCGGCGCGCCTACGGCGGCCACGGCTCGCTGCGCCTGCTGTGCCGCGACGCGACCGCCCCCCACTGACTCCCGGATGACCAACACGATGCTTCAGCGCAACCGTCCGCCAGAACCTCACCGTCGCGTCGGCAAGGGCCACCGTCCCGCTGTGACACTTCCGTAAGGCTCGGCGCTGATGATCGTGGAGGGCGGAGACACGGCCGGTGCGTGTCGGACCGTGACGGGCGCGCCACGCAGTGGCCATGAACGGGGCACGAACGAGGACGTCTTGGGCCAGGGAGGGGAACCCCGGCGCGCACAGCCGCGGGACGGGGAGCTGGGGGCGGCCGTCGCGCGCGCCCAGGACGGCGACGAGACCGCCTTCGCGGTGGCGTACCGGATCGTGCAGCCCGGCCTGCTCGGCTATCTGCGGGGCCTGGTCGGCGAGGACGCCGAGGACGTGGCCGCCGACGCCTGGCTGGAGATCGCCCGCGACCTCGGCCGGTTCCAGGGCGACGGCGCCGGCTTCCGCGGCTGGACCGCGACCATCGCCCGGCACCGTGCCCTGGACCATCTGCGCCGCCGGCGGGTACGGCCCCGCATCGCGCCGCTCGAACAGGACGCGCTGGAGCTGCCCGGCCGGCTGAGCACCCACGACCAGGCCCTGGAGACGCTGTCCACCGAGCGGGCGCTGGATCTGCTGCGCAGCCTGCCGCGCGACCAGGCCGAGGCCGTGCTGCTGCGGGTGGTCGTCGGCCTCGACGGCCCGGCCGCCGCACGCGTCCTCGGCAAGCGCCCCGGCGCCGTCCGCACGGCCGCGCACCGCGGGCTGAAACGCCTCGCCCGGAACCTGGGCGGCCAGGGCGCCGCGCAGGAGGGCGGCGAAGGTGTGACGGATGACGGCCCCCGGACGCTGGGTGAGTCGACATGAACGGCGCCGACCGTCACCCGTACGAACACGGGGAAAACATCGGTCCCGGACCCGGCACGAGGTCCGGGAGGAGGTCGCGCGTCTCCGGTACGCCGGACGAGGACGGGAACAGGCATGGGTGAACGGCACAGCGGCGACAGACTCTTCGGTCGCGGTCGCGGGCACCCCGGCGGCACCCTCTTCGCACCGGACCACGTCGCCGGGAACCGCACGGCCTCCGGATTCG
>NZ_CM002285.1:3526397-3538247 GCF_000497445.1 Streptomyces roseochromogenus subsp. oscitans DS 12.976 | reverse complement strand
CCTGGCGGCGGCTCGTCGCGGCGGCGGGCGGCGCGGACAAGGTCGCGGCCTACTGCGTGACCCAGGTGACGAACGACACAACCGGCGACGGCCAAACAGCCGGAAAAGACTCTAAGCCGGGTGAATCAGGTGAGTCGGGTAAGTCGGGTGACAAGTCGGAGTTGGGCGAAGGCAGCTCGAAGCGGAAGCCGTCGACGGGGAACGCGAAGCCGGGCGCGGGGAGCGGGAAGTCCGCCACGGGCAACGCCAAGCAGGGCGACGGGAAGACGAAGGCCGCCAACGGCGGCTGAACGAAGGCGTTTTCGGCCCACCGAGGCAACGGCCGGGGCCGCCACCCCTGGCCTGACCGGGGCATGCTTTGCACCCCGCGAGCCTTCGCCTCCACCGCGCTCGCCAACGGTGCCGGGCCGGACACCGCGTGTGGTGTCCGGCCCGGGAGGGGCTGCTGCCAAGGGGGCGGTGAACCTACCGTCCACCGGAGATCAGGACATGCCGGTGTAGTTCCAGCCGGTCGCTGCTTTGATCCGTCCGCCGAAGGAGCCGTTTCCGAGACCCGGGTTGACCCACATGGTGCCGGAGGAGTCCCGTTCGACGAGGTCGGGCTTGCCGTCGCCGGTGATGTCGCCGGCGCCGATCACGGCGTTGTACCCCGTGCCCCAGTTGCTGAAGATCAGCTTGCGGGACTGGAAGTTACCGTGGCCGTCGCCTGCCATCAGCCACAGGCTGCCGGAGTGGTCGTAGGCCAGCAGGTCCCCGATCGCGTCGCCGGTCACGTCACCGACCGAGATCAGCTTCGCGTAGGTCAGTCCGGAACGGACCAGTTGCCGGGCCCCGAGCGTGCCCCGCTGGGTGACCGGGATGACATACAGGTCACCGGTCGAGGCACTCCACGCCACCAGGTCCGGGGTGCCGTCGCCGTTCAGGTCACCCGGCGAGGAGAGCCACTTGTACTGATTGAAGCCGGTACCCAGCGAGGCGTACGAGGTGTTCGGCGAGGGCCAGTGCCCGCATCCGGCACGGTACGCGCGCAGTTCACCGCCAGGCATGCGCACCAGCAGTTCGTTGCAGCCGTCCCCGTTGATGTCGCCGAAGGGCACCGCGGTGATCCCGCTCGGCCAGCCGCTGCTGCCGCTCGTGCCGGCGAACGTGCCGTCCGCGCGGGATGAGAAGTGGGCCGTGAGCCAGCCCGTCGAGGTCAGCGTGGTCAGGGAGCCGAGGCCGCTCGCGCTGTAGTCCCGGTAGGCGTCCGCGGCACCGGTCAGTCGCAGGGTGCCGGTGGTCACCGCGCTGGTGTCGTCGGCCGCCGTGGCCTTCACCTTCCAGGTGTAGGTGCCGTTCGGGAGCGCTGTGCCGCCGTCGGTGCGGCCGTTCCACGTCACGTCGACCGAGGCCCCCGCAACTTCGGCCGTCTGGGTGCGGAGTACGTGGCCGAAGGGGTCGGTGAACGTCACCGTCGCCGAAGCCGCGGGACGCGACAGCTGAACGGTCACCCTTCTGCCGCTCGTACGCGGGTCGATCGCGGCGATCGGGGAACGCGGCACGGAGACCGGCACCAGATGGACGCGCTGCTGGGAGTCGACGTAGGCCGCGGCGCCGCCGAACCTGTCGACCGTCCAGACCCCAGCGGTCGCGCCGGCGAACTCGGTGGTCACCGGTGCTGTTCCCGTGCCGTTGTGGAAGTCGGTGAGCATCAACGCGCCGGAGGCCGCGTCACGCAAGACCAGGTAGCCGTCCCCGAGTTGAGCCTGCCCGTAGGGGACCGGGATGTTCTTGCCCGCAGACAGGTCCCATACCCCGGCCTTGTCGGTGACTCCGTCAACGTGCGCGCAGGACCAGTACAGCCAGCGGCCGACGGCCTGGACCGCGGACAGGTTCCCGCACGCCGGGTCCACCGGGAGATCTGCCGTGTACCGCTTCGAGACCAGGTCGTAGGACCTCACGTCACCGTGGTGGCCCGGGTCCTCCTCCCAGACCTTCCGGCCCCACAGTGACGCCGCCTCGGTGGTCGACTGGTAGGGGAGCGCGCTGGGGGCCTCGAAGTCCTGGACGAAGAAGTACCCGCTGTCCTGCTGGAGGATGTAGCGCCCGGAGGCGGCCACCGCAGCGCCGGTCGCGTAGAGGTGCTGGGAGGATCCGCCGGCGACCGGCGAGACGATGCCGTCGGATGTCTGGTAGGCCACTTGCCCGTTGCCGCGCGTGATGACCCCGGTGCCGTGCTGCGTGACGGTGGTACGCGGCCCGGCCTGCAGGGAGGAGCTGATGTCGCGCTCGTACACGGGGTCGGGCAGCGCCGAGTTGGACACCCAGTCGTCATTGGCCAACGTGCCCGCGCCCAAGGAAAGATTCCGCACCGGCGCGGGAAGCGGCGGTACCCGTTGTACGACGGAGCTTGTCGGCACCTGGCCGGAAGCCGCGGTGATCCTGCGGACCGCCCAGTCCTCGGAGCTGGTTCCTGCGGTGACCAGCACACTGCCGTCAGGCGCCGTCACCAGGTCCGGCTGTGCCCAGGGGAACAGCTTCTGAGTGGCCCCGCCGCCGATCGGCACCGCCTGCAAGGCATCGCCGGGGGCCGTGTAGGTCGTGGTGACATGGTGGTTCACGAGGATCCAGCCACCGGTCACGGCGATGTCGGCAACCCCTGCGTCATTGTTCGCGACGGCGGCCGGTAGCGGCGTCCGCGTCGGCGTCGCGCCGGGATCGTCCCGGGGGACGGTGTCGACGTACGTGGGCCAGGAGTTCGGATAGGCGTACACCTGGCCCGCCGAAAGACCGATCTTCACCGAGGTGGTGTCCGTCCCCGCGAAGATCTCGTGCACGGTCGCGGCAGCGTAGTCCACCAGGAACGGCAGCTCTCCGGAGGCGGTGCGCAGATACAGCACAGCACCGGCGTCGTCCTGGGTCAGCACTCCGGCGAAACCGGTCACCTCCGGCGGGCACGGGATGGGCGTGTCGGTGACCTGGCCGTTCGCGGACCGCACCAGATGCAACACCTGCGGGCCGCTCTGCTGCGCATGGGTGAGGATGGACGAGCCGGTGTAGGCGTGCGTCCACACCTGTCCCGCGGGCGGCTGGATGGACGTGGTGGCCCGGGTCGCCAGGTCCTCGATGTGTACGACGGGGCTTCCCGGCCCCAGCACGGCGCCCAGGCCATCGTGGGGGAATCCGACCGCGGGCGTGACGGTGTACGACTGCCCCGAGGCATCGTCGGTCCACTGCGTCCCGGACGTGCCCTGCTGTGTGTGCAGATAGCCGGTGTCACCCGCCGCCTCCACCGTGTCCTCGGGCGGCACGTATGCGGCATCGGCCGGTAGCACGACCTCGCCGGAGGTGTCCGCCTGCGCGGGCCCTGCTGCGAACCCGATGCCCGGAACCAGGCTGAATGCTGCGGACGCGGCCACCAAGCCGCGTCTGAGGGCGCGTTGAGCCACCCATTCCTCCCCAAAAAGGCGCATGGCTGGATCACAGTTGCCCGTACAGCCACAATCAGCGCAAAGCGCGACTGCGAAAAGCGAAGCAGAAAATCCCGGCTGGGGCCCCACCCATGCAAGTGGCTGGATCTTAGCGCTGCTCACTCGTCGCAAGGGCAACGAAAGCGCAAAAGCCCCAGGCTGTTGCTGGTTCGTCGTAGTGGGCCAATTGGGCCGGATATTGAACACATCAAGCCTGAACTCAATGGGGTTCAGGCCTTTTGGTTTCAACAGCCAGCCGGAGCCGGCATCTGTTTGCGATTCGGGCGTTGAAGTCAGCCCTTAGAACGCCGAGAGGCGACGCCCGCCTGGTGGCGACCCCCGTGCGTCACCAGGCGGGCAGGAGCGCGGTTGATCTCTCCGATACCGGAACTTACGATAGATGCGGCGCGGTATCAAGCGAGAGGTTAAAGTTCCCCCTGTTCCTTTACCTAGGTCAATCAGTGGCAGGAGTCCCGCATGCCCCCACGCCTATTCGACGGCAGGCGCGTGCGCGCTGCACGTCGAGGGAAGGACCTCACCCAGAAGCAGATGGGCGCGGCAGTTGGCGTCACCGGCACGGCAGTTGCGCGATGGGAGAGCGGCGAGGACTTCCCTCCGGGTGAGAAGCTGCCCGCCCTGGCCGCGGTGCTGGGGGAGCCGATCGATGTCCTGTTCCCCCGGGACGGAATGCCGGACCTGGCGGACCTGCGGTGTGATGCCGGTTTGAGCCAGCGGGAAGCCGCTGAGACCATCGGCGCCAGTCGCGTGCCATTGAGCAACGCCGAGCGCGGCAAGCGCAAGCTCAACGACGCATACATCGAGCCTCTGGCGAAGGCGTACAAGGCGACCACCGAGGAGCTGCTGGTGGCGCAGGAGCGCTCCTTCGGCAACCTGGCGCCGGACGAGCCGTCGGCCGAGCAGTGGCCGATCCCGCGGACCCTCGCCGAGAAGATCACCTACATGATGACAACCTACCCGCCAGGCAACCAGCCCCCACAGGACGCGGAGATCGCCCAGGCCATCAACACGAAGGCCGGACAGGATCTGGTCACGGCGGATGTCATCCGGGCGCTGCGGACCGGCGCGCAGACCGTCGTCGGCCCGCAAAACCCCGCGGTACTCGAAGGCCTGGCCGAGGTGTTCAGCGTGCCGGTGATGTATTTCCAGCCAAACGAACAGGCGGCCCGGCAGATCACCGAGGTCGCCGAGCTGCTGAAGGCGATCAACGACCGAAAGATCCTCGCTCTCGCCGCTCGCGGCAACGAGGACGGCCTGTCGCCGGACATGATCAGCATCGTGGCCAATCTGGCCGCTGGAATCCGCACGGGCACCATCCCGGGCGACGACCGGTAGCACCCCGGCGGCTCGGTCACATCAGCGACACGCCCGCGCCAAGGCATCCCGAACAGGCGTCAGCCACGGTCTGCGTCACCGGGTCCGGGCCCGCACCACGCGGCTCCAGCGGACAGCCGCGACCAGGGCATGGCCCAGCAGCCACCACGGCGAGCCGAACGCCGCGAGGAGCCCCCTCCGCACCTGCCGGCCACCGTCGCCTCTGCCCCCGGGGTCGGCCCCGGGCACAGAGGCGGCGGGATCCGGGCCATGCCTCGACAGTGCCAAGGCGAGGGTGGCTGTCACTCCCGTACAGTCCGTCGTGCCAGCGCTCCGTCAGCGGTTTACCGGGAGAAGAACCATGGACACCGAAGCCGGTCCCGGCTCCCTGCCCTACGTCCCTGGAACGGGGCGGCCGGTTCCCGAAGCCGAGCCTGGGCTCGTGGAGCGGTGGCGTACGCAGGGGGGCGAACTGGTCGAGCTGCTGACCCAGGTGCGTGAGCGGCTCGGCGGGATCGCCGCCTTCCGCCTCGGGTCGACTCCTACCGTTCTCGTCACCGACCCGCGGGCGGTCCAGCACGTACTCGCCCGGCACCCTGAGCGGTACGTCAAGCGCTCCCACCGCGCCCGCCTGCTGATCGGCGACGGAGTCCTCGCCGCCACCGGCGAGACGTGGAAGCGACAACGCCGCTTGCTGCAGTCCCAGTTCACCGGTACCGGGATGCGCCGCTACGAACAGCGGATCACCGAGGCCGCCCGGACCAGCGCCGGGCGCTGGGGCGGATACGCCCGGACCGCGCAGACCCTCGATGTCGGGCAGGAGATGCGCCGCTTCGCCCTGGACTCCATCTGGCGCTCCCTCACCGGGCATCCCCTCGATGATGAGACCGAGCGCGAGCTGGCCGCCGTGGCAGCCGTGATGGCCGCCCTTCCGACCCTGCCCGCTGATGTCAGCGACGCCCGGGACGCCGTTGCCGCCGATCTCGCCCGGATCGATGCGGTCGCCCTGCACGCCATCGAGGCCGCCCGCAGCGGGGCGGCCGGCCCCGACGGTCCCGGCTTGCTGCGGGTCCTGACCGATGCCGCTGCCGAACACCCCGAGTACACCGACCAGCTGGTCCGCGACGAGCTGGTCACGTTGCTGGTGGCCGGGCACGAAACCACCGCTACCACATTGACCTGGCTCTACCTGCTCCTCGACCGGTACCCCGACGCCCGCGAACAAGCTCTCGCCGCCGGCGGCGAAGGCTCACCACAACGCCGCCAGGCCATTCAGGCCCTGGTCCACGAGACGCTCCGGCTCTACCCGTCCGCCTGGATCCTGCCCCGCTACGCAACCGAGGACGACACCCTCGCCGGATACGCCATCGAGGCGGGCACGGACATGCTGATCTGCCCGTACCTCACGCACCGCGATCCCGAACTGTGGCCAGTACCCGAGGACTTCGATCCACGGCGCTTCATCACCCCGGACGGCCGGCCTGCTCACCCGGGCGCCTACCTCCCCTTCGGCATCGGTCCCCGCGCCTGCCTCGGTATGCAATTCGCGCTCCGCGAATCGACCGTCCTGCTCGAACACCTGCTGCCGGCCCACACCCTCGCCTTCCAATCCACCCCCACGAAGGCGGTGTACGGCATCACCGTCCGCCCCGACGGCCCCACTCCGGCAACCTTGGAACCGTGCCTCACCTGAAGCGTGCCTTTGCGCTACTGCAGCACATCGGTGACAGTTCGAGCGATGTTCATACGGCGGGTTCCTGCTCGGCCTCGGCAAGCAACTGCTCGGCTTGGGCCGCTGTGATCGAGGCGTAGGCCTTCTGCACGCGCAGAAGCCACGATTCCTGGGCCCTGGTGTCCACGATCGGCTTGGTGGGCAGCGCGGCGGAGGCGACCTCCAGCCGCCGCCCGGCAGCCGCGGCCTGCAGTGCCGCCTTGATCCAGTAGGCCTCGGCGGCAGGCTTCGGGTCCGGGTGGCGCTCCGCGGCATCCTCAGCCACCGACAGCAACTCCGGCGGCGCGTAGGAGCGCAGCTTGTCCTCCACGTCGGTGATGTCCGCGACCCAGCGGTCGAGGCGGACGTCGGCCGGCAGCGAGAAACGGGCGAGCTCGCGCAGCCGGGGGGCCGGTGGGGCGAAGGATGTGCCCGGAAAGGCCGTCACCAGATCGCGCCACAGCGGATAGAGGCAGCGCAACGCGTTCCAGGCGCGCCAACGTGCGGCGACCGCACGGGTGGCGGGAACGCTCGTTCCCAGGGCGAGCATCAGGAAGAACACCTGGAACCACACCGCGCTCCACGTGACAACCTGCTGATCGGTGGTGTGACTCAGCGGAGCGGCTACGTCGATCCAGATCAACGCGATGCGGACCGCCGTGTAGATGACACCCATCCACATGGAGACGGCCATCAGCAGCAGGCCCGCGCGCAGCAGCCTGGTCTCCGCGCGGCGGAAGGCGCCGGTCCACTGGTAGCCGGACGCCGTCGCGACAGCGATCGTGTAGAAGTAGAAGACGCTCAGGTAGATCGCCGCTCCCCACTGACCGGTGTGGTCGGTCACGAAGTCGGTGCTCGGGCTCTTCCGGTCGACCACGGTGAAGAAGAACACGGTCATCAGGACCATGACGATCAGCGCGCCCTTGGGGGCGAAACGGGCCATCCAGCGCGAGGCGGCGATGTGCCGGGGGAGCACGGGTTCGCTGGTTTTGCCATAGCTGGTCGCGACGTACGTCACCATGGCCATGAGCGCCACGGCGCCGACCAAGTGCTTGAGCAGGACCGACAGATCGACAACCGGCACAGCGTCGAGCAGGTGCATCACCCCTGGTGTACTGAGCCACAAGGTCACGGCAAAACCGGCGTAAATGCCCCACAGGGACCGTCGGTAGGCGTCGCCGTAACGGACAGCGGGGACCCGCCACACGGCGACAACCGTCAGCACCAGCGCAGCAAGATACTCAAGCAAAGCAAGCACGGCGAAGGACTCCTGACGAGGGGGCTTGCCCCAGCTCAGCCGGGGCGTGAAAGCAGTTACCGCGTCCCACGGCGTTGCGGAGGGGCGACAGGGTGGGACAGGGAGTGCTCAAGAAGGCTGACCATGTCCTCGCCCACCGAGGGCCGTTGGCGGGCGATCCGCTTGATGAGCGAGGCCGAAAGCTCCGCCTCCTGCTCTTCGGGGGTGTCGTAGCGGGCCCGCGCCTGGACCACCGCACCGGGACCGAGACGGCCGAGGAGCCCTTGGTAGAGATCGCCCGGGACGTACTGCTCGATCTCCTGCCGGCTCAAGGTGGTGCCGTGGTCGAACCACTCATGGCAGAGCTCATGGAGGATCGTGTGCTCGGTTCCCGTCTGCGTCGGCCGGCGCCGGTACAACACGTACGTGACCTGCTCGGTCCTGACGCGCAGACCGCACGCGGCGCGAAGCCCGCCCTCGGGCTCGGCAAGCTCCACCAGGTGGATGGAGCGACCCCGCGCTTCCTCCATGTTCCGCACCAGCGCGTCCACACTGAAAGGGCTGGGCATGGGCAAATCAGCAAGAAGCCGCACACACCGCTTGTGCAACGCGCGATGCGACGGTGCTTTGCTGCGCCACCACATGTGCTCCTCCTGCAAGGCCCTGGGACACGGGCCAGCCATCAGCGCGGCCGCACCCACGCAGTACCCGGGCTGACCTGTCGGTTTCACGCCGGAGCTGGCGAAGAGGACAGTACACAGCCGGACTGACGGCCCTCCTGCGGTCGGTCGCCTCACATGAGACGCTCCATCACCCGCCGCCTCATGTTGATCACTACGATGACCTGGTCTTTTCGCGTCGCCACGCGACTACGAGACAGCGACTGTTGATGACCTGGTGAGGGCCAAGAGGTGACACACGGCCAAGACGTTATCGAAACGTTTTGTTATCTGCGGTAACATAATCGGCTGGTCGGTGGCCGGGCTCTCCCCATCCACCGAGGCGGGGAGGTCGGCCGCAGGTGGCTAGGCCCGCATCAGAGCCTGGATGGCGGTGGCGCTGGGACGGGGCTCGCGGTTGTGGTCAAACAGCCCGAAGGGGACAGAGAATCCGTTCAGCCACTCGTAGTTGTCCACCGCTGTCCACAAGTGGACGCCAGCGATGTCCATACCGTCGGTGAGCGCATCAGCGACCTGGCGAAGCGCAGCGGTCAGGTAGGCGATGCGCCGGGTGTCGTCGTCGCCGCCGTAGCCGATCTCGGCCACCAAGTAGCGCTTGCCCGGCAGTTCTGTGCGCAGGCGGGTGAGGACTTGGCCCAGCCCCTCCGGCCAGACGACGTAGCCTTGCGGGCCGACCGGTTCACCGGGCGGATAGGGGATGATCTTCCCTTCAGCGGTGATGGCCGGGTTGTAGTAGTAGCTGAAGCCGTAGAGATCGAATGCGCTTTCGTACCGCGTCATGCGTGCGAGGGAGAGCCACGAGTCCCACACGGCCGCGTCCAGATCAGCCGTCGCCGCCGCAGCGGCCGCGCCGTCGTCGGCCGGGTGCAGCACGGCCAGCGACTCATTCGTGGCGGTGGGCTGACCGCCCTGGCGCAGGCGCAGGGCCGCCTCGAAGTCGGCCTGGTGGATGGCCTTGAGGACCGTGCGGAACTCGTCGCGCGAAGTGTGTCCCGGCGGGAACGTGCCGGCCAGGTAGCCCTTCAGCGCGTAGCTGAAGGGGTTGTTGACCGGCATCCAGCCGTCGGCCAAGTCGCCGAAGGTCTCGCCGATGAAGTCGACGTGACGGGCCCACGTGGCGTGAGCCGAGGGAGCGAGGAATCCGCCGTCGGCGGCGAACCACTTCGGCAAGGCGGTGTGCAAGAGGCAGACCCATATGCTCAGCCCCGACTGGCGGCCGGCCTGCAGGATCTGCCGGTAGTGCTCGATGGCTCGGGCGTCGTGCCGACCTGGTTGCGGTTCGAGCCGAGCCCAGTCCAGCGACAGCCGGTAGTCGCCGAATCCCCAGTCGGCCAGCAGGGCGAAGTCGGCCGCGTACCGGCCGTCGAAGCCGTTTCCGTCGCCGCTGGCGGGCGCCTTGCCGGCTTGCTCCCAGCCCCACCAGTTATCTGCCGGAGTCGCACCCTGAGTCTGGGTGGCCGAGCTGGAGCAGCCCCAGCGGAACCCGGTGGGGAAGCGGACGGGGCCGGCGGTAGGCGTCGTCAAAGCTACGGTCTCCTGATCGAGGCTGGCAGGGCGATCCGCGGAGTGTGACCGTGAGAGGCCCTGTGCCAGGACGGGCATCACCGCCGCGCACCCGAGCACGAAGGACCGCCGGGAAGTGAAGTCGGCCTTCGACATGTGCAGCTTCAACCAGTTGCAGAACGCGCCACGGTCTTCTCCTTGCTGAGCGGTGCTCAGGGATGAGGCTACCTGGTGGAGATCTTGCGGAGCACGCCAGGCCCGTGCCGCGAGGACACCCTTCGCCGTCGTTCGTGCCGATGCGCAAGCCGGCACCAACGTGTTCGGCGGCGGCCCTGAATCCCTGGGTCAGGGAAACGATCTGCTGGACGTTGAGGCCATTGGTCACGTTGCTTACGAGTCCGCCGCCGCTTCCCGCACACATCCTGGACGGTGCCGGCGTCCGGGAGCGGCTGAACCTCTTCGAGAAGTTCCGCATCCACGACTGGCGTCACGGCAAGGTCACGAGCTGTCTAGATGCGGGTGAGAACCCCGTGGAGGTCTCCGCGAATGTGAGGCACCCCACGCCGGGCTACACCATGGCCCAGCATGGCAAGCGCCGGAGTCGAAGGGGCCCGCAAGCCGGCGTCCGGGACGGCTCAGCGCATCGTGCTGGACAGGATCGCATGAGGCATCTGGGCGGTTGGTCACGCGTTGGCCGCGTTGGTCACCGATTCCGCGCATCGTCCCAGGTCAGAGCGGTAAACCGGGGCAACGGCCGGGGCCGCCACCCCCCACAGGAGAGGCCCCGGCCGTCGCGCTGACGGGCCGCGCGCGGCCCGTACTCACTACAGCGCCGTGAGTGGGTTTTCTGTCACACCCCGGGCACACCCGGCCCTCACCCTGCGCACATGCGCACCCGGTCACGAGTTAGTTTCATCGTCTACAGACCGGTCGACGGACATGGACGAGGAACGCTTTCACGCCGTAACGTGCCTTTCGCGCCGGACCGGGAAACGGGCGTAAAGGGAGTGCGGTGCTGGGGGACGACGCGGAGCTGACCGCCGCGGTG
This sequence comes from Streptomyces roseochromogenus subsp. oscitans DS 12.976, assembly GCF_000497445.1. Classification (NCBI taxonomy): domain Bacteria; kingdom Bacillati; phylum Actinomycetota; class Actinomycetes; order Kitasatosporales; family Streptomycetaceae; genus Streptomyces; species Streptomyces roseochromogenus. The sequence goes on along the minus strand of NZ_CM002285.1, from coordinate 3,527,287 downwards.
CGTGCGGCACAGGACGGAGACGAGACCGCGTTCCGTACGGTGTACCGCGCCGTGCAGCCGCGGCTGCTCGGATACGTACGCACGCTGGTCGGTGATCCGGACGCCGAGGACGTCGCGTCCGAGGCCTGGCTGCAGATCGCCCGCGACCTCGACCGGTTCAGCGGGGACGCCGACCGCTTCCGCGGCTGGGCCGCCCGGATCGCCCGCAACCGCGCCCTGGATCACATACGGATGCGCGGCCGCCGCCCCGCCATAGGCGGCGACGAGACGGAACTGACCGGCCGGGCCGCCGAGTCCGACACGGCGGGCGAGGCCATCGAGGCCCTGGCCACCGACAGCGCCCTCTCCCTCATCGCGCGGCTCCCGCAGGACCAGGCCGAGGCGGTCGTCCTCCGGGTCGTGGTCGGCCTCGACGCCAAGAGCGCCGCCGAGACGCTCGGCAAACGCGCCGGTGCCGTACGCACCGCGGCGCACCGCGGACTGAAACGGCTCGCGGAGCTGCTCGGCGAGGATCCGGAATCGGCGGGCGCGCTGGATGCGCTCCCACCCCAGAGAGAACCGCGTGGTCGCGCGGTGTCGTCCGCAACTGTGACGGATATGCGTGCGCGGACGCAGAAGGACATGTGATGGCCGACGAGCAGGACAAGTGGCTGAACCGTGAGACGGCGGAACGTCTGCTGCGCGGTGAGTCGCTGGAAGCCGTCGACGCCTCCGCACGTGACCAGGCCGAACGCCTCTCCCAGGTGCTCGGCGCACTGTCCGCGGAGGCGGCCCCCGCCACCGGTGAACTCCCCGGCGAACAGGCCGCCCTGGCCGCGTTCCGCAAGGCCCGCGAGGCCGCCGATGCCGAACGGACCGTCGCCGTCCGCGCCGCCGGCGCCTCCGCCCTG
>NZ_CM002285.1:3519273-3525437 GCF_000497445.1 Streptomyces roseochromogenus subsp. oscitans DS 12.976 | reverse complement strand
GCACGCGCGGCGGCGCCTCCGGCGAAGCCTCCGGACCGGACGGCCGCCCGGGTGGCAGCGCCTCTCCGGGCACCGGCGACCTCTCCGGCACGCCCGGCAGCCGATGGAAGGACGCGGCCGCGGCCTGCCGCGACATCCAGGACGGCAAGGGCCTGGACACCGGGCGCCGGCGCGCGCTGGAGAACCTGGCGGGCGGCAGCGCCCGGGTGAGCGGGTTCTGCAAGGTCGTCCTGACCACCGCCGGCTCGGTCGACGGCCAGGGGGACGGCGGCCAGGGCGACGAGAACGGCGGCAACGGCAAGGGCAAGGACAAGGGCGGCGACGGCAAGGGCGATGGGAACGGCCAGGGCGGCGACGACGGCGGTCACTTCGGCGAGGGCAACGGAAAGGGCAATTCCGGTGGCGGCGGCAAGGGCTGGCACGGCGAAGGTGCCGCGCCCCTTCCCTCGGCCCTCGCTCCGGTTCCCTCCGCCCGCACGACCGGTGCCGTGCCCGCCCCGGCACCGAGCCCGACGTACACCGCGCTCTGAACCCGCGGCGCCCGAAGTGCGCCCCCTCCCGCTGCTCTGACCTGCGGTTTCTTGGTCCGCGAAAAATATTTCGCGCGGGGTGTGACGTTTTTGGCGCCCCGTGCGCAGTACTGAGTGAGCCGACTGGTCATCGGCCGTCGCACTGAGCCGGGGTTCCCCCCGTACCCACGGCTCGTGCACCTGGCGCGGGCGGGACACGTTCCCCCGGTCCCGCCCGCGCCCCGCAGCCCGTCTCACCAATAGACGACGACCTTGTCGCCCACCCGCACCTGCGCGAACAACTGCTGGATCGCGGCCTGGTCCCGGACGTTGACGCACCCGTGCGAGCCTCCCGCGTATCCGCGCGCCGCGAAGTCGTACGAATAGTGCACGGCCTGGCCGCGGCTGAAGAACATCGCGTACGGCATCGGCGAGTGGTAGAGCGTCGACACCCAGTTCCGAGCCTTCCAGTAGACGTGGAAGACACCCTCCCGGGTCGGGGTGTACTGCGTCCCGAACCGCACCGCCGTCGACGTCACGGTCCGGCCGTCGACCATCCAGCGCAGGGTCCGTGTCGTCTTGTCGATGCACAGCACGCGGCCGGTCAGACAGCGCGGGTCGGGCGCGCCGGCCGGCTGACCGCCCATCAGATACAGCTCCCAGGTGCCGGGCGGGTGGGTCATGGCCACCAGCCGCTGCCAGGTGACGGCGTCCGTCCGCCCGGTCTGCGGCAGCCCGTGCTTGCCCTGGAAGCCCCGGACGCCCCGCTCGGTCAGCGCGCCGTACGACCCCGACGGCCCCTCGGACAGCCAGTCCAGCTGGCGCAGCCGTGCCTGCAGCTCCCGTACGGCGGGCCCGCTGTCGCCGCGCGACCACAGGACGCGGGGAGCGGACGCGGGTGCGGGCGCGGATGCGGATGCGAGCGCGGATGCGGGAGCGGACAGTGACGGCTGGGCCGTCCGGGTGGGATCCGTGAGCAGGCTTTCCGGGGTCTGGGGCACGCTTTCCGGCGTCTGGACGCGTAGGGGAGCCCCGGCTTTGCCATCGGCGTCCGGGGGCTGCACGGTGCAGCCGCAGAGGGCGGCGAGGGCGGCGGCCGAGGCGAGTACGGCGGCAGGTCTTCCCGAGTTCCTCATGCCGGGGATGTTTCCCAGCGTGACCGCCGTCGAACGACGGGGCATGGTGAGGGTGACAGGACGTAGTGCGGAGGCATCCATGGCGCGTGAGTCGGAGTCGGGGCTGCCGATCGAGCCGGTCTACGGACCCCAGGCGCTGGACGGCTGGAACCCGGCCGGGAAACTGGGCGAACCGGGCGCGTACCCCTTCACCCGCGGGGTGTACCCCACCATGTACACCGGCCGCCCCTGGACCATGCGGCAGTACGCCGGCTTCGGCACGGCGGCCGAGTCCAACGCCCGCTACCGGCAGCTGATCGCCCACGGCACGACCGGGCTCTCGGTCGCCTTCGACCTGCCCACCCAGATGGGCCACGACTCGGACGCGCCGCTCGCCCACGGCGAGGTCGGCAAGGTGGGCGTGGCGATCGACTCGATCGAGGACATGCGGGCGCTGTTCGACGGCATCCCGCTCGACCAGGTCTCGACATCGATGACGATCAACGCGCCGGCGGCCCTGCTGCTCCTGCTCTACCAGCTGGTGGCGGAGGAGCAGGGGGCGCGGCCCGATCAGCTGACGGGCACGATCCAGAACGATGTGCTGAAGGAGTACATCGCGCGGGGGACGTACATCTTCCCGCCGAAGCCCTCCCTGCGCCTGACGGCGGACATCTTCAGGTACTGCACCGCCGAGATCCCGAAGTGGAACACGATCTCGATCTCCGGCTACCACATGGCCGAGGCGGGAGCGTCACCCGTTCAGGAGATCGCTTTCACCCTGGCGGACGGCATCGAGTACGTCCGTACGGCGGTCGCGGCCGGCATGGACGTCGACGACTTCGCCCCCCGCCTGTCCTTCTTCTTCGTGGCCCGTACGACGCTGCTGGAGGAGGTCGCCAAGTTCCGTGCGGCGAGGAGGATCTGGGCGCGGGTGATGCGCGAGGAGTTCGGGGCCCGCAGCCCCAAGTCCCTGATGCTCCGTTTCCACACCCAGACGGCCGGCGTCCAGCTGACGGCCCAGCAGCCCGAGGTGAACCTGGTCCGGGTTGCCGTCCAGGCCCTGGCCGCGGTGCTCGGCGGCACACAGTCGCTGCACACCAACTCCTTCGACGAGGCGATCGCCCTGCCGACGGACAAGAGCGCACGGCTGGCGCTGCGCACCCAGCAGGTGCTGGCGCACGAGACGGACGTGACCGCGACGGTCGACCCCTTCGCGGGCTCGTACGCGATGGAGCGGATGACGGACGACGTCGAGGAGGCGGCCGTCGGCCTGATGCGCCGGGTCGAGGACCTGGGCGGAGCGGTGGCGGCGATCGAGCGGGGCTTCCAGAAGGCCGAGATCGAACGCAACGCGTACCGGATCGCCCAGGAGACGGACTCCGGCGAGCGGGTGGTCGTAGGCGTCAACCGCTTCCAGCTCGACCAGGAGGAACCGTATGAGCCCCTCCGGGTCGACCCGGCCATCGAGGCCCGGCAGGCGGACCGCTTGGCCAAGCTGCGGGCCGAACGGGACCAGGGCGCGGTGAACACGGCACTGGACGCGCTGCGGGAGGCGGCGGAGGGGGAGGGCAACGTCCTGTATCCGATGAAGGAGGCGCTGCGGGGGCGGGCGACGGTGGGGGAGGTGTGCAACGCGCTTCGGGGGGTTTGGGGGGCTTACGAGCCTTCGGAGGTGTTCTGAGCTGGGTGGTTACTTCGTATGGGTGATCATGGGCGGAATCCCTCCGTTCCCGGTTACGCTCGTGGAGAGTGCTCCCGAAAGGAGGTTGCCGTGGCTGTGATAGAGCGCGAGATGACGATCGCCGAAGCCGCCGACCGTGTCTCCAGCTGGCTGCCCGGACACCGCGTCGAGATCCTTCGAGGGAGCATCATCGTGACGCCGCCGCCGGACGGGCCGCATCAGGGAACGGTGTTTGAAGCCGGTTACGAGTTCCGGCGGGCAGGGGCAAAGGAGGCTGGGCTCAAGGTTCTCCCGGGTGTCGGGCTGTGGCTGCCGACAGGACGGGCGGATTACGCGATCCCGGACCTGTCCATCGTCGAGGCCGATTATGCAGACGCGTTGGTCGAGAAGAACTGCTATGCGCCGCACGTCTTCCGCATGGTTCTGGAAGTGACCTCGTCCAATTGGACGGATGACACAGCAAACAAGGTCGAGATCTACGCCGAGACCGGTATCCCTGTCTATCTCGTAGCCGACCGCAAACACGATGAGGTCCTGCTGTACGCCGACCCGGTCGACGGCAAGTACCCCAACCCCCTCCGCTACAAGCGAGGTGAGTTCGTCCCCGTCCCTGAATCCGTCGGCGTCACCCTGGACCTCTCCGTCGACACCCTCCTCGACGGCGACGACTGATCACTTCACCCCACGAAACGCCCGAGATACCCCCTGAGCCCCTCCGCCGACTCGCCCGCCCAGCCCACATACCCGTCCGGGCGGATCAGGAAGACGCCCGGGCCGTAGGACTCCGGGGCCGCCGGGAGGGCTCGGACGCCGGGGAGGGAGGTTTCCGCGCCCAGGAGGGTCCAGTGCGGGCCCCGGAACGCGTCGAAGAGGCGGATGCCGTCCACCGTGCCGTCCGGGGCGCGGTCGCCTGTCTGGACGCCCGACGGGTTGTCCCGCATCTCCACGCTCAGGGACGACTCCCGGTAGCCCAGCCCCAGTTGCACCGTCGCCTTTCCCCGGCGCACCTCGCCGCGGTGCACGCCTGTCGACAGGTCGAGCATGGCCGCCGCGTTCGCCCGGCGCTCCTCCTCATAGGTGTCGAGGACTGAGTCCGGCGCTCCGGCGCGCAGCACCGCGCCCAGCTTCCAGCCCAGGTTGTAGGCGTCCTGGACGCTGGTGTTCAGGCCCTGGCCGCCGGCCGGTGAGTGGAGGTGCGCCGCGTCGCCCGCGAGGAACACCCGGCCCACCCGGAAGCGGTCCGCCAGTGCCGCGCGGGGCCGGAAGTCCGAGGCCCAGCGCAGCTCCGTGACGTCCTCGGCGGCCAGGTGTGTGTACGCGGCCACCAATGCGCGGATGCCGTTCAGGGACACGTCGGGTTCCGTGCCCTCCGCGAGGCGCACCTGCATCTGGAAGGCGTCGGTGCCGGCCAGCGGGCACAGGGCCAGGGTGCTGCCGTCGTCCTTGGGGAACACATGCCAGTAGTCCCGGTCGAGCCCGTTCACCCGCACGTCCGCCACCAGGAACGGCGCCGGGTCGACCGTCTCCCCGGCCATGCCGACGCCCAGCGCACGCCGGACGGCCGACCGGCCGCCGTCGGCGGCGACGACGTACGCCGCGCGGGCGGTCGTACCGTCGGCGAAGCGTACGGTCACGCCCTTGGCGTCCTGCTCCAGACCCGTCACCTCGTGCCCGAAGGCCACCTCGCCTCCCCACTCCATCAGCCGGGCGCAGAGGATCTCCTGTGTGCGCCACTGTGCGACCATCAGCGGCTCGCTGTACGGCGCGCCCTCGTCCGCCTCCACCGGCTCGAACAGCGGCTGCTCGCCGATCCGCTCGCCGTCCTTCCAGATCATCCGGTGGGGGTAGGGGCCGCCGGCCGCCCGGATCGCCTCCAGTACGCCCAGGTCGTCGAAGACCTCCTGGGTGCGCGGCTGGATCCCCTTGCCGCGCGAGCCGGGGAACAGCGCCTCCGCCCGCTCCACGACCAGCGCGTCCACGCCGCGCCGGGCGAGGTCGATGCCCAGGGTCAGGCCGGTGGGGCCGGCGCCCACGATCAGGACATCCATGACTTATCTCCTTAACGTCGTTAAGTGCCGTCGCTCATGAGCGTGCCCTTAACGCTGTTAAGCTGTCAAGTGTGAGCCCCGAGAAACGCGCCCCCCTGGACCGCCGCCGCGTCGCCGACACCGCTCTGCGGGTGCTGAACGAGGTCGGTCTGGAGGGCCTGACCCTGCGTGCCATCGCCAAGGAGCTGGACGTCAAGGCGCCCGCGCTGTACTGGCACTTCAAGGACAAGCAGGCGCTGCTGGACGAGATGGCGACGGAGATGTGCCGGCGGATGGTCGCCGGTGCCGCGCTCGATCCCGCCGACACCTGGCAGGAGCGGCTGCTGAAGTCGAACCGGGGACTGCGGGCCGCGCTGCTCGGCTACCGCGACGGGGCGAAGGTCTTCAGCGGTTCACGTTTCACGGGCACGGAGCACGCCCCCGCGCTGGAGGCGAACCTGCGGCTGCTGACGGAGGCCGGGTTCACCCTCGCCCAGGCCGTCCACGCGGGCCGTACGACAAGCGCGTACACCGTCGGCTTCGTCATCGAGGAACAGGGCGTGCGGCCCCTCCCGGGCGAGCGCCGGGAGGGGTACGACATCGCGGAGCGCGCCCGGCGGCTGGCTGACTACCCGCTGGCCGCCGAGGCCGGACAGCTGCTCTTCGACGGCTATGACGCACAGTTCGAGGAGGGGCTGGCGATCGTCGTCGCGGGTGTCGGGGCGCGGTACGGGATCGGCTGAGCCGTCAGCTTGTTCCTTGACCTCGCCCGGGCCCGAGGTCAAGGAACAAGCTCACTTCCGGGCGGCGCGGGCGTTGCGGATCGCCCTCG
>NZ_CM002285.1:3479315-3518652 GCF_000497445.1 Streptomyces roseochromogenus subsp. oscitans DS 12.976 | reverse complement strand
GCGGGAAATCCGGTGCCCGCATGCCCTTCGACTTCAGCCGGACGATCCGGTGTCCCGCGGCCTCCTGGACGCTCAGATGGCAGTCGGAGCGCTCCCGCACCATCGCCAGCAGCTCCTCCTGGACCGGCTCCGGGTCGCCCCAGGTGCCGTACAGCTTCTGGGTGCTCAGGCAGATGGGGTGCAGGCCGCGGTTGAGCACGGCTTCCCAGGCCGCTATCGAGACTCCGGGGGTGTGCTCGGAGCGGAAGTCGTCCAGGACGACGATGCCGTCCGGGAGCAGCAGATCGTGCGCGGCCCCGATGTCGCCGTACACGTGCTCGTACAGATGAGAGGCGTCGATGTGCACGAACCGGCAGGAGCGGGGCGTGACCTCGGCGGGCACCACGGAGCTGGGCCCCTGGAGCACCCGGGGCAGCTCGTCGTGGAACGAGCGGTAGTTCTCCTCGAAGACGCGCCGGGTCAGCGCGCTGTACGACTTCGTCGACTCGGCCTGGTTGGCGTCGTCCGGGGCGTCGCCCTCGAAGAGGTCACACACGGTGTACCGCTCCGCGGGCTGCTGGTGCCGCCCTATGAAGATCGCGCTCTTGCCCATATAGACGCCGACTTCCAGCAGATCACCCCGCATCCCGGTGGCTTCCTGCCGGTTCAGGAACCAGTCGAAGAGCAACTGGTCGAGCACCGGGAACCAGCCGGGCACGTCATCGAGACGGCGGGGCGGTCGCGTCGTTTCCTGGATGATGGCCATGCGGAGTGGGCACTCCCTTGTACGGCGTCTGTGGGATCCCTGCGGGGGGCCTGTGCGGCGTGGGCTCTACGGTGCCTGCCCGCAGGGTCCGTTCAAAACCCAAGCCCAGATGAACGACTGGCCAACTTCCGTTCCTTCAGCGCCCTCTTCAGACGCGGGCCGAACGGCCGCTCCACAAAACGGTGGATCAGCCACGCCAGCACCAGCATCCCGAGCACGGTCACGACGAGCGTCGGCCACGCGGGCAGACCGAGACTCCGGTGCAGCACCCGGATCGCGAACCAGCCCAGGTGCTCGTGGATCAGGTAGAAGGGGTACGTCAGCGCGCCGGCCGTGACCAGCCAGGGCCAGGAGGCCCACCGCGTCCAGCCCAGCGCCACGACGGCGACGGCCGCGAAGGCGACGGTGACGATCAGGATGACGACATACGGGTCGCGGTGCGGATGCGGGCCCCACAGGCCGAGGGTGGCCTCCCGCTGTGCGAGCAGCCAGGACATCGCGACGATGCCCCAGGTCAGCAGGTCGCTGCCGAAGCGGTGGATCAGATACAGCGCCAGACCGCCGATGAAGAAGGAGGCGTACTGGGGCATGATCACCTGGTTCAGCAGGTTGTTGTTCGTGCTGTGGCAGAGCACGGACGCCAGCGTCCAGACACAGGCGAACAGCACCACCCGGCGGTAGGTCACCCCGCGCAGGACGACGAGCAGCGCGAACAGCACATAGAAACGGACCTCGACCCAGAGCGTCCAGCACACGCCGAGGACCCGGGTCGCGCCCATCGGCTGCTGGAGCATCGTCAGGTTGACCAGGAACTCGTCCAGCCGGACCGCGGGGACCACGACGGGCAGGGCGAGGGACGCGCCCGTGATCAGGACCAGCGCGACCCAGTAGGCCGGGTAGAGGCGCGCGACGCGGGAGCGGAAGAAGTCGCCCAGGGTACGGCCCCAACTGCTCATGCAGATCACGAAACCGCTGATGACGAAGAAGAGCTCCACGCCGAAATTGCCGTAGACGGCCGCCCGGGACAGGGTCGGGAAGAGGTGGCCCGGACTCCCGTGCCAGGACGCGGAGACCGTGCCGCCGCGGCCGACGTAGTGGTAGAGGCAGACCATCAGCGCGGCGACGAGCCGCAGACCGTCCAGGGCGAGCAAACGGCTCCCGCGCCCGCCGGCGACGGAGCCTGGCGCCGCCCGGGATATGAGGGGGCCGGGTGCGGTGGCGAGGCCGGGAGATGAAGCAGCCATGTGCGGTTTCCTTCCTGGTTCGGGTCTTCACGGTCCAGCCGCTGATGGCTCCGGCCGCGGCGACGCTCCTGGCCCGGCTAGCCGAGTGCGCGCTGACGCAGGCTGCGCGCCGTGCGGGCCACCCGGCGGACCGTCGCGTTGCGCGGGATGAACGCCAGCTGGGCGGGCACCCCGCCGGGCAGGGCCAGCGAGGTCAGCCGTCGGCGCTTGAAGTAGTGCATGGTGCGCGCGTTCAGGTTCTTGGCGAGCCAGGTCTCGGCATGCCCGCGCAGCCCCGGGTAGATCTTCGGCTGCATCGCGAAGCCCACCGCACGGATCAGCGTGCCGAGCACCTCGACGTCCATGCCGGCGTGCTGCTCGGTCACCCCGGCGCGGTCGCCGAGTTCGGGCAGCAGCGCGTCGACGATGGTCACCGGGATCCGGTTGCTGTTCTCGTACGGCGTCAGCTGCTCCAGCAGCGGCTCGGTGCCGATCCGGGCGACGGGCAGGCCGTAGAGCGCCTTCGCCGTGAGCAGGGCGGTGGAGAAGCAGCCGACGACCAGCGCGGGACGCATCCGCTGGTACAGCACCTCGGCGAGGACCGGCGTGTCCACCACGGTCAGCTCGACCTTCAGCTTCCTTGCCTCCTGCTCCAGGGAGCGGGTGAAGCCGGCCGGGGCGGACGGGTGCGGCTTGAACACCACCTTGCCGTGCCCGAGCGCGGCCGCGCCCCTCAGCATCCGCACATGCAGGTTCTCCTCCTGCTCGGCGGTGAGGATGTCCAGCGCCGACAGATACTGGCCGAGCAGCAGCGCGGGCTCCTCGACCTCCGGCAACTCGGCGCCGGAGGGCGCGAGTGCGGCGAGCACCTTGGTGAACGCGGCTGTCGGCACGATCTCGCCCGGCACATCGAACTCGGTGAGCAGCAGCGGCTTCAGGCCCGGCACCAGGTCCAGGTGCAGCACCCGGTCCACCCGGGTGCCGACCAGCGGGTCGATCTTGTTGCGGGTGGGGCCGTAGCTCATCAGGCCGTCGGCGTAGACCGTGACCGGCGCGCCGGTGAAGATCTGGCCGAGCGCCAGTGACGGGTTGACCTGGATCGACTCGACGGCCAACTCCACGTCGTCGTCGCCCAGTTGCCATTCGTGCCGCAGGAAGCGTTCCCACAGCGGCATGTCGTCCACGCGGGGCGCCCAGCCGCCCGGGTGGAACGGGAAGATGGTCTCGTTGTACGAGATCACCTCGTCGAAGCGGTCGCGCAGCTTCTCGAAGCCGGGCGCCTCGTCCAGCGCCGGAGTGGTCTCGGGCGAGGCCGCGTTGTTGCAGACCAGCAGGATCCGCCGGTCGGCCGGGCCGAAGCAGCCGGAGTCCAGGGCGGCGGCGAGCGTGGCCGTGCCGTACAGGGTGGACGCCTGGAAGATCTGAGTGGTCACGCGGCGGCCCCCGCGGAGGCGGGACGGCGGCGCAGCCGGCGCAGCTTGCCGGCGCGCTGGACGTCCATCGAGTCCAGCGCGTCGTCCAGCACGTCCTGCGGCATGCGCCGCAGGGCCGCGGCACTCATGGATTTCAGTTTTCTCGCCACCGGGGGCTCGAACCTTTCGATGGATCCCAGATGATGGGAAATGATGGCGCAATAGGTGCGGACCGCCTTCGGCAACAGGTCCTCCGCGTCCCGGTCCTGGGCGGTTTCCGCGACCACCTGATCGAATGCCCGAATGAAATCAAGTTGCCGGACATCACCGATCTGGGTGAGTGACGAGGCGACCCCGCGCCGGTAGAAAACACCCAGCATGCTCACCGCGGCGAAGGATTCCGCCTCCCGGTGCAGCTTCCAGATCCACGGCCGGTCCTCGGCCGTGCGAAGCCCGTCGGTGAAGTGCAGCAGGCCCTTGTCCACCAGCCGCCGGTGGTAGATGCCCGCCCAGGCGTACGCGTAGTCCACGGACGTCGACCGGTCGGCGGGCAGGATCGCCTCGCGCGGGCTCAGCACCACGCCCCGCCGGCCGACCGGCACCCGGAACACCTGGCGCGAGCGCGCGGTGCACTGCACATGGTCGGTGCGGATGAAGTCGCAGCCCAGCTCCTCTATGGCGGAGACCAGTTGCGGGAAGTAGCCGGGGGCGAGCCAGTCGTCGCCGTCCAGGAAGGTCAGGTACTCGCCGCGCGCGCGGTCGATACCGGTGTTGCGGGCGGTCGCCAGCCCCCCGTTCTGCTCGTGCCGGACGAAGACGGCCCCGGGAAGCTCGCGCTCCGCGCGCGCGAGAATCTCTGGTGTCCCGTCGCGGGAACAGTCGTCGACGAGAATGAATTCGAAGTCCTCACGCGCGTTCGCCGCAAGGCTCCTGAGCGTGTCGGGCGCGTATTGCTGCACGTTGTAGAACGGCACGATGACGGAGAGCTTGACCACGTCAGGGACGTTAGGGGGAAGCCCGTCATTCGTCTTGACCGTCTGCTTGATGCTGGGTGAACGGCACGTGGCGAAGCTGTGAACCGGGCTCTTTTCCCGTGCCCTGACGACCCGATTCGCCATTCGGCGATGTGCTGTTAACCCTTTGTTGCATTCGGGTTGGGCCGAACCTCGGAATGGCTTTCTAGCGTCTTCGGCGTGCCAGCAAGTGCTACGAAGTCCCTGCGGGTCGCCGTCCTCTCCGATTCCGACACCCGGTGGAAGTGGGGCGCGCTCACCGCCGGGCGCCTCGCTCCCACGGATGCCGAGATCCGGCTCGACGGCTACCTCCTGCGGGGACGCGCCACCCCGACAGCCCGCCAGCTGAAGGAGGTCGGTGTCCGGGCAGACTCCCTGCGGGAGGTCACCGGCGTCGAGTTCCTGCGTGCCATGGGCCAGGCCGCCGAAGACCCGTACGACGTACTCATCCTCGCGCTCGTCGGCGGCGGCGTCCAGGCCATGCTGCACGGCCTGCGCGCCATCTGGGCCGGTGCCGGCAGGCGTCCCGTCGTCGTCACCGGATATGTCGGTGTCGTCTACGAGAAGCTCGCCGACGGACTGCTGCTGCGGCACGGCGCGGACCTCGTCCTCGCCAACTCCCGGCACGACGCGGACCGGTTCCGCGCCGTGTACGAGGGCGTGGGCGCCGACGCCTCCTCGGTCACCGAGGTCGCGCTGCCCTTCCTCGGCGGGGCGTCGTACACCGGTGAACACGAGCCGTACACCGTGGTGTTCGCGGCCCAGCCGTCCGTCCCGGAGAGCCGCAAGGACCGTACGTACCTGCTGAACCGGCTCATCCAGCACGCCCGCAAACACCCCGAGCGCGAGGTGCTGCTGAAGCTGCGCTCCAGGCCGGGCGAACACACCACCCACATCGAGGAGTTGCCGTACCAGAAGCTGGTCCAGGGCAAGAAACTGCCCGCCAACTTCCGTCTGGTGTACGGCCATATGGGCGAGGTGCTGGACCGCACCGACCTGCTGGTCACGGTCAGCTCCACGGCCGCCCTGGAGGCCCTGCACCGCCGTGTCCCCACGGTCGTCCTCACCGACCTGGGTGTGCGCGAGGTGCTCGGCAACCACCACTTCACCGGCTCCGGCTGCCTCGCCTCCTGGGACCAGCTCGACGCCGGGCACCGGCCGGCGCCGGACGCGGAGTGGGTGTCCCGGCAGGGCGTCGCCGCCGACGGTTCTTACACCACCGCGTTCGACACCGCCCGTGAACGCATCGCCAAACTGCTGGACCGACCAGGGGGGCTGCCGCCCCTCACCCCCTACTACACCCCCGAGACCGCACCCGGCTACCTGCCCGGCATCCTCGCCCGGCACCACCTCGGCCCCGACGGCGTCCCGCTGCCCGGCGCGCCCGCCGCCGACAAGGAGCCCGGACCGGTCCGCCAGATCGTGCGCCGCGCCGCGCGTGGCGCCTACCGCCACGGCGTGCAGCGAGTCGCCCCGGTGATCCGCCGGATGGGGGAGCTGTGACCTCGTTCCAAGGAGTGGACCCCATGTCGAACCCGGAAGCGGGCCAAGGCGCTGCGGTGCGCCGGGTGCTCGCGGTGATCCCCGCACGCGGCGGCTCCAAGGGCGTGCCCGCGAAGAACCTCGCGCCCGTCGGCGGCATCCCGCTTGTCGCCCGTGCGGTCCGCGAGTGCCGGGCGACCCGGCTGGTGACCGACGTCGTCGTCTCCACCGACGACCAGGCCATCGCCGCCGCCGCCCGGGAGGCCGGCGCCGAGGTCGTGCTGCGCCCGGCCGCCATCGCAGGGGACACGGCGACCTCCGAGGCCGCGGTCCTGCACGCCATGGACGCCCACGAGGCGCTGCACGGCGCGGCCGTCGACGTGGTCCTGCTCGTGCAGTGCACCAGCCCGTTCATCGTCCGCGAGGACATCGACGGGGTCGCGTCGGCGGTGATCGAAGACGGTGCGGACACCGCGCTGACGGTCGCGCCGTTCCACGGGTTCGTCTGGCGGGAGGCGATCGACGAACTCGCCGCGCACGGCGAGCCGTCAGCCACCGGAGCGGTGGCCGAAGGCCGGGTGGCACCGGAGGGACCCGCGGGCCCGGCAGCCGGGCCCGGCACGGCCTCGGTGGCCGCGGCGGCGGGCGGCGGCCGCACCGTTCCCGCGCCGACCGCCGGAGGCCACGGCGTCAACCACGACAAGTCCTTCCGCCCCCGCCGCAGGACCGCCCCCAGGACTTCCTGGAGACCGGCGCCGCCTACGCGATGGACGCGGCCGGCTTCCGCAAGCACCAGCACCGGTTCTTCGGCCGTACGGAACTCGTCCGCACCGACCCCGCGCGCGTGCTGGAGATCGACGACCCGCACGACCTGGCCCGCGCCCGCGCGCTGGCCCCCTTGTTCGACGCGGACCGCCCCGGCGCCCTCCCGACCGCCGACGACATCGACGCGGTCGTACTCGACTTCGACGGCACCCAGACCGACGACCGGGTGCTGATCGATTCCGATGGACGGGAGTTCGTCTCCGTGCACCGCGGCGATGGACTAGGCATCGCGGCCCTGCGTCGCAGCGGCCTGAAAATGCTGATCCTGTCCACGGAACAGAACCCCGTGGTCGCCGCCCGCGCCCGGAAGCTCAAGCTCCCGGTGCTGCACGGCATCGACCGCAAGGACCTCGCGCTGAAGCAGTGGTGCGAGGAGCAGGGCATCGCGCCGGAGCGCGTGCTCTACGTCGGCAACGACGTCAACGACCTCCCGTGCTTCGCCCTCGTCGGCTGGCCCGTGGCGGTCGCGAGCGCCCACGACGTCGTACGCGGCGCCGCACGCGCGGTCACCACCGTCCCCGGCGGTGACGGCGCGATCCGAGAGATCGCCGGCTGGATCCTCGGCCCCTCTCTCGATTCCCTCCCCCAGTCCCCACGTAAGGACATCTCCTGATGAGCACCAACTCCCGTCTGCGTACGTTCGGTTCGCGCGAGGTCGGTCCCGGCCGTCCCGTCTACATCTGCGGCGAGATCGGCATCAACCACAACGGTGAGCTGGAGAACGCGTTCAAGCTCATCGACGTGGCCGCCGAGGCCGGCTGCGACGCCGTCAAGTTCCAGAAGCGCACCCCGGAGATCTGCACCCCGCGCGACCAGTGGGACATCGAGCGCGACACCCCCTGGGGCCGGATGACCTACATCGACTACCGCCACCGGGTGGAGTTCGGCGAGGACGAGTACCGCCAGATCGACGAGTACTGCAAGGAGAAGGGCATCGCCTGGTTCGCCTCCCCGTGGGACACCGAGGCCGTCGCCTTCCTGGAGAAGTTCGACGTCCCCGCCCACAAGGTGGCGAGCGCCTCCCTGACCGACGACGAGCTGCTGAAGGCCCTCCGCTCGACGGGCCGCTCGGTCATCCTCTCCACGGGCATGTCGACCCCGAAGCAGATCCGCCACGCGGTCGAGGTCCTCGGCTCGGACAACATCCTGATGTGCCACGCCACTTCGACGTACCCGGCGAAGGCCGAGGAACTGAACCTCCGCGTGATCAACACGCTGGAGAAGGAGTACCCGAACGTCCCGATCGGCTACTCCGGCCACGAGACGGGCCTGCAGACCACACTGGCGGCGGTTGCCCTGGGTGCTGTGTTCGTCGAGCGCCACATCACCCTCGACCGCGCCATGTGGGGCTCCGACCAGGCCGCCTCCGTCGAGCCGCAGGGCCTCACGCGCCTCGTCCGCGACATCCGCACCATCGAGGCCTCCCTCGGTGACGGCGTCAAGAAGGTCTACGACTCCGAGCTGGGCCCGATGAAGAAGCTGCGCCGCGTCGCCGGCGTCGTCGCCGAGGCGGAGATCGCCGCGGCCGCGGGCGAGCCGGTCACGGTCTGAGTGTTCTGATCGCTTTACTGGTCCCCTCACGGGTTCCCTTACGACAGGACGGTCGTACGCCGATGAGCCCCCGCGCCGGTCAGCCCGGCCACCCTCCCCGCACGCTCGCCTTCGTGGAGAGCCCGGTCCAGCTGCTGAACGTACTGGAGTGGGCGCATCTGTACGGCCTGCGCGGCGCGGACCCGGAGCCGCTGGGGTCCGTGCCCGCGCAGGTGAGGCGGACGGTGGTCGGTGCCTCGCCACCGGCCGGCGCGGACCTCACGGTCGTCGTCCTGTCCCCGACCGACCCCATGAGCCGGGGCCAGCTGCGCCGCATGGCGGACCTGGCCCGGGACGAGGGGTACCGGGTGCGCTGGGAGAACGCGCGGGGCGGTACGGCCGCGCCCTTCTCGACGATCGGCGGCCTGGCGGGGGCGCTCCGCAGGGCCGACCGCATCGTGATGGGAGACCCCTTCTCCCGCTACGTACAACTGCTGCTGACGATCACCCGGGCCCGCGACCTGGTCGTGGTGGACGACGGCACGGCGACGATGGAGTTCGTCGCCCAACTCGCCCGCGGTGAACGCCTGGTCCGCTGGCACCGCAAGGGCCGCCCCGGCGCGCGCGACCTTCTCTTCGCTCCTGTCTCTTCCTCGGCCCGCCGCCGCCTGACGCCGAGCGCCCGCCGCCGGGTCGAGGTCTTCTCCTCCATGCCGGTGACGGAGACCCCGGACGGAGTGACGGTCACGGTCAACGACTTCGCCTGGACCCGGGCCCGCTTCGGCCCGCCGCGCATCACCAGGGGCGCGGACATGGTGGGCACGTCCCTGGTGGAGACGGGCGTCGTGGACGGCGACCGCTACATGGAAGCGGTCCGCAGCCTCTCCAAGGCCCACGGCGCGACCCGCTACTTCGCACACCGCCGGGAGAGCGCGGAGAAGCTCCACCGCCTGGCCGCCGAGACCGGCCTGGAGATCGTCCGCCCGGACCTCCCCCTGGAACTGATCGCCCGCCGCGGCCCCATCGGCCGTACGGTCCTCAGCTTCCCGTCGACGGTCGTCCACACCCTGCCGCTGGCGCTGGCCGGAACCGGGGTTCGCGTGGCGGTCTGCGACATCGAACCGACCTGGCTGACCGAGAACGCCTCCCCCCGTGCCCAGGGCTTCCTGTCGGGGGTGACGGGAACGGCCCGGGACGTCCACCGGCTGACGGCGGTGAGCCCGGCGTAGGGCGGTTGGCCTGCCAGGGACCGTCCGGCACATCAAGTGTGTTGGGCCATTCAAGGCCGGGTGGCCACTGGCTCACGGACTACTCGGTCTCGACAGGGCAGCCCAGTTCAGCGTGCGAGCGGTTCGGGCAGCACGTCACCACTGCCACGGACAGATATGAGGGACGTTCGAGATAGAAGCCGTACGACACATCGGCGCCAGAGTGAAGTCGTACGGCTGCGGCCGTTATGGGCTGCTTCAATAGCTGGAAGAGCTGCCAGCAGCACGAGCGTTTCGAAGCGCGCCGAGCGCCTGCGCTCGCCGTCCTCCATCGCGGCCATGAACTCCTTGTGGGCGTCTGAGCCTTCCTCGACCAGGCGAGAGTGTTTCGCAACGGCAGCCACCTCCTTCACACACGTGGCGTACTCGACGTATGCGTTGAGCTTCCGTTCGTCCCAGCGGGTCGCCAAAGAGCGCCGATGCTTGGCCCGTTCGGCCACGGTGACGGACAGGTACGAAGTCAGCGCCCCCACAAGCACGCCCACCAGCGTCACTATCTGACTGATCATGGCGTTGACCGTATCGCCAGGACGGTGCCTAGGGGCGCTGGGTCTCTTTCAGGGCTTGGATGAAAGGGGCGAAGGCTTCGGCGGGGATGGTGAGGGTGCCGAGGGCAGGGTCCTTGGAGTCGCGGATGGCTATGTGGGTGGGGCGGGCGGCGATTTCCACGCAGTTGGCTCCGTCGTTGCCGCCGGAGTAGGACGACTTCCGCCAGTTGCCGAGGTCGCTGCTCATGGTGGGCCTCACAATTCCTTTGCCAGTCTGTGGATGAAGTCGCGCGAACGGGTGGGGTCGAGTGACGCCGCTTCCATTTTACGAAAGACTGTTCGCAGAACGCCGAGTTGAGCCTCGGAGTCGATGAAGCCGCTGCCGTCGATGACTTCACGGACGGCGGTGTCCAGCCTGGGCACGGCGCCTCCGGCGAGCATCACGGGGAACCAAGCGGCCCCGAAACCATCGAGCGCGAACGGGATGACGCGCACCGTGATGTGGTCGGCCTCGGAGAGTTCCAGAACACGAGTGAGCTGGACTCGTGACGTAGCGCGATCACCGACCTTGATACGGAGTGCTGCCTCGTGGACAACTGCCTTGTAGGGCACGGGGTCAGGCCTATCGAGGACGATCCTGCGCTGCAACCGGTGTCGCACCCGTTGCTCCAGTTCCTCCCCCGGGAGTTCGGGAACTCTGGAGGAGAACGCGGCTCGGGCGTAGTCCTCCGTCTGAAGCAGGCCCGGGACGACAAGGAACTCCACGTCCTGTCGGAACGTTGCGTGATGCTCCAACTCGGCGAGGTCGAGGAAGGGGGTGGGCAGCAGCCCCCGGTACTCCTCCCACCAGCCCCGGGTGCGGTCCTTCGCCACAGTTACCAGGGCACCGATCAACTCTTCATCCGTACAGGAGTAGTTGGCGGCGAGACGACGCAGCCGCTTCTCGCTCACGCCCGTGAGTCCGGTCTCGATCTGGCTGATCTGCGCTGAGCTCACACCAAGCAGGGTTGCCGCCTCGCGAGCCGACAGTCCAGCCGCGTCGCGGAGTCTGCGCAACTCCACCGCCAACCGCATCTGACGCGCTGTTGGTTCGCTTCTCAAAGTCATGACTGTCTCCTCCCAACCCCCCTGCTGGTAACACTCGTTCGGGGGCCAGGTTACGGGAGCGGCTTGCAAGACTTAAAAAGCTAGGTCTACCGTCGGTGATGCACCGCACACGCAGCGGAAGCGCACCGCTCCGCCCTGCCGTGACGGCTGCGGCAATGCCACAGCACGACAAATCCCCTCACCATATACCGGAGTTGATGACGCATGCCCGAAAATGATGCCTGGGACTACACGCTCTACATCCCCAACGACCTCAGAGCCGTCACCGTCTGCCGCCGCACCCTGCGCCTGATCCTCACCCTGCACGGGCTCATCGGCATCGTGGACACCGCCGAACTCCTCGCGACCGAGTTGGTCTCCAATGCCGTACGGCACACCAAGGGGCCCGCTGCCCTCAGGGTCCGCCGTACCCCGGAGGGCACCGTCTGGATCGGGGCCTGGGACACCGACCCCGCCCCGCCGGACCCGCCTCGCCCGCTGGAGCAGGTGGCGGAGCTGGAGGACGGAAGAGGTCTGGGGCTGGTGAAGGCCTGTGCGGAGTACTGGGGGTGGCAGCCGACGGCTCGGTTCGGGGATCGGGGGAAGTACGTGTGGTGTGAGCTGGGGGCCGCGTGACCGTGGCAAACGCCGTACTCCGGTCCCGCGACCAGGCGAAACTCGGTCGTGGCGTCCACGGCCCAGTGGCGCGAGTCGTCCATCCTGTCTGATCCGAACAGTCGGTCGAGGGACAAGGGGACGGCCCATGGAGTCGAACGGCAGCACGCTGCGGACGTCGCGGCGCGGTTTCCTCGCGGCGGGCGGCGCGCTGGCCTCCGCCCTGGCCGAGGCTCCCGTGGCGCAGGCCCTCGACCCGCTCGGAGAGGACGGTCGCGGTGACGCACCCGAGTCGCTCCAGCGGCCGCTCGTGACGCATCCGGCGGACTGGCAGGCCGTGGCCGAGGAGCTGGACGGCGTGGGTGGGCTGGGCGCGAGCGGTGTCGTGTACCGCTTGACGTTTCCCCGCTATGACCTGGATCTGTCCTCGCACGGGGTCGGCGGGCTGGTGGAGGCGTCGTACGCGGCGTTCGCCCGTTACCCGGACGGCCGCACGATGCTCATGGGCGACGTGGTCGCCGCCGAGGCCGAGCTGCAGCGGGTCACCGATGCCCTGCAGGCCCATGATCTGGCGCAGACCGCGATTCACAAGCACCTTCCCGCCCATCGGCCCCCGCTGTGGTGGACGCATGTGCATGGGGTCGCCGTCGATCCGGTGGCCCTCGCCCGCGCCATGCGCGCCGGTCTGGACGCCACCGCCACCCCGGGGCCCCGCCAGCCCGACACGGCACCGCCGGCCGGCCTCGACACCGCCGCCATCGACGCCGCGCTCGGCGCCAAGGGCAGGAGCGAGGACGGCTACCGTTTCTCCTTCGCCCGCCAGGAGACGGTCAGCGACGGCGGCCGTGTCGTGCCGGGCGCCATGGGAGTCACGACCGCTGTCACCTTCTTCCCCGTAGGCGGTGGGCGTGCCGCCGTGACCGGGGACTTCGTCATGATCTCCAGCGAGGTGCAGCGGGTCATCAAGATCCTGAGGAACGGCGGGATCAGCGTCGTCGAGCTGCACAATCACTCTCTGAACGACCAGCCGCGCCTCTTCTACCTGCACTTCTGGGCCGTCGGCGACGCCGTGCCCCTGGCCCGGACCCTCCAGACCGCCAAAGCGGCCACGAACCTCGCGTCCGGTTCCTGACCGGCCGGGCTCAGGCCTCGCCGGCGGGCCTGCGGGCCAGGACGAACGCCCGTGCCAGGGTTTCTTCAGCGGCCGGTTCCCGGCGTACCGTCGCCACCAGCTCCAGGCCCGCCTCGGTCAGCAGGGCGCTGACCTGGTCCGGAGTGCGCCAGTAGTAGTCCAGGTCGATCTCGTGGCCGAAGCGCTCCGGCAGGTGGAGGCGGCCGGGTTCCATGGCGGTCTGGAAGGCGAGGAGGGCGTGGCCGCCGGGCAGCAGGGTGCGGTGGAACTCGGCGAAGGCCGTCGGCAGGTGGGCGTCGGGGACGTGGATCGTCGAGTACAGGGCGAGGATGCCGCCCAGGGTGGCGTCCGGCAGGTCCAGGGACGTCATCGAGCCGATGTGGAAGCGCAGTTGGGGATATGTGCCGCGGGCCAGCGCCACCATCGCGGGGGAGAGGTCGACGCCGAAGACGGGCACGCCCAGCTCGTCGAGGAGCGCGGTGACGTGGCCGGGGCCGCTGCCCACGTCGGCCACGGGAGCCGTGCCGTGCCCGGTGACCAGCTCGGTGAAGGCGGTGATCAGGGTGCGGTCGAGCGGATGCCAGCCGCCGGCCGGGAACTGGGCCGCGTAGTCCTTGGCGATCGCGTCGTAGGAGCTGCGGGTGGTCCGCAGAAAGGTCTCGGTCACGGCTGCGGACCTTACCGAGAGGGAGACCGGGGCGGGGTCCGGTTCGTGGACATGGCGCGCGTGAATGTCATACGGCGTGGTATGCGTGGAGGGAGAAACAGAGGTTGTACCCATCCGAGTCCGCCGCCATGCGTCCGCCGGTCAGATTTTCTTCCCCTAACGGGCTGAACTTTTGTTGATCGAGGGGTAGTTGACCACCCGGGCGTCCTACCCTTCAGAGGGTGAAGCAATTGATGTCCCTAGAGTCCGAGGCCGGCCTCGCGGGGGATGTGCTCCCCGGCGTGCTGAGCGAAGCCCTGCACGCCGAACTCATCGCCTTCCGTCGCGACTTGCACATGCACCCTGAGCTGGGCAATCAGGAGTTCCGTACGACAGCCGCGATCAAGGAGCGGCTGGAGCGGGCCGGGCTGCGGCCCCGGGTGCTCGCCAAGGGAACCGGACTCGTCTGTGACATCGGCCTGGCCGAGGGCGAGCGCTCGGCCGTACCCCTGTTGGCCCTGCGTGCGGACATCGACGCCCTGCCCATCCCGGACACCAAGACCGACTGCGCGTACAAGTCGACCGTGCCCGATCGGGCCCATGCCTGCGGGCACGACGTGCATACGACCGTCGTGCTCGGCACCGGGCTCGTGCTTGCCGACCTGCACACCAAGGGCCTGCTGCCCCGGCCGGTGCGGCTGCTCTTCCAGCCCGCCGAGGAGGTGCTGCCCGGGGGCGCCCTGGACGCCATCGAGGACGGCGTGCTGAACGGGGTCGGGCGGATCCTCGCCGTGCACTGCGACCCGCGCGTCGACGCCGGGAAGATCGGGCTGCGGCACGGGGCGATCACCAGCGCCTGCGACCGGCTGGAGGTCGCCCTGGACGGGCCCGGCGGGCACACCGCCCGGCCCCATCTGACCACCGACCTGGTGACCGCCGCCGCCCGCGTCGCCGTCGACGTGCCCGCGGTGATCGGCCGCCGGGTCGACGCCCGTGTCGGCCTCGTCCTCACCTGGGGCCGGATCGAGTCGGGCCACGCGCCGAACGTGATCCCGCAGCACGCCGAGCTGTCCGGGACCGTGCGCTGCCTGGACCTGGACGCCTGGCGGCAGGCTCCCGACATCGTGCACGCGGCCATCGACGAGGTCGCCACCCTGCACCGGGCCAAGTCCGAGATCACCTATGTGCGCGGGGTGCCGCCGGTGGTGAACGACAAGGAGTCCACCGAGCTGCTGCGCCGGGCGATGGTCGCGCGGCGCGGCCGGCGCTCCGTCGAGAGCACCGAGCAGAGCCTCGGCGGCGAGGACTACTCCTGGTATCTGGAGCATGTGCCGGGCGCCATGGCCCGCCTCGGCGTACGGCGCCCCGGTGAGCGCACCGTGCGCGACCTCCATCAGGGTGATTTCGACGCCGACGAGCACGCGATCAAGGTCGGCGTGGAGATGTTCACGGCGGCGGCTTTCCTGGAGCCGAACGGCGTGTAGCGGTTCGTAGTCATAGTCAGTCGTAGTCGTAGTGGAGTGAGCGTGCGGCCCCCGCGCTCGGGGGCCGTTCGCCTGACCGGCGCAACACGGTCGTCTGACCGGCGCAACAGGGTCCTCGGCCTTTTGCACATGCTGCGCAATAGCGTCATGAAAGAGGCAGGACCGCGAGTTCAGATGCTGTTTGCCTCGAATCGATAACGGCTTCGAGAGGGGGTTTTTTGCGACATCTACGCGCGTTACGATGCCGCGAAGCCGACGCCGACGGGGCGTTCCGGCTCGAGCACTGGCATGGTGCTCACATCAAGCGCCTGCAAGGCGCTCAGGTCAGGTGAAGGAGCCTCCCGTGCGCCGGGTAGCCAAGCTTTCCGCTGCGTGTATCGCGACCGCAGCACTCGCCGTGACTGCCACCGCGTGTGGCAGCACTTCCTCCGACAACACCACCTCGTCCTCCTCCGCAGGCGGCGGCAAGGGTGTCAAGATCGGTCTCGCCTACGACGTCGGCGGCCGTGGTGACCGTTCCTTCAACGACTCCGCCGCGCGCGGTGCCGACAAGGCCGAGAAGGAGTTCAGCGGTTCCATCAAGGAGCTGACCGCCAAGACCTCCGACACCGAGGCCGACCGCGAGCAGCGGCTGTCCGACCTGGCCGACGCGGGGTACAACCCGATCGTCGCCGTCGGTTACACCTACGCCCCCGCCGTGCAGAAGATCGCCGCGAAGTACCCGAAGATCAACTTCGGCATCGTCGACTCGGTCGTGAGCGGCAAGAACGTCAACAGCATCACGTTCACCGAGGAGCAGGGCTCCTACCTGGCCGGTGTCGCCGCCGCGCTGAAGACCAAGAAGGACCACGTCGGCTTCATCGGCGGTGTCGACAACCCGCTGATCAAGAAGTTCGAGGCGGGTTACACCCAGGGTGTCCACGACACCAACCCGAAGGTCAAGGTCGACGTCCAGTACCTGACCCATGGCCAGGACACCTCCGGCTTCTCCAGCCCCGACAAGGGTCAGCAGGCCGCGCAGGGCATGCTCGACAACGGCGCCGACGTGATCTACACGGCCGCCGGCTCCTCCGGCAACGGCGCGATCGAGGCCGTGCACGGTGTCAAGGGCGCCTGGGGTATCGGCGTGGACTCCGACCAGTACAACATCCCGGGTCTGGCCCAGTACAAGAGCTCGTTCCTGACCTCCATGGTCAAGAACGTCGACGTCGGCGTGTACGACTTCATCAAGTCCGTCCACGACGGCAAGCCGCTCGCCGGCAACAACGTCTACTCGCTCGCCAAGGGCGGTGTCTCGCTCGCCACGAGCGGCGGCTTCCTCACGGACATCCAGCCCAAGCTGGACGCCGCGAAGAAGAAGATCATCGACGGTCAGATCAAGGTCAAGACCACCCCGTGACCTGACGGGTCCCGGTCGGTCCGGCCCGTCCGATCCGTCCGGCCCGCCTGACCCAGGCTCGGCGAGGGAGTCGTCCCACGGCCCTCGCCGAGCCATAACAATGTGTCAACTCTACGCGTGTAGCGTGGAGTTGCCGCGCTAGCGTCGCCGACGCCTGCCACCTCCCCTATGCAGCCCCTTTCCCCGAGGAGAGTGCGCCATCAACGCGTCCAGCCCTCCCGCTGCCGTCGAACTGCGCGGCATCACCAAGCGTTTCCCCGGTGTCGTTGCCAACAAGGACATCGACATCACCGTCCGCACCGGGACCGTCCACGCCCTGTGCGGTGAGAACGGCGCCGGCAAGTCGACCCTGATGAAGATCCTCTACGGCATGCAGCAGCCGGACGAGGGCACCATCACCGTGGCCGGCGAGCAGGTCGTACTGCACAATCCCGGCGACGCCATCGCCCGCGGCATCGGCATGGTGCACCAGCACTTCATGCTCGCCGACAACCTCACCGTGCTGGAGAACGTCGTCCTCGGCGCGGAGAAGCTGTACGGCATCGGCGGCAAGGCCCGCGCCAAGATCAAGGAGATCTCGGACGCGTACGGCCTGAACGTCCGCCCCGACGTCCTCGTCGAGGAGCTGGGCGTCGCCGACCGCCAGCGCGTGGAGATCCTCAAAGTCCTCTACCGCGGCGCCAAGACCCTCATCCTGGACGAGCCCACCGCCGTGCTCGTGCCGCAGGAGGTCGACGCCCTCTTCGACAACCTGCGCGAGCTGAAGGCCGAGGGCCTCACCGTCATCTTCATCTCCCACAAGCTGGGCGAGGTGCTGTCCGTCGCCGACGAGATCACCGTCATCCGGCGCGGTACGACGGTCGGCACGGCCGAGCCGTCCAAGACCACCCCCAAGCAGCTCGCCGAGATGATGGTCGGCAGCGAGCTGCCCACCCCGGAGACCGCGGAGTCCACCGTCACGGACGTCCCGATGCTGAAGGTGGACGGGCTGCACCTCGCGCAGACCGACCTGGAGGGCATCGAGCGGATCGTCCTGGACCAGATCTCCTTCACCATCCACAAGGGCGAGGTCCTCGGCATCGCCGGTGTGGAGGGCAACGGCCAGTCCGAGCTGGTCGAGGCGATCATGGGCATGCGCGACCCCGACGCCGGCGTGATCACACTCGACGACGCCGACATCTCCCACGCCCCCACCCGCCACCGCCGCGAGGCCGGCATCGGCTACATCCCCGAGGACCGCCACCGCCACGGCCTGCTCCTCGAGGCCCCGCTGTGGGAGAACCGCATCCTCGGCCACGTCACCGAGAAGCCCAACTCCAAGGGCGGACTCCTCGACATCAAGGCCGCCCGCGCCGACACCGAGCGCATCGTCCAGGCGTACGACGTCCGCACCCCCGGCATCGAGGTCACCGCGGCCTCGCTCTCCGGCGGCAACCAGCAGAAGCTGATCGTCGGCCGCGAGATGAGCCACAACCCCAAGCTGCTCATCGCCGCCCACCCCACCCGCGGTGTGGACGTCGGCGCCCAGGCGGCGATCTGGGACTACATCCGCGAGGCCCGCCGCGAGGGCCTGGCCGTCCTGCTGATCTCCGCCGACCTGGACGAGCTGATCGGGCTCTCCGACACCCTGCGGGTGATGTACCGCGGCCGTCTGGTCGCCGACGCCGACCCCGCCACCATCACCCCCGAAGAGCTGGGCTCCGCCATGACGGGTGCGGCCACCGGCCACCTGGAGCACACAGAGGACGACGAGCGATGAACAAGCTGACCTCACGGATCGACAAGGAGCGGCTGTTCCTCGGCCTCGCCGCACCGGTGCTGGCGGTCGTCGCCGCGCTCGTCGTCACCGCCCTGGTGATCCTCGCGACCGGCAAGAACCCCGGCCCCGCCTTCAACGACATGCTGACCTACGGCTTCGCCAGCGACAGCCAGGTCTACATCCTCAACAAGGCGACCACGTACTACCTCGCGGGTGTCTCGGTGGCCATCGGCTTCCGGATGAACCTGTTCAACATCGGTGTCGACGGCCAGTACCGGCTCGCCGCGTTCTTCGCCGCCGTCCTCGGCGGCGCGCTGACCGTGCCCGGCTGGCTGGCCATCCCGCTGATCCTGATCTGCGCCATGGCGACCGGCGCCGTGTGGGCGGCCATCGCCGGCATCCTCAAGGTGACCCGCGGCGTCAGCGAGGTCATCTCGACCATCATGCTGAACTCGATCGCCACCGCGGTCATCGCCTACCTGCTCCAGCCCGGAAAGCTGGCCCAGCTCCAGCAGGGCGGCACCGTCGTCGCCACCAAGCCGCTGCCCTCGGGCTCGCACTTCTTCAGCATCAACACCGGCCCGGCCGGCGATCTGTGGGGCTTCATCTTCATCGCCGTGGCCGTCGGCATCGCGTACTGGTTCGTGCTCGGCCGCACCCGGTTCGGCTACGACCTGCGCACCGTCGGCCAGTCCGAGAGCGCGGCCGCCGCGAGCGGTGTGTCGGTGAAGAAGATGATCGCCACCAGCATGATCATCTCGGGTGCGGTGGCCGGCCTGATCGGCATGCCGACCCTGCTCAACGACAGCTACCAGTTCAGCAGCGACTTCCCGACGGGCATCGGCTTCACCGGCATCGCCATCGCGCTGCTCGGCCGTAACAACCCGATCGGCATCGCGCTCGGCGCCCTGCTGTGGGGCTTCCTGGAGCGCACCACCAACCACCTGGAGTTCCAGGGCTACGACAAGGAGATCCTCGGCGTCATCCAGGGCGTCATCGTCCTGTGCGTCGTCATCGCCTACGAGGTCGTACGCCGCTACGGCCTCAAGCGCCAGCAGCAGAAGGTCGGCGCCGAACTCGCCGCCCAGGCCGCCGCCCAGTCGAAGAAGCAGGAGGTGGCGTGATGACTGCCACGATGACCGACACGCCGCCGCCCGCGGCGCCCAAGGCGGCGGGCGCGCCGCAGCGCACGGGCCGCTCGCTCGTCCAGATCCTCATGCTCGTCGCGGGTGCGCTGCTGCTCCTGGCCGCGGTCCGCGTGATCACCGGCTCGCAGGACCTCGACTCCGCCGGGCAGGTCAGCGCCGCCCTGGGCCTCGCCGTGCCGATCGGCCTCGCCGGTCTCGCCGGCCTGTGGTCGGAGCGGGCCGGTGTGGTCAACATCGGCCTTGAGGGCATGATGATCCTCGGCACCTTCGGTGCCGGCTGGATCGGCTGGCAGACCAGCCCCTGGCTCGGCCTGCTGATGGGTATCGGCTTCGGTGTCATCGGCGGCCTGGTACACGCCGTCGCCACCGTCACCTTCGGCGTCGACCACATCGTCTCCGGTGTCGCGATCAACCTGCTCGCGCTCGGCGCCACCCAGTACCTCGCCAAGCTGTTCTTCGCCGGCGGCGCGGCGGCCAACGCGGGCGGCAACCCCAAGCAGTCCCCGCCGGTGGCCTCGCTGCCGGACGTCACCGTGCCCGGCCTCTCCGACGGCCTGCACTCGATCGAGAGCCACCACTGGTTCCTGATCTCCGACCTCGCCGGGATCCTCGGCGGCCTGGTCACGCACCTGTCCGTGGTCACGGTCCTGGCCGCGCTGCTGTTCGCCGGCAGCTGGTGGCTGCTGTGGCGCACCCCGTTCGGTCTGCGGCTGCGCTCCTGCGGCGAGAACCCGACCGCCGCGGAGTCGCTCGGCGTCAACGTGTACTCGTACAAGTACGCGGCCGTCGCCGTCTCCGGCGGCCTCGCCGGACTCGGCGGCGCCTTCCTGGCCCTGGTCACCTCGCACACCTACCTGGAGGGCCAGACCGGCGGCCGCGGCTACATCGGCCTCGCGGCGATGATCTTCGGCAACTGGCGTCCGGGCGGCCTGGCGATGGGCGCCGGCCTGTTCGGCTACTCCGACGCGCTCCAGCTGCGCAACGGCGGTACGACCGTCCACGCGCTGCTGCTCCTGCTGGTGGTCCTGCTCGTGGCCCTGGCAGGCTGGAAGCTGTACCGCAAGGCGATGCTGCAGGGTGTGATCAGCCTCGTGATGGCCGCGGTGATCCTGGTCTGGTACCTGCTCACCGACACGGTCCCGAGCGACTTCGTGGGCGCCACGCCGTACGTCGTCACCCTGCTGGTGCTGTCCCTGTCGGCGCAGCGCCTGCGGATGCCGAAGGCGGACGGTATGCGCTACCGGAAGGGCCAGGGCAAGTGACACAGCAAGCCGCCGAGTTCGACTGGGAGGCGCTGCGGAAGGTGGCGCGCGAGGCGATGTCCCACGCCTACGCCCCCTACTCCGGCTTCCCGGTCGGCGTGGCGGCCCGGGTCGACGACGGCCGCACCGTCACCGGCTGCAATGTGGAGAACGCCTCCTACGGCCTCGGACTGTGCGCAGAGTGCGGCCTGGTCTCGGATCTGCAGCGCTCGGGCGGCGGCCGGCTCACGCACTTCACCTGCGTGGACGGCGAGGGCGCCCTGCTCGTGCCGTGCGGCCGCTGCCGCCAGCTGCTGTATGAGTTCGGCGGCCCGGACCTTCTCCTGGACACCCCCGCGGGCGTCCTCCCGCTGTCCGAGATGCTGCCCCACGCCTTCGGCCCGGACAACCTCACCAAGCAGTAACGCCGTACGGCCCCCCTGACCGCATCCGCGCAGGGGGGCCGTACACCTTCGCACCTCCCGGAAGGAAGCCCACAGCCATGGCCATGGACGCCATCTCCGTCATCCGCACCAAGCGGGACCGCGGCGAGCTGACCGACGAACAGATCGACTGGGTCATCGACGCTTACACCCGCGGCGAGGTCGCCGACGAGCAGATGTCCGCGCTCGCCATGGCGATCCTGCTCAACGGCATGAACCGGCGCGAGATCGCCCGCTGGACGGCGGCGATGATCGCCTCCGGCGAGCGCATGGACTTCTCGGCCCTGTCCCGCCCGACGGCCGACAAGCACTCGACAGGCGGCGTCGGCGACAAGATCACGCTCCCGCTGGCCCCGCTCGTCGCGGCCTGCGGCGCGGCGGTCCCGCAGCTCTCCGGCCGGGGCCTCGGCCACACGGGCGGCACACTGGACAAGCTGGAGTCGATCCCGGGCTGGCGCGCTCTGCTCTCGAACGAGGAGATGCTGCACGTCCTGGACACGACGGGCGCCGTGATCTGCGCGGCGGGCGACGGCCTGGCCCCGGCGGACAAGAAGCTGTACGCGCTGCGCGATGTGACCGGCACGGTGGAGGCGATCCCGCTGATCGCCTCCTCCATCATGTCGAAGAAGATCGCCGAGGGCACGGGCTCGCTGGTGCTGGACGTGAAGGTGGGCAGCGGAGCCTTCATGAAGACGCTGGACGACGCCCGTGAACTGGCGTCCACGATGGTCGGCCTCGGCACGGACCACGGCGTGAAGACGGTCGCACTCCTGACGGACATGTCGACCCCGCTCGGCCTCACGGCGGGCAACGCCCTGGAGGTCCGCGAGTCCGTGGAGGTCCTCGCGGGCGGAGGCCCGGCCGATGTCGTGGAGCTGACGATCGCCCTGGCCCGCGAAATGCTCGACGCGGCGGGCGTGCGGGACGCCGACCCGGCGAAGGCCCTGGCCGACGGCTCGGCGATGGACGTCTGGCGCCGGATGATCGCGGCCCAGGGCGGCGACCCGGACGCCGAACTGCCCACGTCCCGCGAACAGCACGTGATCAAGGCCCCGTCCTCCGGTGTCCTGACCCGCCTCGACGCCTACGACATCGGCGTCGGCGCCTGGCGCCTGGGCGCCGGCCGCGCCCGCAAGGAGGACCCGGTGCAGGCGGCGGCAGGCATCGAAATGCACGCCAAGCCGGGCGACACGGTGACCGAGGGCCAGCCCCTCCTCACCCTGCACACGGACACCCCGGAGCGCTTCGAGTACGCACTCCAGGCGGTGGAGGGCTCGTACGACATCGCGGCCGCGGGGACGGACTTCACGCCGTCGCCGGTGGTGCTGGAGCGCATCGCCTGACCAGGTGATTTCTGGCGAACGGGATCGGTGGACCAGCGCCGGTCCCGTTCGGCGTGTTCGGCGGGTCCCAGCCGGTGAGGCCGATGAGTTCGCCTCGGAGTGCCGGTCTACCGGTCGTGGATGCCGAGAGGTCTGCCGTGCTCGTGCTGCCCGGCCCCGTCGCCCGGGGCGAGGTGGCGGGGCTGTGTGAGCGGGTGCGGATGATGCTGGGGGGCGGCGGGGAGCGTGTCGTCGTGTGCGATGTGGGCGGGCTCGGGCCGCCGGGGCTGGGCGTCGTGGATCTGCTGGCGCGGCTGGAGCTGACCGCCCGCCGGGGTGGCGGGCGGATCCGGTTGCGGGACCCCGACCCCGCGCTACTCGCCCTTCTCGACCTCGTCGGGCTCCGCTTCCAGGTGGAGGGGCAGGCCGAAGAGCGGGAACCACCGCTTGGTGTCGAGGAAGCAGTGGAAACCGGTGATCCGGCCGTCTGACAGCTCCAGCACCTGCACGGCCCAGGGACTGAAGCCGCCCTGCTCCTCGTCCGGCTTGTAGTGCGCGAACCCCGGCAGGCCGTTGACCTGCACCGGCAGCAGCCGCGAGCCGGCGCAGGAGGCACCGAGGGTCGTCATGAAGCCGGTGATGTCGGCCGGGCCGCGCAGCCACAGGTCGAACGGCGGCATCGTCATGATGGCGTCCTCGTGGAGCAGGGCCGTCAGCGCCGTCATGTCGTAGCCCTCGAAGGCCTTGACGTACCGCTCCAGGAGCTTCTGCTGCTCCTCGTCCAGCGGGTCCGACACCGCGCCCTCGTCACCCGCGTCCGCGCGCTCCGCGAGCGTGGCCCGCGCCCGCTGCAGCGCGCTGTTGACCGACGCGACCGAGGTGCCCAGCAGCTCGGCGACCTCGCTCGCCTTCCAGGCCAGCACCTCGCGCAGGATCAGCACCGCCCGCTGTTTGGGCGGCAGTTGCTGCAGGGCAGCCATGAAGGCCAGCCGGACCGACTCCTTGGCGACCGCCGCCTCCGCCGGGTCGTCGGCCGTCGGCAGCACCCGCGCGTCCGGCATCGGCTCCAGCCAGGTGTTGTCCGGCCGGGGGGACAGGGCCGCCTGGGCGAGCGGCGTCGACTCGGTGAGGTCCATCGGCCGCGCCCGCTTGTTGCCCGCCGTCAGCATGTCCAGGCACACGTTCGTCGCGATCCGGTACAGCCACGAGCGCAGCGAGGAACGGCCCTCGAACTTGTCGTAGCTCCGCCAGGCCCGCACCAGGGTGTCCTGCACCGCGTCCTCGGCCTCGAAGGAGGAGCCGAGCATCCGGTAGCAGTACCCGGTCAGCTCGGTCCGGTGTTTCTCCAGTGCGGCGTCGAGGTCCGCCGTCGCCGTGCCGTTTCCCATCGTCCACCCACCCCTGTGGCTGTGCCGTCGGCGCTTCTTCGCACCCATCTGGAAGCTACCGCAGGGCACTGACAATGGCGTCCCGAGTGGGAAAAAGAGCAGGTCGGCGGTGAGGCGTCCCTTACGGGGCGCCTCAGTGCGCGTTGGCTACGAGCGAGCTCCGGGCCGCCACCCGGGCTGCCCGAGTGCCCAGCACCGTGATCGTCACAACCCCCAGGACCGCCAGGAGACCCACGCTCACCGTGCCCGCCCAGCCGTCCGCGTGGAACGCCAGCGCGCCCACCGTGCTGCCGGCGCTGGAGCCGATGTAGTACATGGACTGGTACAGGGCCGAGGCCTGGGCGCGGCCGTGGGCGGCCGTCTTGCTGACCGCCGAGGAGGCGACCGCGTGGCCCGCGAAGAAGCCCGCCGTGATCAGCACCAGGCCCAGCAGGACCAGCGGCAGCGCGGGGGCCAGCGAGAGGAGCAGGCCCGCCGCCGTCGTACCGCCCGCCAGATACAGCGCGCCTCGGCGGCCGAGCCGGCCCACCAGCCGGCCCGCCACGGACGCGGAGACCGTGCCCACCAGATAGACCAGGAAGATCGAGCCCGCGATGCCCTGCGGCAGCCCGAACGGCGCCTCGGTCAGCCGGTAGCCGATCACCGTGTAGACCCCGCCGAACACCGTCATGAACAGCGCGCCGATCGCGTACAGGCGCCGCAGCAGCGGGTTCGCGAGATGGTCGCGGACCGTGCCGAGCAGGACCCGGGGCCGTAGCGAGCCTGCCTTGAAGTGCCGGGGAGCCGGCAGCAGCAGCCGGAACGCCACCGCGCAGCCGACGGCGATCACGCCGATCACCCCGACGGCGACCCGCCAGCCCCACTCCTGGGCCACCCAGCCGGTGATCACCCGGCCGCTCATGCCACCGACGCTGTTGCCCGCGACGAACAGGCCGATCGCCGTGATCAGCGCCTTCGGCCGGACCTCCTCGGCCAGATAGGCCTGCGCCGAGGCCGGCAGACCGGCCAGCGCCGCGCCCTGCACCGCCCGCAGCACCACCAGCGCGCCGATCGACGGCGCGAACGGCACCAGCAGCCCCACGGCGACCGCGACCGCCAGCGAGGCCGTCATCACCGTACGGCGGCCGTAGCGCTCCGACAGGGCGCTCATCGGCAGCACGAAGAGGGCCAGTCCGCCGGTCGCGGCCGCCACGGTCCAGCTCGCCTCGCTCGCCTCGACCCCGAACTCGCCGGAGATCAGCGGGAGCAGGGCCTGGGTGGAGTACAGGAGGGCGAAGGTCGCGACTCCGGCGAGGAAGAGGGCGAGGCTCATCCGGCGGTAGCCGGGGCCGCCCGGGGTCATTCGGGTGTCGGAATCGGTGGCGTCGACGGACGGGACGGGCGTTGCGGCGTCCACGGTGGTGGACGCCCCGGTACTGGCGGGAGACATGCCTCGACCGTATGGACGGCCCATTCATCCGTCCAATGCATGGAACGGCCATAATCGTTCCCATGGCGCATCAGCAAAGCTCACAGCCTCGCCTGTCATGGAACAGTGACACAGAAGACATGTCTGTGATGTCGATGGTGCTCGCGCCCCGTCTCGCGTACTTCGCCGGCGTGGCCCGCACCGAGCACGTCACCCGGGCCGCCCACGAGATGAACGTCCCGCAGTCCACCCTCTCCCGTGCGATGGCCCGCCTGGAGCAGGACCTGGGCGTCGACCTGTTCGCCCGGCACGGCCGTACGGTCTCCCTGACCCCCGCCGGCCGCACGTTCCTCACCTCCGTCGAACGCGCCCTCGCCGAGATCGAGCGGGCCGCCGAGGAGGTGCGCGCCGACACCGACCCGGCCGCCGGCAAGGTCGCCTTCGGCTTTCTGCACACCATGGGCGCCGAGACGGTCCCCGGCCTTCTCCACGCCTTCCGCGCCGACCACCCGCGCGTCCGCTTCAGCCTGGTCCAGAACTACGGCGAGGCCATGCTGGAACGCCTGCGCGCCGGCGAACTGGACCTCTGCCTCACCTCACCCGTGCCCGACGCCCCCGACCTGGTCGCCCGCCGCCTCGACGAGCAGAAACTCCGCCTGGTCGTCCCCGCCGACCACCGCCTCGCCACCCGCCGCCGCATCCGCCTCGCCGAGGCGGCCGAGGAAACCTTCGTCACCCTGGAGCCCGGCTACGGCTTGCGGCGCATCTTCGACACCTTGTGCCGAGAGGCCGGCTTCCGTCCACGCGTCGCCTTCGAGGGAGAGGAGGCCGAGACCCTGCGGGGCCTGGTGGCGGCGGGCCTGGGGGTCGCTCTCCTGCCCCCGCCCACGGTCCCGAGACCGGGAGTCGTGGAACTGACGGTGACAGCCCCGAGGGCCGTCCGGGAGATCGGCGTCGCGTGGCTGGCAGGCCGTCCGGACACCCCGCCGGTGGCCGCGTTCAAGAAGTTCTTGCTTTCAAGAAGGGGCAACTTGCTGCCCACCTGACACCACAGCCCCCCGACCCCTACCGCCTCAAGGACCGCCCGAACCCCACAGCCAACGGCATCCGAAGCCCGATGGGCGGCGGAGCCGCCAGCGCATCCTCGACGGGCCGCGACACATGGTGCCCGAACAGCGCCCCCATCATGAAGTCGACGGCCAGACAACCCACTTCATCCCGATGCCCACTCAACCCGTGTCCATCGGAATGGACTTCGAACCGGCACACCTCCCGATTCGCCTTCTTCGCCCGCTCCGCATACCGGAACGACAGCTCGGGATCGGTCCGTTCGTCGTTCGTGCCGTGCACGATCAGCACCCGGCGGCCCGCCAGCTGCCGTACCGGCTCGGCGGGCGCGGCCACATCATCCTCGGGGAGCCAAGGAGCCAGCGCCACCACCGAGTTGACGGCTTCGTGTCCGCCGGCCCGCAGTGCCGCCCGTCCGCCCATGTCCACCCCGACGAGGCACACGGGAACATCGCCGTATCTTCGTACGACCTCGTCGGCGGCCCACTCCGCGTCCGCCGCCAGATGGGCCTCGCTGCCGTTCCAGCCCCGGTACCGGTAGTGGACGGTATGGACAGCCAGCCCCTCCAACCGCCCCGCGCGAGCGAGCCGTCGGCCCAGTGAGCGCAGCGTGATCGTCGCCCACACAGGGGACGGCCTGCGGGCGGAGGTCTCCTCCCCGCCGGGGAGCAGCAGGACCGCTCCGCTCACCGCCGTCGGCGCCGTGCCGACCGCCTTCCCCAGTCCGGCCGTTCGGACCGGTGTCGCTTGCTGTCCCATGGCAGAACAGTGTCAGAAGGTGCGGTGTACGAAACCCGTACATGCGGTCACCGTTGCGTATCGACGGGAAAGCGGCGGAAAAGTGCTGTGAAAGAGCCGACGCGTTCACCGCGCTCTCTACGCGCGTAGGCGTTACAGTGCGGAGATGACGAGCGAGACCGCACCGACCGGGGCCGTCTCGGCGAGTGTCCCGGCGCACGTTCCGACGCCGGACCAGATCCGCCGCGCGCCCAAGGTTCTGCTGCACGATCATCTCGACGGCGGGCTCCGCCCCGGAACCGTCGTCGAACTCGCCCAGGAGACGGGGTACTCGGAGCTTCCCGAGTCCGATCCGGGCAAGCTGGGCATCTGGTTCCGTGAGGCCGCCGACTCCGGCTCGCTGGAACGGTATCTGGAGACCTTCAAGCACACCGTCGGCGTGATGCAGACCCGGGAGGCGCTCGTCCGCGTCGCCCGGGAGTGCGCCGAGGACCTCGCCGAGGACGGCGTCGTCTACGCCGAGGTGCGCTACGCCCCCGAGCAGCACCTGGAGGGCGGACTGACCCTGGAGGAGGTGGTCGAGGCCGTCAACGAAGGATTCCGGCAGGGCGAGCGGCTCGCCCGGGAAGGCGGTCACCGCATCCGGGTCGGCGCGCTGCTGACCGCCATGCGGCACGCGGCCCGCTCCCTGGAGATCGCCGAACTCGCCAACCGCTACCGGGACTCCGGCGTCGTCGGCTTCGACATCGCCGGCGCCGAGGCCGGCTACCCGCCCACCCGGCATCTGGACGCCTTCGAGTACCTCAAGCGCGAGAACAACCACTTCACCATCCACGCCGGCGAAGCCTTCGGACTGCCGTCCATCTGGCAGGCGCTGCAGTGGTGCGGTGCCGACCGGCTCGGGCACGGCGTGCGGATCATCGACGACATCGAGGTCCGCGAGGACGGCTCGGTGCGGCTCGGCCGGCTGGCGTCCTACGTCCGCGACAAGCGGATCCCGCTGGAGCTGTGCCCCAGCTCGAACCTGCAGACCGGGGCCGCGCCCTCCTACGCCGAGCACCCGATCGGGCTGCTGCGTCGGCTGCATTTCCGGGTCACCGTGAACACCGACAACCGGCTGATGTCGCACACGAGTATGAGTCAGGAATGCGCGCATCTCGTCGAGGCCTTCGGTTACACGCTCGACGATCTGCAGTGGTTCTCCGTCAATGCCATGAAATCGGCGTTCATTCCTTTCGATGAACGGCTGGCTATGATCAATGACGTCGTCAAGCCCGGATATGCGGAGCTGAGATCCGAATGGCTGTTTCAGCAGACGGCCTCTACCAGGGCTTCTGGCGGGGGCTGAGAGATAAGGGCGGCGGGATACGGTCCGGATTGTGAACAAGGCGTTCACAACCCGTCCGCATTTCGGTGTTTGCGGCGGGTGATCGGGCGTGTTTACGGTCGAGGACCGTTCATCGTTTTTGTGCCCCCCGTCCCCTCATTTCAAGGATGCATTTACCATGAAGCACTCCGCTGTCAGGACCCTCGGTGTCGCCGCTCTCGGTGCCGCCTTCGCCGCGCTCGGTGCGGGTGCGGCCAACGCGGCCACGGCTGTCGCGGACGCGACCCCGGCGCTGGACACCGTCACCCGGAACCTGCCGGGCGAGAACGTCGGCATGGCGCAGCCGGGTGCCGCCGACACCCTGACAACCCGTGGGCAGGACGCCATCAGCCGTGGGCAGGACGCCCTGGGCGCCGGGGTGGCCGCCACGCAGCCCGCCGTTGAGAACGCGCTGCAGGGCGGACCGGCCACGCCGCTGCACAGCCGCATCGGCGGACTGTCGGCACCGAACGTGTCGGCGCCGAACCTGCCGACGCAGGGCCTGCCCGCCCAGGGCCTGCCCACGCAGGGGCTGCCCAGGGCGGTCTCGCTCGGCTGAGGCCCATCGCCTGCCGTACACCGCCGTCGGGGCGCTCCGGTCCGGTCCGGGAGCGCCCCGACGGCGTTTGGTGCACGGCGGTCACCAGGCGGTACGGGTCTTGTCCTCGGCCGGCAGCAGGATCCACAGCGCTATATAGAGCAGGAACTGCGGGCCGGGCAGCAGGCAGGACAGCAGGAAGATCACCCGCATCGTCGTCGCGGAAGTGCCGAAGCGCCGGGCCAGCGCTGCGCACACTCCGCCGATCATGCGGCCGTGGGTGGGACGGGCAAGGGTGGTCATGACGGCTCCTCCGCGGTCGTCGATTCGCTGTCCTTCAGCTGTTTACGACGATACGGAGACGAAGCGGGCGAAGCGTCGCTCTACGGAGCTATTCCGACCCTGGGAATCGTCGGGGTACGCCCCTGAGACAGCTCCTCCTGGACGGTGACGGGCCGGGTCTGGGCCTCGGCGTCGTCGCCGCTCAACTGCCGCCGCCTGCGCAGCCGGGCGCGGCTCGCGGGGACGACGAGCAGGTGAGCCAGGAGCACGCCGGCAGTGTTGAGCAGCAGCGAGTCGACGTCCACCACCCTGCCGGGCACGCCGGTCTGCAGCAGGGCGATGCCGGCGGAGATCAGGGCGCCGGCGGCGGTCGTACGGATCAGGGAGGCGAGCGGGGAGACGGCGAGCCTGCCGTGGGTCATCGGCAGCAGTACACCCAGCGGGGCGAGCAGGGCCAGGCCTTCGCCGATGCGTCTGGCGGCCTGCGGCCAGCCCAGCGCCAGGTCGGCGCGGATGCCGGCCAGGGGGTGCACATTGGGAGGTGTCACCCAGGGCACGTTCAGGGGGCGCAGCATCAGCCAGGCGACTAGGGCGAGGTGGGCGACGAGGAGGATGCCGCCTGTCACCCGGACGCGGATCGCGGCGCTGCCGCCGATGGAGCCTTGACGCTGCACGCCAGCCTAGACGCGGCGCTGGGCCTTGGCGGTTCCCGGGGTGCCTGTACTTCTTGGCTGCGCTGGCTGCGCTGGGCTGGGCGACGGGGTTTCGTCTGCCCGGTTCTGAGCGTCGCCGGGTGCGGGTGCGTCGTGGCTTGTCGCGCAGTTCCCCGCGCCCTTCAGGGAACTGCAGGGCCGTCGGCTAGCGGGCTGCGGTGGGGTCGCTGCCGGCCGCTGAGCGTCGCCGGGTGCGGGTGCGTCGTGGCTGGTCGCGCAGTTCCCCGCGCCCCTCAGGGAACTGCAGGGCTGTCGGCTAGCGGGCTGCGGTGGGGTCGCTGCCGGCCGCTGACCGTCGCCGACTGCGGGTGCGCTGTGGCTGGTCGCGCAGTTCCCCGCGCCCCTTGGGGAGTTGCCCTGCCGTCGGCCTGGGACCCCTGCTACCTGCCCGCGACCTCTCCGGACGGCGGGAGCGTCCTGCCAGGGCGGTCGCGGACGTCGGCTGTGCATTCGTAGCGGTGGAGAGGGCCGGTGTCGGGGCCGCCCAGGATGACCGAGCCGTCGCCCTCCGTCGCTGCCGAGTCGGACAGGGTGCACACCAGCTGGGCCAGGGCGTAGGAGGTGAGACGGGAAGGCGGCGTGCTCAGGCGGAGCGCGTCCTCGGGGTCCCCGCGGTGCGGTCCGGTCACGCTCAGGGCGCCCGGAACGTACGTCGTGTAGCCCGCGGAGCGCTCCGCGGCCGACGGGGACGCCGCGAGCTGGTCCAGCAGACCCTGCGCCACGATCACCCGGCGCCGGGCGTCCGGCGTGCCCACCGGGACGCGTACCGTCCGGTCGACGGCCACCAGGGACGACCCGCAGAGCAGGAAGACCTGCACGGGCACGCCCTGTGAGCCCTGCGTGGACGGCTCAGGTCCGGCCAGCGAGCACGGCACCCGCGAGGGCGCGGCACCGAAGTCGGTCGGCACCTGCGTGGCCCGGATGCCGCAGCCGCTGAGCAGCAGGCCCAGGAGGGGCAGCGCCAGCATGCGTCGTACGGTCATGACCCCTCCTTTCCCGAACATCCCGGGCTTCCGGTGCTTCCCGGATTTCCCGATTTCCCTGAGGCTCCTGAGTTTCCCGAGCTTTCTGAATTCCCTGTGGCGCCGTTGTCGGTCTTCCCGCCGTCGTCGGGTTCCTCCGTCAGCCGGGAGGCGTCCCGCGGCAGCCGCAGGGTGAATACCGCGCCGCCGTCGGGCGAGTTGGCGGCGGTGATCTCGCCGCCGTGGATGTGGGCGTTCTCCATGGCGATGGACAGGCCCAGACCGCTGCCCTCGGAGCGCGGCCGGGAGGCACTCGCCTTGTAGAAGCGGTCGAAGACGTGCGGCAGGACCTCCTCGGGGATACCGGGGCCGTGGTCACGGACCTGGATCACCACGTCGGCGTCCTTCGCATCGGACACGCGCACCGACACCCGCACCGGCGACCCGCCGTGCTTGAGCGCGTTGCCGATCAGGTTGGCGAGGATGACGTCCAGCCGGCGCGGATCGAGCTGGGCGTGGATGCCGCGCTCGGCGTCCAGCTCGACGGCGTCCAGCCAGGCGCGGGCGTCGATGCAGGCGGTGATCTGATCGGCGACGTCGACGTCGTCCAGGACCAGCCGGGCGGTGCCCGCGTCGAAGCGGGTGACCTCCATCAGGTTCTCGACCAGGTCGTTGAGGCGGCGGGTCTCGCTGACGACCAGCCGGACGGCGGGCTCGATCATCGGGTCCATCGACTCCGCCTCCAGCTCCTCCTCCAGTACCTCCGTCACCGCGGTGATCGCCGTCAGGGGCGTGCGCAGCTCATGGCTCATGTCCGCCACGAAGCGGCGGGACGCCTCGTCCCGCGCGGCCATCTCCGCGACCCGCTGCTCCAGCGCCTCGGCCGCGTTGTTGAACGTCCGCGAGAGATCGGCGAGTTCGTCCGTGCCGGACACCCGCAGCCGGGTGTCCAGCCTGCCCTCCCCGAGCCGCCGGGCGGCGACGCCCAGCCGGTGGACCGGCTTCAGTACGGTCGTGGCGGCGGCCTGCGCGAGCAGCGCGGCGCCGATCAGCGCGAGCCCGGTGGCGATGCCCAGCGACCACGCCAGCGAGTTGAGGTCCTTCGCCTCCGGCTCCAGGGACTTGGCCATGTAGCCGGTCGGACCGCCGCCGATCACCTTCGTACCGGCCACCAGATACGGCGTGCCGTGGTCCACGACCCGCTGCCAGTACAGGTGGTACGGCTCCTTGTTGGTGTCGGACACCGTCTGCTGCTTGTTCACGGCCGTGCGCAGCGGCTTCGGCACGTCCTCCAGCGAGAAGCCGTTGATGCCGCCCGAGTTGCCGTACACCGTCTTGCCGTGGGCGTCCTGGGCGACCAGGAGCACGCTGAAGCGCTGGCTGCTGGCCGCCATCTGGCCCGCCGCGCGCTGCAGTTGGTCCTGCGTGGGGTGCTCCGGCAGTGCGCCCGCGCGGTTCTGCATCTCCTGCCGGAAGTCACGCAGCACCGCGTCCTGGGCGCGGGTGAGCACCGCCTCCCGGTTCAGCCAGTAGGCGATGCCCGACGCCGACACTGCGGCCGTCAGGGCCACCAGTCCGAAGACGACGACCAGGCGCAGCCTGAGGCTGGTGAACCTGAGCCGCGACAGATTGCCCTTGCGACCCGCGGCCCAGCCGCGCAGCCTCCCTTGCTCTTCGGTCACTGAGGAGTGTCCAGGCGGTAGCCGACACCACGGACGGTGCGGATCAGGGTCGGGGACGACGGCACGTCCTCCACCTTGGCGCGCAGCCGCTGCACACACGCGTCCACCAGGCGCGAGTCACCCAGATAGTCGTGCTCCCACACCAGCCGCAGCAGCTGCTGGCGGGACAGCGCCTGACCGGGCCGCCGGCTCAGCTCCAGCAGCAGCCTCAGCTCGGTCGGGGTCAGCTGCAGATCCTCGCCGTTCTTCGTCACGGTCATCGCCGACCGGTCGATGACCAGGCTGCCGAACGTCGCCGAGTCGGTGGACTCGCGCTCCCCGCGCCGCAGCACGGCCCGGATCCGGGCGTCCAGCACCCGGCCCTGGACGGGTTTGACGACATAGTCGTCGGCCCCCGACTCCAGCCCGACCACGACGTCGATGTCGTCGCTCCGCGCGGTTAGCAGGATGATCGGCAGCTGGTCGGTGCGCCGGATGCGCCGGCACACCTCGAAGCCGTCGATGCCGGGCAGCATGACGTCCAGCACGATCAGGTCGGGCCGCTGCTCGCGGAGCAGTTTCAGACCGTCCTCACCGCTGGCAGCGGTCGCCACCCGGTGGCCCTGGCGCGTCAGCGAGAGCTCCAGGGCCGTCCGGATCGCGTCGTCGTCCTCGATCAGCAACAGGGAAGGCACCCGCTCATTCTGGCCCATGGACCGGGTGTCGTACGACCTGCCCGCACCGGGCCTTTCCTGCCGCCACGATCTGTGCGCTTTCCGTGACGGCCCTGGGCGGAGCCGCTGTGACAGGTCTGTGACAGTCGACGGACACGGCCATGAAGTCACCCCGGCAGTCTTTTGGTCACGGGCAGGGCGGGGGACCGAACCGGCCCGGCGAGACCGAACCACCGCAAGTCCACGACGGGGAGCGCGAGATGAACACGCTGCACAGCATCAGCACCAGCGCCGTAATCACGCGTCTGCACGACGGGCACCGGGGTTCC
The DNA here is from genome assembly GCF_000497445.1 of Streptomyces roseochromogenus subsp. oscitans DS 12.976. Classification (NCBI taxonomy): domain Bacteria; kingdom Bacillati; phylum Actinomycetota; class Actinomycetes; order Kitasatosporales; family Streptomycetaceae; genus Streptomyces; species Streptomyces roseochromogenus. The sequence goes on along the minus strand of NZ_CM002285.1, from coordinate 3,485,264 downwards.
GAGAAGTCCGGTGCCGTGAGCGGGCGGGGGTGCGCTCGCGGCACCGGGCGTCAGCACACCGCGTACATGACGGTGGTTGACGGACACGCGAACAGGGAGGACTCGGGGGAGCAGCGCCGCTCCCTGACGGAGGCTGCGGATGCCGAAGCGGCGTTCACCGCCTACGTCCAGGAGCGCCGCGCCTCCCTGTACGCCACGGCTTACCACCTCACGGGTGACCGCTTCGAGGCCGAGGACCTGCTGCAGAGCGCGCTGTTCTCGACGTACAAGGCGTGGGACCGGATCAGTGACAAGGCGGCGGTCGGCGGATACCTCCGCCGCACCATGACCAACCTGCACATCAGCGCCTGGCGGCGCCGCAAGCTCAACGAGTACCCGACCGAGGAACTGCCGGAGACGCCCTCCGACACGGACGCGATGCGCGGCACCGAGCTGCGCGCGGTCCTGTGGCAGGCGCTGGCCCGGCTGCCCGAGCTCCAGCGCACCATGCTGGTCCTGCGCTACTACGAGGGCCGTACGGACCCGGAGATCGCGGAGATCCTCGACATCAGTGTCGGCACGGTGAAGTCCAGCATCTGGCGGTCGCTCCGCCGGCTGCGCGAGGACGAGGTCCTCAGCTTCGGCCGTGACGAGGAGGACGCCTTCGGGGAGCTGGTCGCCTGAAGGCCGGGGGTCACTGGGGGGTGACCCGCGGGGGGACACGGGGGAAAACGGGGACCACTGGGGGGTGGGCCCACGGGGGACGGACGAGGGAGGGGAACGGGGGAAACGGGGGAGCAACAGGAGCGGGACTGGAGGGCCGGGGGGCCTGTCCAGTCCCGCTTGCTGCATATGGGGGGGTGGCTCTGCATACGGGGACGGCCTACGCCACCGTCTGCTGACGCGTCTGCCGCCCTGCCGCTGCCGCCGCCAGCCGGCCGAGCGCCTCGTCGCGGCCGCACGGATGCGCGCCCAGTGTCACCTGGCGGGCGACGATCGACCGTTCCGTGCGCATCAGCCGCCAGCCGCGGCGCAGCAGGAACGGCACCGACTTGCGCCCCTCCTTCAGATCGCGCAGGAAACGGCGGCGGAAGGTGGTGACGGAGCCCCGGGTCAGACACAGCGCGTCCGCCAGCAGCCCCCGCTCGCGGCAGCGCTCGACGATCTCCGCGGCGAAGATGCCTTCCGCGACGAACAGCGGGGTACGGCCGATGTGCAGTGTCTCCTCGCCCGTACGGGCGCTCAGCGCGATGTCGTACACCGGTATCGGCGTCGACCCGGTGGCGCACAGCCGGGCGATGGCCTCGACCGCCACGTCCGCGTCCCAGGACCGGGGGTGGTCCCAGTCGATGTCCGAACTCCCGTCCACCAGCGGCAGAGTCGGGTCGTCACCCTCCTTGTAGAAGTCGTCGAGGCGCAGCACGGGGAGCCCGGAAAGGGCGGCGACGAGTGACTTGCCCGAACCCGAGGGACCGCACAGCAGCACGACACGGGCGGGGGACGGGAGATGAAGGCTCACGGAACACCAGTTTGACGCATGGGGAGCCGCCTACCGACCCCGCGGGTCGGCTTTTGAGCGTGACCCTCACCTCAACTACTCTTCGTGTCGTACTTGTTACCCAACGCGACATAAGGTGGGCCTCCAGATGGCACGACATGCGTCCCCTCTCAACCGCACCGCGAAGCGCGCCCTGATCGTCCTCGCGACCGCCTCTGCGGCGCTGGGCGCGGGCGTGGCGACGGCGTCTGCGGACGCCCCTCGCGCCACGGACGCGGCCGGGCTGCCCGCCTCGCTCGGGGCGATGGCCCCGCAGGCCGGCACCCAGGTGCCGGGGCTGACCGACTACGCCGCCGTGCCCCTCCAGGCGCTCCAGTACACCCCGGTCGCCCACACCCGCGTCCTCCCGGTGGACGACGGCGACCTCGGGGGCCTGACCGGTCCGCTCGCCCGGACGGGTCCGATCGGTGTCGTTCCGGTGACGGAAGGGCTCGGCGGAGTGCTGGGCGGCATGGCCGGAATGCAGTAGCCGACCGCGAGCGTCAGTGGGCGACCGCGGACGCCGGTGGCGGGCCTCGGACGAGAGAGCCGCGCCTTCCCCGGACGGAGGGAAAGCGCGGCTCTCGGTCGTGCGGGCCGTCGTACGGCCTCGGTGCGGGCTCAGTACGACGAGCCGGATGCGCCCAGTGATCCCGTCGGGTGCCAGACCGTCTTGGTCTCCAGGAACGCCGTCATCCGGTCGATGCCCGGCGTCTCGAAGTAATCCACAGGCTGTGGACGGAGCACCCGCTTCAGGTTGTCGGCCGCCGCGATCTCCAGCTCCTTCGCCAGCGCTTCGTCGGCGCCCGCGAGGTCGATCGCGTTGACGTCCTGGTGCGCGGCCAGCGGCGGCGCGATCTCCGCGGTACGGCCGGACAGGACGTTGACCACGCCGCCGGGGACGTCGGAGGTGGCCAGCACCTCGGCCAGGGAGAGCGCTGGGAGCGGGGACTGCTCGCTAGCGATCACGACGGCGGTGTTGCCGGTGGCGATCACCGGGGCCAGCGCCGACACCAGGCCCAGGAAGGACGACTCCTGCGGAGCCAGTACCGCGACCACGCCGGTCGGCTCGGGCGAGGAGAGGTTGAAGAACGGGCCTGCGACCGGGTTGGCGCCGCCGATCACCTGGGCGATCTTGTCGGTCCAGCCCGCGTACCAGACCCAGCAGTCGATGGCCGCGTCCACGACCGCGGCGGCCTTCGGCTTGGACAGGCCCTCCGCGTCGGCCACTTCGCGCACGAACTGCTCGCGCCGGCCCTCCAGCATCTCCGCGACGCGGTAGAGGACCTGGCCGCGGTTGTACGCCGTCGCCCCGGACCAGCCGCCGAACGCCTTGCGCGCGGCCACGACCGCGTCACGGGCGTCCTTACGGCTGGACTGCGGTGCGTTGGCCAGCCACTTGCCCTTCGAGTCGGTCACCTCGTACACCCGGCCGCTCTCGGAACGCGGGAACTTCCCGCCGACGTACAGCTTGTAGGTCTTGAAGACCGACAGTCGCGGTTCGGTCTTTTCGGTCTTCTCAGACATCGAGGTACGCCTCCAGGCCGTGGCGGCCGCCCTCGCGGCCGAAGCCCGACTCCTTGTAGCCGCCGAACGGCGAGGTCGGGTCGAACTTGTTGAACGTGTTGGACCAGACGACACCGGCGCGCAGCTTGTTCGCGACGGCCAGGATCCGCGAGCCCTTCTCGGTCCAGATGCCCGCTGACAGGCCGTACTGCGTGTTGTTCGCCTTGGCGACCGCCTCGTCCGGCGTGCGGAAGGTGAGGACCGACAGCACCGGGCCGAAGATCTCGTCGCGGGCGATGGTGTGCGCCTGGGTGACGTTCGTGAACAGCGTGGGGGCGAACCAGTAGCCGGAGGTGGGCAGTTCGCAGGCCGGGGACCAGCGCTCGGCGCCCTCCGCCTCGCCCTGCTCGGCGAGCGCGGTGATCCGGGCCAGCTGCTCGGCCGAGTTGATCGCGCCGATGTCGGTGTTCTTGTCCAGCGGGTCGCCGAGGCGGAGGGTGGAGAGCCTGCGCTTGAGGGACTCCAGCAGCTCCTCCTGGATCGACTCCTGCACCAGCAGGCGGCTGCCCGCGCAGCAGACCTGGCCCTGGTTGAAGAAGATGCCGGTCACGATGCCCTCGACGGCCTGGTCGATCGGGGCGTCGTCGAAGACGATGTTGGCGCCCTTGCCGCCCAGTTCGAGGGTGAGCTTCTTGCGGGTGCCCGCGACGGTCCGCGCGATCTCCTTGCCGACGGCCGTGGAGCCGGTGAAGGCGACCTTGTTGACGTCCGGGTGCGCGACGAGGGCCGCGCCGGCGTCGCCATAGCCCGGAAGGATGTTGACGACACCCTTGGGCAGGCCCGCCTGGCGGCAGATGTCCGCGAAGAACAGGGCGGACAAGGGGGTCGTCTCGGCGGGCTTCAGGACGACCGTGTTGCCGGTCGCGAGAGCCGGGGCGATCTTCCACGCCAGCATGAGGAGCGGGAAGTTCCAGGGGATGACCTGGCCTGCCACGCCCAGCGGACGCGGGTTCGTACCGAACCCGGCATGGTCGAGCTTGTCGGCCCAGCCCGCGTAGTAGAAGAAGTGCGCGGCGACCAGCGGGAGGTCCGCGTCGCGGGTCTCCTTGATCGGCTTGCCGTTGTCCAGCGTCTCCAGGACCGCCAGCTCACGGCTGCGCTCCTGGATGATCCGGGCGATGCGGAACAGGTACTTGGCGCGCTCGGAGCCGGGCAGCGCGGACCACTTCTCGAAGGCCTTGCGGGCGGCCCTGACCGCGCGGTCGACGTCCGCCTCGCCGGCCTGGGCGACCTCGGACAGCACCTCTTCGGTGCTGGGGCTGACGGTCTTGAAGACCTTGCCGTCAGCCGCCTCGGCGAACTCGCCGTCGATGAAGAGGCCGTAGGAGGGGGCGATGTCGACGACGGAGCGGGACTCGGGCGCCGGTGCGTACTCGAATACGGAAGCCATGTTGATCAGTCCACCGTCACGTAGTCGGGGCCGGAGTAGCGGCCGGTGGCCAGCTTCTGACGCTGCATCAGCAGGTCGTTCAGCAGCGAGGAGGCGCCGAAGCGGAACCAGGTGTTGTCCAGCCAGTCCGGGCCCGCGGTCTCGTTGACCAGAACCAGGAACTTGATGGCGTCCTTGGAGGTGCGGATGCCGCCGGCCGGCTTCACACCGACCTGGACGCCGGTCTGCGCGCGGAAGTCCCGCACGGCCTCCAGCATCAGCAGGGTGTTGGCGGGCGTGGCGTTGACGGCCACCTTGCCCGTGGAGGTCTTGATGAAGTCGGCTCCGGCCAGCATGCCGAGCCAGGAGGCGCGGCGGATGTTGTCGTACGTCGACAGCTCGCCGGTCTCGAAGATGACCTTCAGTCGGGCGCGGTCGCCGCAGGCCTGCTTCACGGCGACGATCTCGTCGTACACCTTCAGGTACTTGCCGGCGAGGAACGCGCCCCGGTCGATGACCATGTCGATCTCGTCCGCGCCTGCGGCGACGGCGTCACGCACGTCGGCCAGCTTCACGTCGAGGGCGGCGCGGCCGGCCGGGAAGGCGGTGGCGACGGAGGCGACCTTGACGCCGGATCCGGCGACGGCCTCCTTGGCGACGGCCACCATGTCGGGGTAGACGCAGACGGCCGCCGTGGCCGGGGTCGTCCGGTCCGTCGGGTCCGGGTGGACCGCCTTCGCGCCGAGCGCCCGGACCTTGCCCGGGGTGTCCGCGCCTTCCAGCGTCGTCAGGTCGACCATCGAGATGGCGAGGTCGATGGCGTACGCCTTCGCGGTGGTCTTGATGGAACGGGTGCCGAGAGACGCGGCGCGCGCCTCCAGGCCGACCGCGTCGACGCCGGGCAGCCCGTGCAGGAAGCGACGCAGCGTGCTGTCGGACGCGGTGACGTCCGAGAGAGCGTGAGCTGTGGGTGCGGTAGTGGGCATGGTCACCAGACGAGCATATCTACGCGCGTAGCGGCTGTACACCCCCGGTGCTCATATCCACCCGGAAGATCACAGCTGAGCGCCGGTTCCGGGGCACATGGCGGCGGCGCCGCCGGTGTCGTGCAGACTTGGGCCATGACCACCCCGGACCACCCGTCACCCGCGTCACAGCCGCCGGCTCCCGCGGCCCAGGACCGGATCTACCGCTCGCCCATGGGCCTCGTGGGCGGTGTGCTGCTGTTGCTCGTCGTCGGCTGGCTCGGCTTCGACGCGCTGTTCCAGGGCCATGGCCGCGCGCCGTGGCTGGCGCTCGCCGGGATGATCCTCATCGTGCCGCTGGTGATCGCCTTCACACTCCGCCCCGCGGTCTTCGCCGGCGAGGACCGGCTGCGGATCCGCAACCCGTTCCGCGCCATCGGGCTGCCCTGGGGCGAGGTCGCCTCGCTGCGCTCCGGCTACTCCAACGAGGTCGTCGCCAAGTCCGGCCGCAGGTACCAGCTGTGGTCCATCCC
>NZ_CM002285.1:3476939-3478853 GCF_000497445.1 Streptomyces roseochromogenus subsp. oscitans DS 12.976 | reverse complement strand
CACCGACCAGGTCATGGACGAACTGCGGGACATGCTGGAACGGCGCGGTACGGAGGAGTCTGCGCAGGGCGAGGTCACCGTGCGCTGGGCGTACGAGGTGATCGCACCCGCGGCGGCGGGCGCGGTCCTCCTCGCGATTCTCCTGGCGACGGGCTGAGCGAGCCGACGGTCGCGTCGGGCGTACACGGCGAGAGAAGGGGTGCCCCTCTCAGGGGCACCCCTTTGACGTGCGTGCGGGTCAGAGGCCCGCGGCCGTCGACAGGTCTCGCTTCAGGGCGGTCAGCAGCTGTGCCGCGTTCGCGTGGGCGGCCGGCAGATCGGCGTGCGTGGCGACCGGTACGACGACCTCCAGGTAGCACTTCAGCTTCGGCTCGGTGCCGCTCGGGCGGACGATCACCCGGGCGCCGTCGAGCGTGTAGCGCAGGCCGTCCGTGGGCGGCAGCTTGTCCGTGCCCCGAGTGAGATCCTCGGCCTTGGTGATGGCCAGGCCCGCCAGCTCGGTCGGCGGCTGCTCGCGCAGGCGGCGCATCGCGTCCGCGATGACGGACAGGTCCTGGACGCGGACCGAGAGCTGGTCGGTGGCGTGCAGGCCGTGCTCCACGGCGAGGTCGTCGAGGAGGTCCAGGAGGGTACGGCCCTCCTCCTTGAGCACGGAGGCCAGCTCGGTGATGAGCAGCGCGGCCGTGATGCCGTCCTTGTCGCGTACGCCCTCCGGGTCCACGCAGTAGCCGAGGGCCTCCTCGTAGCCGTAGCGCAGGCCCTCCACGCGGGCGATCCACTTGAAGCCGGTCAGCGTCTCCTCGTGCGGCAGACCCGCCTTCTCGGCGATCCGGCCGAGCAGGGAGGACGAGACGATCGACTCCGCGAACACACCGGTCGCGCCGCGGCGGACCAGGTGGGCGGCGAGCAGTGCGCCGACCTCGTCGCCGCGCAGCATCCGCCAGTCGGCACCGTCCTTGACGGCCACCGCGCAGCGGTCGGCGTCGGGGTCGTTGGCGATGATCAGGTCCGGGTCTGCCGTGCGGGCCTGCGCGAACGACAGGTCCATCGCGCCCGGTTCCTCCGGGTTGGGGAAGGCGACGGTCGGGAAGTCCGGGTCCGGGTCGGCCTGTTCGGCGACCAGCACCGGCTCGGGGAAGCCGGCGCGGGCGAAGGCGGCGAGGAGGACGTCCTTGCCGACGCCGTGCATCGCCGTGTAGACCGTGCGGGCGGTGCGGGGGGAGCCGGGGGCGAGGACCGCGTCCGTGCGGGCCAGGTAGGCGTCCAGGACCGTGTCGTCCAGGGTCTCCCAGCCGGCGTCCGGGCGGGGTACGTCGTGCAGGGAGGCGATCGCGTCGATCTCGGCGGCGATCTCCGCGTCGGCGGGCGGCACGATCTGGGAGCCGTCGCCGAGGTACACCTTGTAGCCGTTGTCCCGGGGCGGGTTGTGGCTGGCGGTGACCTCTACGCCCGCGACCGCGCCGAGGTGCCGTATGGCGAAGGCGAGCACGGGGGTGGGCAGGGGGCGGGGGAGTACGGCGGCGCGCAGGCCGGCGCCGGTCATCACGGCGGCGGTGTCGCGGGCGAAGTCGGCGGACTTGTGGCGGGCGTCGTAGCCGATCACGACCAGTCCGGCTCCCCCCTCCCTCTGGGAGGGCTCCTGCTTCTTCAGGTACGCGGCGAGGCCGGCTGCGGCGCGGATGACGACGCTGCGGTTCATGCGCATCGGGCCGGCGCCGAGTTCGCCTCGCAGGCCGGCGGTGCCGAACTGCAGCGTGCCGCTGAAGCGGGCCGGCAGTTCCGTGATGTCACCGGCGTCGATCAGCTCGGCGAGTTCATCACGGGTCTCCGTGTCGGGGTCCTCGGCGAGCCAGGCCTTGGCCCGGGCGATGAGATCGTCGTGCACCTTGGGATCAACCTCTCCTAGTCTTCGCT
>NZ_CM002285.1:3467804-3476369 GCF_000497445.1 Streptomyces roseochromogenus subsp. oscitans DS 12.976 | reverse complement strand
ACTCGGTCGGCTGGACAGCGGGCGGGCAGGGATCGCACTACCGACCGCCGCGGCGCCGGCGGTCGGTCGGCTCGCCCCCGCAGTATTCGCGGTCGGCGTGCCCCCCCGCAGTATTCGCGGTCGCTCGTGCCGTCGCAGCGTCTGCGGTCACCATGGGCCACCGCGGCGTCCGCGCGCGCCATGGCGTCACCGCAGTGCTCGCGGTCGGCTCACGCCACCGCGGCGTCCGCGGTCACCATGGGCCCCGCAGCGTCCGCGGTCGGCTCACGCCACCGAGCGTCCTCGGTCACCACAGGCCACCGCAGCGTCCGCGCGCGCCATGGCGTCACCGCAGTGCTCGCGATCGCCTCGCGCCACCGCCGTACAGCGTCCCTCTTACAGCTCTTACAGCTTGCCCAGAACCTGTGCCAGCAGCTGGCCCATCCGGGCGGCGGAGTCGCGGCCCGCCTGGAGGACCTCCTCGTGGTTGAGGGGCTCGCCGGTCATGCCGGCCGCCAGGTTGGTGACCAGGGAGATGCCCAGCACCTCGGCGCCCGCCTCACGCGCGGCGATGGCCTCCAGGACCGTGGACATGCCGACCAGGTCCGCGCCGATGACGCGGGCCATGCGGATCTCGGCCGGGGTCTCGTAGTGCGGGCCGGGGAACTGCGCGTAGACGCCCTCCTCCAGGGTGGCGTCGACCTCCTTGCACAGGGCGCGCAGGCGGGGGGAGTAGAGGTCCGTCAGGTCGACGAAGTTCGCGCCGACGATCGGGGACGTGGCCGTGAGGTTGATGTGGTCGCTGATGAGGACCGGCTGGCCGGGGCGCATGCCCTCGCGCAGGCCGCCGCAGCCGTTGGTGAGGACCACCGTCTTGCAGCCGGCGGCCACCGCGGTGCGCACGCCGTGGGCGACGGCGGCGACGCCACGGCCCTCGTAGTAGTGGGTGCGGCCCAGGAAGACCAGGGCGCGCTTGTCACCGAAGGAGTACGAGCGGATCTTGCCGCCGTGCCCCGCGACGGCCGGCGGCGGGAAGCCGGGCAGCTCGGTGACCTGGAACTCGGCGTCGGGTGCGCCCAGGGCGTCGACGGCCGGAGCCCAGCCGGAGCCCATCACGAGGGCGACGTCGTGGGTCTCGGCGCCGGTGAGTTCGCGCAGGCGCGCGGCGGCGGCGTCGGCGGCGGCGTAGGGGTCGCCCTGGATGTCGTCCGGAAGAAGAGATGCGTTCACGTCGACGAGGGTAACCGCTCTTCGCCTACGCGCGTAGATGACAGAGCCCACGGGATAGGGATCGTTGTCTTGTCGTTTCCGACGAAAGCCGCCCGCGGCAGGGCTGTCACTCCTCGGGGATGAGGATGTCCTTGTCGTTGAAGACCTCGACGATGAAGATCAGCAGACGGCCGCGGCTCACCGTGTACTCCACCAGGATGTTCTGGGTGAGCCGGATCGTACGGTCGTCACCGGTGGAGCTTATGGGCCGGGACACCGAGAGGAAGGGGTCGCGGGCCAGCATGGCCATGCCTTTGTCGAATGCGTTCCGCATCCGGTCGTCGAGGCGGTCGCGGGCCGCTGCGGCCTGGACCGTGTAGTAGACGTCATAGGTGGTCGTGGGGGCCATGTGCTCTCCCGTTGGTGCGTCGGTGCCCCATTTTAGAGTCGGCGCCCGTTCAGCAGGGGCGTTTCCGCAGCTCCATCACGTAATCGTGGGGCGCCCCCGCCGATTCCGCCGCGTCGGCGATCTCACCCAGGTAGCGCGCCGAGGGCAGGCCGCCCTCGTAGCCGTTCAGGACGTACGTCCACGCCGCCTCCTCGCCGTCCAGGGTGTGCACGCGCACCCGGACCCGGCGGTAGAGATCCACGCCCACGTCCTCCCACCGGTCGAGGGACTCCTCGTCCATGGGTGCGATGTCGTACAGCCCGACGAAGACCTGGGCGAGCGGATCCTCGACGATCGTCGCCAGCGCGCCCTCCCCGCCCGGCTGCTCGCCGCCGAACGTCAGCCGCCAGCCGTTCAGCCAGCCCGTGGCGCGCAGCGGGGAGTGCGGCGCGCGGAAAGCCATCAGGCGCGCGTCGAGATTGCCGGCGTACGCGGCATAGAGCGACATGGAGAGAGGGTACGGCAGGGAAAGTCCCGTCACCCGCGCCCCCGGAGACACTCGGGTGCGCCCCCGGGCAGTAGCACGTTGAAGCGTGCGGGACAATGGAGTACGTGACTCGGATCGTGATCATCGGTGGCGGACCCGGCGGATATGAAGCGGCCCTGGTAGCCGCGCAGCTCGGTGCGGAGGTGACCGTCGTCGACTGCGACGGTCTGGGCGGAGCGTCGGTGCTGACCGACTGCGTGCCGTCGAAGACGCTCATCGCTACGGCCGAGGTGATGACCACCTTCGATTCGTCGTACGAAGAGCTGGGGATCATCGTCGCCGACGACACGCCGCCCCTGGAGCAGGCCGCCCGGGTCGTCGGGGTCGACCTCGGCAAGGTCAACCGGCGGGTGAAACGGCTCGCGCTCGCGCAGTCGCACGACATCACCGCCTCCGTCACGCGCGCCGGCGCCCGGGTCATGCGCGGACGCGGACGCCTGGAGGGCATGCAGGCCCTCGACGGGTCCCGCAAGGTCGTCGTCACCGCCGCCGACGGCACCGAGGAGACCCTGACCGCCGACGCCGTCCTCATCGCCACCGGCGGTCACCCGCGTGAGCTGCCCGACGCCCAGCCCGACGGCGAGCGCATCCTCAACTGGACCCAGGTCTACGACCTCGACGAGCTGCCGGAAGAGCTGATCGTGGTCGGCTCCGGTGTGACCGGTGCCGAGTTCGCCGGCGCGTACCAGGCGCTGGGGTCGAAGGTCACCCTGGTGTCGTCGCGCGACCGCGTGCTGCCGGGCGAGGACCCGGACGCCGCCGCCGTCCTGGAGGACGTCTTCCGGCGCCGTGGCATGAACGTCATGGCCCGCTCCCGCGCGCAGTCCGCCAAGCGCGTCGGCGACCGGGTCGAGGTGACGCTGGCGGACGGCCGGGTCATCACCGGCTCGCACTGTCTGATGGCCGTCGGCGCCATTCCGAACAGCGCGCGGCTCGGCCTGGAGGAGGCCGGTGTCAAGCTGCGCGACTCGGGTCACATCTGGACCGACAAGGTCTCGCGTACGACCGCCCCGGGCGTGTACGCGGCCGGTGACGTCACGGGCATCTTCGCGCTCGCCTCCGTCGCCGCCATGCAGGGACGTATCGCCATGTACCACTTCCTCGGCGACGCGGTGACCCCGCTGAACCTGAAGACCGTCTCCTCCAACGTCTTCACCGACCCTGAGATCGCGACCGTCGGCTACTCGCAGGCCGACGTCGACGCGGGCAAGATCGACGCCCGGGTCGTCAAGCTGCCCCTCCTGCGGAACCCGCGCGCCAAGATGCAGGGCATCCGGGACGGCTTCGTCAAGATCTTCTGCCGGCCGGGTACGGGCATCGTCGTCGGCGGTGTGGTCGTCGCGCCCCGCGCCTCGGAACTGATCCACCCCATCTCGATCGCCGTCGACAACAATCTGACGGTCGAACAGATCGCGAACGCGTTCACCGTGTACCCCTCCCTTTCGGGGTCGATCGCCGAGGTGGCCCGGCAGCTGCACGGCCGCAAGGCGAGCGCGGAGGCGTGACGGCCGGATCCGACTCCCCGCTGGTCACGGGGAGTTGCCGCGAGTGCGTACGGCATAGTCGGGGCGGGTAGCTCCTATACCACTTCCCACCCTGCCATGCGAACAACTTCTGTTATTCGGCGCAAACTGCTGAAACCAGACGGTCGCTGGGGTTACTGTCAGTTTCGTGTTCGCTGCTGAACGTCGCCAATTGATCCTCGAAATGGTGCGAGCGAACGGTGCCGTGTCGCTCCGTGAGCTCGCCCGCGTCGTCCAGACCTCCGAAGTGACCGTACGGCGGGACGTGCGGGCACTGGAGGCAGAAGGACTCCTCGACCGCCGGCACGGCGGTGCCGTACTGCCGGGCGGATTCACACGTGAGTCGGGCTTTCCGCAGAAGTCCCATCTCGCGACCGCCGAGAAGACGGCCATCGCCGACCTCGCCGCGAGTCTCGTCGAAGAAGGCGAGGCCATCGTGGTCGGCGCGGGTACCACCACACAGGAGCTGGCCCGCCGGCTCGCGCGGGTGCCCGGACTGACCGTCGTCACCAACTCCCTCCTGGTCGCCCAGGCGTTGGCCCATGCCAACCGGGTGGAGGTCGTGATGACCGGAGGCACCCTGCGCGGCTCCAACTACGCCCTCGTCGGCTCCGGCGCGGAACAGTCCCTGCAGGGGCTGAGAGTGTCGAAGGCGTTCCTGTCCGGGAGCGGCCTGACCGCGGAGCGGGGGCTGTCCACGTCCAACATGCTCTCGGCGTCCGTCGACCGGGCCCTCGTCCAGGCCGCCGCCGAGGTCGTCGTCCTCGCCGACCACACCAAGCTCGGCACAGACACGATGTTCCAGACGGTGCCGACGGACGTCATCACCCGCCTGGTCACCGACGAGCCCCCGCCGCACGACGACCGCGCCGGCACCGAGTTGCAGGCCCTTGCCGACCAAGGGGTGCAGATCGCCGTGTCCGGGGCGAGCGGGGCCCCTCCGGGGGGTGAGCAGGCCCCGGCGCGGCGTGCATCCCTGCCGGGGCCTAGGCGGGGTGCCCCGGGAGGTGGGCTGCGTGGAGTGCTCGGGGATCAGCCGACGGGGGCTGAGCGGGGGCGCGTCGCTGATTTGCGGCGGCGCTGAGGACGCCTGGTCGCTCCCCCAAGTTCTCGGCTTCGCTCGAACCCGGGGGGACCCCCATCGCGGCGGCAGCCGCATAGGGAAAACAGCCCCGCCCCCCGGGGTTGGCTGTCCCTCGCGTACTCGAAAAAGTGACGCCCGGTGGACCGAAAGTGATCGGTCCACCGGGCGTCACTGTGAAGCGTGCCGTCAGTCCTTGATCTCGCAGATCGCCGCGCCCGAGGTGATGGACGCGCCGACCTCGGCGTTCAGGCCCTTGATGGTGCCCGCCTTGTGGGCGTTGAGGGGCTGTTCCATCTTCATGGCCTCCAGGACGACGACCAGGTCGCCCTCCTTGACCTCCTGGCCCTCCTCGACGGCGACCTTGACGATCGTGCCCTGCATCGGGGAGGCGAGGGTGTCGCCGGAGGCCACCGGGCCGGACTTCTTGGCCGCGCGGCGCTTCGGCTTGGCACCCGCCGCGAGGCCGGTGCGGGCCAGGGACATGCCGAGGGACGCCGGGAGGGAGACCTCCAGGCGCTTGCCGCCGACCTCGACGACGACCGTCTCGCGGCCCGTGTCCTCCTCCGCCTCCGTGTCGGCGGGGGTGGTGAAGGGCTTGATCTCGTTGACGAACTCGGTCTCGATCCAGCGGGTGTGGACCGTGAACGGGGCCTCGCTGCCGGTGAGTTCGGGGGCGAACGCCGGGTCCTTGACCACCGCGCGGTGGAAGGGGATCGCGGTGGCCATGCCCTCGACCTGGAACTCGTCCAGGGCGCGCGCGGCCCGCTGCAGGGCCTCCTTGCGGGTACGGCCCGTCACGATCAGCTTGGCCAGCAGGGAGTCCCAGGCCGGGCCGATGACCGAGCCGGACTCCACGCCCGCGTCCAGGCGGACACCGGGGCCGGCCGGCGCGTTGAACGTGGTGACCGTGCCGGGCGCGGGCAGGAAGTTACGGCCCGGGTCTTCGCCGTTGATGCGGAACTCGAAGGAATGGCCGCGCAGCTGCGGGTCGTCGTAGCCCAGCTCCTCGCCGTCGGCGATGCGGAACATCTCGCGGACCAGGTCGATGCCGGAGATCTCCTCCGTCACCGGGTGCTCGACCTGGAGGCGGGTGTTGACCTCCAGGAAGGAGATCGTGCCGTCCTGGCCGACCAGGAACTCACAGGTGCCGGCGCCGACGTAGCCGGCCTCCTTGAGGATGGCCTTGGAGGCGCGGTACAGCTCGGCGACCTGCTCGTCGGACAGGAACGGCGCCGGGGCCTCCTCGACCAGCTTCTGGTGCCGGCGCTGCAGGGAGCAGTCACGCGACGACACGACGACCACGTTGCCGTGCTTGTCCGCCAGGCACTGGGTCTCCACGTGCCGGGGGCGGTCGAGGTAGCGCTCCACGAAGCACTCGCCGCGGCCGAAGGCGGCGACCGCCTCGCGCACCGCCGACTCGTACAGCTCCGGGACCTCTTCGAGGGTGCGGGCGACCTTCAGGCCACGGCCGCCGCCACCGAAGGCGGCCTTGATCGCGATGGGCAGGCCGTGCTGCTCGGCGAAGGCCACGACCTCCTCGGCGCCGCTCACCGGGTCCGGCGTACCGGCCACCAGCGGGGCGCCGGCGCGCTGGGCGATGTGACGGGCGGCGACCTTGTCACCGAGGTCGCGGATCGCCTGCGGCGGCGGGCCGATCCAGATCAGACCGGCGTCCAGCACCGCCTGCGCGAAGTCGGCGTTCTCCGAGAGAAAGCCGTAACCCGGATGGACGGCGTCCGCGCCGGACTCGCGCGCCGCGTTCAGGACCTTCTCGATGTCCAGGTAGCTGGTGGCCGGGGTGTCACCGCCCAGGGCGAACGCCTCATCCGCGGCGCGGACATGCAGAGCGTCCCGGTCCGGGTCCGCGTAGACGGCCACGCTCGCGATCCCGGCGTCCCGGCAGGCCCGGGCCACGCGGACAGCGATTTCGCCACGGTTGGCGATGAGCACCTTGCGCACGATTGAGGCTCCCTCCTTGAAACAAGCCGAGTTTAGGGACTGCCGACACGGCACTTCGACCCGTCCCCAATGGTGAGCTTGCCCACACGGAGCGTGATTCGAGGCTCGCTCGACCCGCGAAAAGCCTTGTCGCACCTCGGTACGCAGCTCTCCTCCCGGAAACCCTAGCCCGGTCATGTGGTCAAGGTCTCTGTGAGAGCGTGCTGCGGCCCACTCTGTTTCTTTGTCGAGTCCCTACGAATGGCCCAATGATTCTTTGCTGCTGCGCGAACCCTTGTCCCGCGGTTTACCCGTTAGTAGCGTTCATGACGGCTCGAACGTACCTGTGGTAACAGTCGCGTGGCTTGAGAGTGGGTGGAGACCGGTGGTGCGCAGACCGGTGGCGTGGGTCGTGGCGGTCGTCCTCCTGGTGGAGGCCTTCTTCATCGCGGCGCTGAACTGGTTCCTCGGCGTCGTCGTCGACCGTCAGGACATGTCCCTGGCGGGGCTCGACCCGTCCACGATGGCGACGTCCTCGAAGATCGGCGGTGTGGTCTTCGGCCTCTACTTCGCGCTGTGCGCGCTGGTGGCCGTCCTGGTCGCGGTGCGGAACCGCGCGCCCGCGGGCTTCGGCCGGGTCCTGCTGATCAGCGTGGCCGTCGTGCACGGCCTGCTCGGCGCGTTCGCCTGGAGCATGGTCGGCTGGACGGCGTTCCTGTTCCTGATGGTGGTGCTCGGCCTCGTCGTCCTGCTCCTGATGACGTACGACCACGAGGCCGGCCCGCAGCAGGGTGCCTCCGGCGGTGGGGGTGGGGCCGGGGAGGGCGGGGATCCGGACGCTCTGACCGAGCCCGGGTCGGCTGCGGCGCCGGGTGTGGTCCCCGGTGCGGGTTCGGGTGGGGCGGCCGTGCCGGCGCCTCGTACGGAGCGTACGGGTGAGGCGCCGGGCGGGGGTGAGGGGGCGCGGGACTCCGTGTCCGCTCCGGTCACTCGGCCGGCGACCACAACTCCGTGATGCCGACGCCCAGTTCGGCCAGCAGCCTGCGCACCAGGGGCAGGCTGATGCCGATCACATTGCCGTGATCGCCGTCGATGCCGTCGATGAACGGCGCCGAACGGCCGTCCAGGGTGAAGGCCCCGGCGACGTAGAGGGGTTCGCCGGAGGCGACGTACGCGGCGATCTCCTCGTCCGTCGGTTCGCCGAAGTGGACGACGGTGGAGGCGATCCCGGCGACGTAGCGCTTGGCCGCCGTGTCCCAGATGCAGTGGCCCGTCTGGAGGGTTGCGGTCCGTCCGCGCATCGCCTTCCAGCGGGCGGTCGCCTCCTCGGCGTCGGCGGGCTTGCCGAGGGCCTGCCCGTCCAGCTCCAGCACCGAGTCACAGCCGATCACCAGGGCGCCCTGCGCCTCCGGCTTCGCCGCCACGACCGAGGCCTTGGCCTCGGCCAGCGCGAGCGCCAGTTCGGCCGGGGTGGGCGCGGTGACGGCGTCCTCGTCGACCCCGCTCACGATCACTTCCGGTGAGAGGCCGGCCTGCCTCAGGAGGGCCAGCCGGGCGGGGGAGGCGGAGGCGAGGATCAGGCGGCGGCGCGTAGCAGTCATGCGGTCAGGTTAGCCACGGCTGCCCGCCGGCTCACCTCAGGCCGATCACGAGCATCGTCAGAATCATTGCCACGGCCATGAAGAGGCCGAGCCGCCGAAGCATGTCCTGCGCTTCGCGCAGGTCCTTCGGCGGCTCGTCATCCGGATCCGACCACAGCATGTCACCAGAGTGGTGCTTCGGCCGTGGGGGCGCCTGAGTAGGCGTACTCAAGTTCCCTTTGAGTGCCTTCAGCTGGGCCAGTACGTGCGCGTCCAGGACGCCGGGCCCGGCTGGGGGACGCGGGCAGCGGCGATCC
>NZ_CM002285.1:3460160-3466337 GCF_000497445.1 Streptomyces roseochromogenus subsp. oscitans DS 12.976 | reverse complement strand
CCACCGCCAGGGCGGCGGCCAGCTCCTCGGGGGTCGGGTTGCCTCGTACGACCTTGATGTTCATGACCGCTCCCAGGGTCCGCGGGGCCTAGAGGGGAATGTTGCCGTGCTTCTTCGGAGGCAGGGATTCCCGCTTCGTGCGCAGCTGACGCAGGCCGCGGACGATGTGGGCGCGGGTCTCGGACGGCATGATGACCGCGTCGATGTAGCCGCGCTCGGCCGCGACGTAGGGGTTGAGGAGGGCGTCCTCGTACTCCTGGATCAGCCGGGCCCGGGTGCCCTCGCCGTCCCCGGTGGACTCCGCCTCGGCGATGGTGCGGCGGTGCAGGATGTTGACCGCGCCCTGGGCGCCCATGACGGCGATCTGGGCGGTCGGCCAGGCCAGGTTGAGGTCGGCGCCCAGGTGCTTGGAGCCCATGACGTCGTAGGCGCCGCCGAAGGCCTTGCGGGTGATCACCGTGATGAGGGGGACGGTCGCCTCGGCGTAGGCGTAGATCAGCTTGGCGCCGCGGCGGATGATGCCGGTGTGCTCCTGGTCGACGCCCGGCAGGAAGCCCGGCACGTCCACGAAGGTCAGCACCGGGATGTTGAAGGCGTCGCAGGTGCGCACGAACCGGGCGCCCTTCTCGGACGCGTCGATGTCCAGGCAGCCGGCGAACTGCATCGGCTGGTTGGCGACGATGCCGACCGGGTGGCCCTCGACCCGGCCGAAGCCGGTGAGGATGTTCGGCGCGAAGAGCGCCTGGGTCTCGAAGAACTCGCCGTCGTCCAGGACGTGTTCGATCACCGTGTGGACGTCGTACGGCTGGTTCGCGCTGTCCGGGACGAGGGTGTCGAGTTCGCGGTCCTCGTCGTTGACGGCGAGGTCCGCCTCCTCCGGGAAGACTGGGGGCTCGGAGAGGTTGTTGGACGGCAGGTAGGAGAGGAGCTGCTTGACGTACTCGATCGCGTCCTTCTCGTCGCCCGCCATGTGATGGGCCACGCCGGAGGCGGTGTTGTGGGTGCGGGCGCCGCCCAGCTCCTCGAAGCCGACGTCCTCGCCGGTGACGGTCTTGATGACGTCCGGGCCGGTGATGAACATGTGCGAGGTCTGGTCGACCATGACCGTGAAGTCGGTGATCGCGGGGGAGTACACCGCGCCGCCCGCGCACGGGCCGACGACCAGGCTGATCTGCGGGATCACACCGGAGGCGTGGGTGTTGCGGCGGAAGATCTCGCCGTAGGCGCCGAGGGAGGCGACGCCCTCCTGGATGCGGGCGCCGCCGGAGTCGTTGATGCCGATGACCGGGCAGCCGGTCTTCAGCGCGAAGTCCATGACCTTGACGATCTTCTGGCCGTAGACCTCGCCGAGGGCGCCGCCGAAGACGGTGAAGTCCTGCGAGAAGACGGCGACCGGGCGGCCGTCGACGGTGCCGTAGCCGGTGACGACGCCGTCGCCGTAGGGGCGGTTGGCGTCGAGGCCGAAGTTGGTGGACCGGTGCCGGGCGAACTCGTCCAGCTCGACGAAGGAGCCCTCGTCGAGGAGGAGTTCGACGCGCTCACGGGCCGTCAGCTTGCCCTTGGCGTGCTGCTTCTCGACGGCGCGTTCCGAGCCGGCGTGCGTCGCCTCGTGGATGCGGCGCTGGAGATCCGCGAGTTTGCCCGCGG
Organism: Streptomyces roseochromogenus subsp. oscitans DS 12.976; assembly: GCF_000497445.1. Classification (NCBI taxonomy): domain Bacteria; kingdom Bacillati; phylum Actinomycetota; class Actinomycetes; order Kitasatosporales; family Streptomycetaceae; genus Streptomyces; species Streptomyces roseochromogenus. Next base: position 3,464,690 of record NZ_CM002285.1, on the reverse strand, counting down.
TCGTGTGGATATCGATCCCTTGAGTCTCGTGGATCTCTTGACGCTCTTCCGGCTCGGACATCGGGATGCGGCTCCCTGCCTGCTCAAAAGGGGGGACGGTTACTCATCCGTAGAGTAGTGCTGGGCCTGTGGGTCAGCAGTGCGGCGTTTCCCACACCTAGGGTGACTTGCATGACGCCGCACAATGCATCAGATGACAGCCGGGGCGACAGCCGCTGGTCCGATCTGGACCGCCCGCCCCTGAACGCCGCGGCACTGCGGCGTGCGCTGGTCCGGGAAGGCAGCCTGTACCGAGAGGTGGAGGTGGTGCGGCGCACCGGCTCCACCAACTCCGACCTCGCCGCGCGGGCCGTCGCCGGACAGGCCGACGAAGGGGCCGTGCTGGTGGCGGAGGAGCAGACCGCGGGCAAGGGGCGGCTGGACCGGCGGTGGACGGCGCCGCCGCGCTCGGGTCTCTTCTTCTCCGTGCTGCTGCGGCCCGCTCAGGTTCCGGTGGCCCGGTGGGGCTGGCTGCCGCTGCTCACGGGGGTCGCCGTGGCGAGCGGGCTGGCCCGGGTGGCGGGCGTGGACACGGCTCTGAAGTGGCCGAACGACCTGCTGGTGACGGTCGGGGGCGAGGAGCGCAAGGCCGGTGGCATCCTCGCGGAACGGGCCGGGGAGGACGGTGTGGTCATCGGCGTCGGCATCAACGTCACGCTGCGGGCGGACGAGCTGCCGGTGCCCCAGGCGGGCTCGCTGGCGCTGGCCGGGGCGGTCGCCACGGACCGGGATCCGTTGCTGCGGGCCGTGCTGCGGGCGCTGGAGGACTGGTACGGGCGGTGGCGGGCGGCGGGGGGTGACCCGGCGGCCTGCGGTCTGCAGGAGACGTACGCGGCGGGCTGCGCGACGCTGGGGCGTGCCGTGCGGGCCGAGCTGCCCGGGGAACGGGCGATTGTGGGCGAGGCCGTGGCCGTCGACGGCGACGGCCGCTTGGTCATCGCGACGGGGGAGGGGGTCCAGGAGCCTGTGGGGGCGGGGGACATCGTCCATCTTCGGCCTGCGTGAGGCGGAGGTGCCGTTCGTCCGCGGCTTGTGTGGGGGCGGGCGACATCGTCCATCTGCGGCTTGTGTGGGGTGGGGGTGTTGTGCGCCTGTGGCTTGTGTGGGGCGGGGGTGTCGTGCGCCTGTGGTCTGTGTGGGGCGGGCGTGGCGCGTGTCTGCGGGTTGTGTGGATGCCTGCGGGCGCCTCTGCGGGTGGGTGGGGGTGCGCGTAGCGCCCGGTGTGGGTTCGGGGTCGGGGTCGCGCCGGGGGGTGTCCGTCCTCGGTCGGGCGGTTCTGGGTCTTGGCGAGTGGCCCGGTGACTGACGCCCGCCGCTGCGGGCGGACACCCCCCGACACGTCCCCTTCCCGCCGTGCGCGGCTGCGGCACCATTCGGCCGACGGCAGGGCAGCTCCCCAAGGGGCGCGCACTCGGCGATGGTGGTGACACTTCCGGACATGGCCCGATGCGGGGTCTGGGGGAGCAGCCCCCGGGGGTTGGCCAGCAGCAACACCGGCCCGCGTACCCGGTACCGAGCACGTACCCCCGGCCGAACCCAACGGAGTGAGCTGGCGCACACCTGCCGTAGAGTTGAGCCCGGTCGATACCTGACCGCGGCAGATCGGAAGGGCAGCAGGCGTGACCGTCGACGACACGGGCTCCGGCGCGGACGCGGACGGCCGGGTGGACCCTCCCCAGGAGCGGGGGGACGCCCATGCCGCCGATCCCGGCGAGGACCCGCTGGCCCTGCGCCTCGAACAGCTCATCCTGGGCGCCGAGCGCCGCTACACCCCGTTCCAGGCGGCCCGCAGCGCCGGTGTCTCCATGGAGCTGGCGTCACGGTTCTGGCGGGCCATGGGCTTCGCCGACATCGGCCAGGCCAAGGCGTTGACGGAGGCCGACGTGCTGGCTCTGCGCCGGCTCGCCGGTCTGGTCGAGGCGGGGCTGCTCAGCGAGGCCATGGCGGTGCAGGTGGCCCGGTCCACCGGGCAGACGACCGCCCGGTTGGCTGAGTGGCAGATGGATTCCTTCCTGGAGGGCCTGACCGAACCGCCCGAGCCCGGCATGACCCGCACCGAGGTGACGTACCCGATCGTCGAGCTGCTCCTGCCCGAGCTGGAGGAGTTTCTGGTGTACGTGTGGCGGCGGCAGCTCGCCGCCTCGGCCGGGCGGGTGGTGCAGTCGGCCGATGACGAGGAGATGGTCGATCGGCGGCTCGCCGTCGGCTTCGCCGATCTGGTGGGGTTCACGCGGTTGACCCGCCGGATGGAGGAAGAGGAGCTCGGCGAGCTGGTCGAGGCCTTCGAGACCACCGCTGCCGACCTGGTGGCCGCTCGTGGCGGGCGGCTCATCAAAACCCTCGGCGACGAGGTGCTGTACGCGGCGGACGACGCCGGTACGGCCGCGGACATCGCGCTGCGGCTCGTCGAGACGCTGGCGAACGACGAGACCATGCCCGAGCTGCGCGTCGGCATGGCGTTCGGGACGGTCACCACTCGTATGGGTGATGTGTTCGGTACGACAGTGAACTTGGCCTCCCGGCTGACCTCGATAGCTCCCCGGGACGCCGTGCTGGTCGACAGCGCCCTGGCCGAGGAGCTGATCCGCTCCGGCGAGGCGCCCGCCTCCGAGGCGGAGGCGGCCGAGGCCGTGGCGGCCGCCGAGAAGGAGGGCGAGGAGCCGCCGGTGTACCGCTTCGCGCTCCAGCCGATGTGGCAGCGCCCGGTGCGCGGGCTCGGCGTGGTCGAGCCCTGGTTGCTGAACCGCCGCGACGGTCAGGCGTAGCCCTGTGGCGGCCCTAGTGGCCGGTGCCGCCGGGCAGGCTCACGCAGATGCCGAGCATCGGTACGCACAACCCGCCCGGATCGGGGGGCGTCGTGCTGTGGCTGGGCGCCGGGGTCGTGGGCGTGGGCCGGGTGGTGGTCGGCGGCGCGGCGGACGTCGGGTCCGAGGGGCGTGGGTTGGTGCCGGGTGCCGAGGCCGGAGCGGACGGGAGCGCGGTCGGTGTGGCGGTACGGCTGGACGGTGTCCCTGGTTCCGTACCGGTCCCGGGCCGGCCGGTGGTCGTAGGCACGAGGCTTCTGCCGCCCATGGCCGAGGTCGCCGAGGGAAGTGCGGTGGGGGCGGCGGTGGGAGTCGTGGCGGCGGTGTTCGTCGCGTGGTTGTCGCTCGCGCCCAGGCGGGGCTCGGCCTCCGCCGCGCCCGGGGAACCGGACCCCGGATCCGGTGTGACCCGGACCAGGCTGAGCACCCCCGCTGCCACGGCCAGACCGCCGGCGGCGAGCAGCAGCTTGCGGGGGCGCGGCTTGCGGTGGCGACCGCGCCGTACGACGGGCACGCCGGCTTCCGTATCGTCCGTACCGGACTGTGCAGATATCGGTGACATCGTTCCCCTCCCCGCCGCGCGCCGCGGGGCGCGCCGTGGCGGACGCACGCTATGCGGTCCTGTGGGCGATGTGGGGGGAGACGGGTGGGATGTCACTCGAACGGGCGTAGCCCCCTGGGGTTTCCCGGCGTCGGGTACGGCTGCGATGATCGGGCCCACAGGGAGTTAACCCGCGTTAACACGTGAGCCGGAGGGTGTCATGAGCGAGGAGCGGTTCGGGGAGTTCGTGCTGGTGCGGCGGCACGGGCCGGTCGCGGAGCTGGTGCTGGACCGGCCCAAGGCCATGAACGCCGTCTCCACGGAGATGGCCCGATCGCTCGTGGGCGCGTGTACGGCGCTGGCCGCCGACCGGGACGCGCGTGTGGTGGTCCTGACCTCGTCCCACGAGCGGGCGTTCTGCGTCGGGGCGGACCTGAAGGAGCGGAACTCCTTCAGTGACGCGGATCTTCTGCGGCAGCGGCCGGTGACCCGCGGGGCGTACACCGGGGTGCTGGAGCTGCCGATGCCGACGATCGCGGCGGTGCACGGGTTCGCGCTGGGCGGCGGTTTCGAACTGGCCCTGTCCTGCGACCTGATCGTGGCCGACCGTACGGCGGTGGTGGGGTTGCCGGAGGTGTCCGTGGGCGTGATCCCGGGCGGCGGCGGTACGCAGCTGCTGCCGCGGCGCGTGGGTGCCGCCCGGGCGGCCGAACTGATCTTCTCCGCGCGGCGGGTGGAGGCGGCGGAGGCGGCCGAACTGGGGCTGGTCGACCAGCTGGTGGACGAGGGGCGGGACGGGGAGGAGGCTCTGGCGCTGGCCGCGAGGATCGCCGGGAACTCGCCTGTCGGGCTCCGGGCCGCCAAGCGGGCGCTGCGGCTGGGGCACGGCCTGGATCTGCGGGCCGGCCTGGAGGTCGAGGACGCGGCCTGGCGCACGGTGGCCTTTTCGGCGGACCGGGCGGAGGGCGTGGCAGCCTTCAACGAGAAGCGCAAGCCGCAGTGGCCGGGCGAGTAGCGGCACTGCGGTTTCCCGGGGGCGCGAGGAACTGCGCGACAAGCCTCGACGTACCCGCACAGTCCGTCCACCTGTTCGCCCGGCCAATGTCCCCATTGCCGTAAATCCTCCCTAACCTGGAGTAATGGGTG
>NZ_CM002285.1:3426526-3459446 GCF_000497445.1 Streptomyces roseochromogenus subsp. oscitans DS 12.976 | reverse complement strand
TGCAAGCGGCTGGCCGCGGTCGTGGCGCTGGCGCAAGGCATGGCGGCGGCGCACACCCCGGCAGGGGCCTGGCACGCCGCCGCGCTCGGCGCCTGCCGGGCGCTGGACGGCAGCTTCGCCGCACTGTCGGTGTGGGAGCGGGAGCTGGGCCGGCTGCGTGTCCTCGTCAACGTGGGGGACCGGCGCCCGGACGAAGAGGTGTTCCCTGAGGCCGAGGCCTACCCGGTGCACCAGTTCCCGGAGATCACCGAGTTCCTGCACGAGCGGTGGGCCGGCGGGGGTGGGGCCAACGCCTGGGTGGAGACCGCCGAGGGGACCGCCGCCGGCACTCCCGGCTACTTCCACCGGCGGGTCGCCGCCCTGCGCCGGCGGGGCCGCGGCTGCTGTGTCGTCGCTCCGGTCGTGCTGCATGGCAGGGCCTGGGGCGAGTTGTACGTCGCCCGCGCCGTCAAGGCCCCGGTGTTCGACCGGTCCGACGCCGACTTCGCCACCGTGCTGGCCGCCGTCGTCGCCGCCGGGCTCGCGCAGAGCGAGCGGCTGGAGGAGGCCCGCCGGCTCGCGTACACCGACGCCCTCACCGGACTCGCCAACCGCCGCGCCGTGGACGTACGCCTGGAGGAGGCCGTCGAACGGCATCGCGCGGACGGTGCGGTCGTCAGTCTTGTCGTATGTGATCTCAATGGGCTGAAGCGGGTCAACGACACCCTCGGGCACGCCGTCGGCGACCGGCTGCTGGAGCGCTTCGGCTCCGTGCTGTCGCTCTGCGGGGCGATGGTGCCGGGCGCGCTGGTCGCGCGGCTCGGCGGGGACGAGTTCTGTCTGCTGGCCGTCGGGCCGGCTGCCGATGACGTGGTCAAGGCCGCGGATGAACTGTGCCGGAGAGCCGGGGAGTTGGAGCTGGGGGAGGGGGTGGCGTGCGGGGTCGCCTCGACCGAGGACCCGATCGGGGAGGTGCGCGACGCGCGGCGGCTGTTCCGGCTCGCCGACGCCGCCCAGTACCGGGCCAAGGCCCTGCGCGCCGGCCGGCCGGTCGTCGCGGGCCGGGAGGGGCCGGAGGATCCGGTCGTACGGCTGGCGGACGAGCCGCCGCACCTGGCGCCCGCCGAACGGCGCCGGTTCCGTGGGCGCCGGCCATGAGGCCTCACGCGGATGAGGCGAAGCCCACATGGATCGGTAAGGGGCGCCCCCGTTCCCCACTAGTGACATCTCTGCATTCAATGCGTACGCTCCTGAATATGGATATGCACACTGTGGTGGTGGGGACGTCCGGTGTCACGGCGTCCGACGTTCTCGCCGTGGCGCGCGGCGGTGCCCGCATCGAGCTGTCGGCGGAGGCGGTGGCGGCCCTCGCGGCGGCCCGGGAGATCGTGGACGCCCTGGCGGCCAAGCCGGAGCCGGTCTACGGCGTCTCCACCGGCTTCGGAGCCCTGGCGACCCGGCACATCAGCCAGGAGCTGCGCGCCCAGCTGCAGCGCAACATCGTCCGCTCGCACGCCGCCGGGATGGGGCCGCGGGTGGAGCGGGAAGTCGTACGGGCGCTGATGTTCCTGCGGCTGAAGACCGTCTGCTCGGGGCACACGGGCGTGCGGCCCGAGGTCGCGCAGACCATGGCGGACGTGCTGAACGCCGGGATCACCCCGGTCGTGCACGAGTACGGCTCCCTCGGCTGCTCCGGCGACCTGGCCCCGCTCTCCCACTGCGCCCTCACGCTCATGGGCGAGGGTGACGCGGAAGGGTCCGACGGGGTCGTACGGCCCGCCGGCGAGCTGCTCGCCGCGCACGGGATCAAGCCCGTCGAGCTGCGTGAGAAGGAGGGCCTCGCCCTGCTCAACGGCACCGACGGCATGCTCGGCATGCTGATCATGGCGCTCGCCGACCTCGACACCCTCTACAAGTCCGCCGACGTCACCGCGGCCCTCAGCCTGGAGGCGCTGCTCGGTACCGCCAAGGTGCTCGCGCCCGAACTGCACGCCATCCGGCCGCATCCGGGCCAGGGCGCCTCCGCCGCCAACATGCTGGCCGTGCTGAAGGGTTCCGGCCTGACCGGGCACCACCAGGACGACGCCCCGCGTGTCCAGGACGCCTACTCGGTGCGCTGTGCCCCGCAGGTCGCCGGTGCCGGACGCGACACCGTCGCGTACGCCCGGCTGGTCGCCGAGAGGGAGCTCGCCTCCGCGGTCGACAACCCCGTGGTGCTGCCCGACGGCCGCGTGGAGTCCAACGGCAACTTCCATGGCGCGCCCGTCGCGTACGTCCTGGACTTCCTCGCCATCGCCGCCGCCGACCTCGGCTCCATCGCCGAGCGCCGTACGGACCGGCTGCTGGACAAGAACCGCAGCCACGGCCTTCCGCCGTTCCTCGCCGATGACGCGGGTGTCGACTCCGGCCTGATGATCGCCCAGTACACGCAGGCCGCGCTGGTCAGTGAGATGAAGCGGCTGGCCGTACCGGCTTCCGCGGACTCCATTCCGTCCTCTGCCATGCAGGAGGACCATGTGTCCATGGGCTGGTCGGCCGCGCGCAAGCTGCGCACCGCCGTCGGCAACCTCACCCGGATCATCGCCATCGAGCTGTACGCCGCCACCCGCGCCATAGAGCTGCGCGAGGGCCTCACCCCGGCGCCCGCCTCCCAGGCCGTCATCGAGGCCGCGCGCGCCGCCGGTGTGCGGGGCCCGGGCCCGGACCGGTTCCTGGCGCCCGATCTGGCCGCCGCCGACGCGTTCGTGCGCGGCGGCCACCTCGTCGCCGCGGTGGAGACGGTCACCGGCCCGCTGCAGTGACGCCCGCACGGAAACAGGGGCCCCGCCAGGTGCGGGGCCCCTGTTCCTGTGTCACATCCGTTGCTGTGTCAGAAGCCCATGCGTTCGCGGCGCACGGAGTAGACCACGAAACCGGCACCCAGGCCGAGGAAGAGGGTGCCGCCGACGACGTACGGCGTGGTGTCGATGCTTCCGGTGTCGGCGAGTTGGGTGTCGTCCGCGGCCTCCCGCGCGGTCTCCGCGGTCGCCTGGGACACCGCCCTGGCCTGCTGTGTGACCTGCGTGATCTGTGTCGTCGAGGAATCGGACGCGTCCGCTCTCGTCGTGGAGTCCTGCGAGGCGTTCGCGGACGGGACGAACCACAGCGCGCAGAGCAGGGTGCCCGCGGCGGTGGCGGTCAGCAGCGGGCGGCGAGCGGATGACACGGAATATCGATCCCCTTGTGACGCTGGCGAATTGGCCGTGTGGAGCGATGTTAGTGAAAGTCGCGGGTCACAGGAAAGTCACGGGAGGTTTCGGTCGTACGCTCGCGCCATGAACGCTGAAGACACATCACGTTTTGTACGGCTTCGTGTGGAGCTGGTCCTTGAGGTGCAGGACGAGGACGAGGTGGCCAAGGCCGCGCTGCGCCGGCTCGCCGCCGATCCGGAGCTGCCGCAGGCCGAGCGGAGTCAGGCCGAGGGGGCTGTGACGGAAGACACCGCGGAGGCCCTCGCCTATCTCGTGGACCCGTTCGACCTGGTCAGCGAGGTACCCGGAGTGGAGCTGCAGCAGGCGTCCTGGTCGAGCGAGCGGATCGACTATGACCCGGATTCGCCGGACTGGGAGCGGGACGAGGATGATGAGGAGGAGGACGAAGACGAGGACGAGGACGAGGACCGCGTCGGCTGAGCGTCCCGGGGGGACTCTTCCTGACCCCGGACGGCAACCGCCGTCCGGGGTTTCGTCGTCTCAGGGGACGCACGGACCGATTCCCGTACCACCGCACCACCCGCGCCCGGCGGACGTGGTGTGCCCCACAGATCCAGCGGACAGGGAACGGCGCGGCACGGCCGTAGCGTTGAAGGTTCTTGACGGGGGTCCCTCGGGTTTTGGCGATCGGCGACGATGGAGAAGCGTGTGATGACGGACAGTAAGCGGCGCAAGGGCCTGGTGGCCGCGTCCGCTCTGCTCGGCGGTGTGCTGGTGCTCACGGCCTGTTCCGGAGGCGGCAACAAGTCCTCCGGCAGCGGCAGTGGCGACTCCTCGCAGGCCCAGGCCGACGCGGCGGCGGCCAAGAAGTCCTCCCAGGCGCAGATCACGATCACGCCGAAGGACGGCTCCGACAACGCGTCGATCAACAACTCCGGCACCGTCACCGTCACCCAAGGCACCCTCACCGGCGTCACCATGACCACCGAGGGCGGCACAGCCGTCGCCGGTCAGCTCTCCGCCGACAAGACGAGCTGGAAGCCCAGCGCCCAGCTGGACCGCTCCACCACCTACAAGGTCTCCGCGGAGGCCAAGGACTCCCAGGGCCGCATAGCCCACGAGAACGCCTCCTTCACCACGGTCTCCCCCGCCAACAGCTTCATCGGCAGCTTCACCCCGGACGACGGCTCCACGGTCGGTGTCGGCATGCCGGTCTCGATCAACTTCGACAAGGCGATCACCAACAAGGCGGCCGTGCAGAAGGGCATCACGGTCAGCACCACCAGCGGCCAGGAGGTCGCCTGCCACTGGTTCAACGCCAACCGCATGGACTGCCGCCCGGAGCAGTACTGGAAGGCAGGCTCCACCGTCACGCTGAAGCTGGCCCTCGACGGCGTCGAGGGCGCGCCCGGTGTCCACGGCGTCCAGCAGAAGACGGTCACCTTCCACATCGGCCGCAACCAGGTCTCGTACGTCGACGCGAAGACCAAGCAGATGAAGGTCACGCAGGACGGCAAGGTCGTCAAGACCATCCCGATCTCCGCCGGCTCCCCCGAGCACACCACGTACGAGGGGCAGATGGTGATCTCCGAGAAGTTCACCCAGACCCGGATGAACGGCGCGACGGTGGGCTTCAAGGACTCCGACGGCAAGGGCGAGTACGACATCAAGGACGTGCCGCACGCGATGCGCCTGACCAGCTCCGGCACCTTCATCCACGGCAACTACTGGGGCGCGCCCTCCGTGTTCGGCAGCGTCAACACCAGCCACGGCTGTGTCGGCCTGCAGGACACCAAGGGCGCGGGCGACCCGAACACCCCGGCCGCCTGGTTCTACGGCCACTCCCTGATCGGCGACGTGGTGGTCGTCCAGAACACCGGCGACAAGACGGTCGCGCCGGACAACGGCCTCAACGGCTGGAACATGGACTGGGCCCAGTGGAAGGCCGGTTCGGCCGTCTGACGGTCCGTCCCACAGCCGGTTCACAGCTCCTCCTGTGCCGCCCCTCGGGGCGGCACCGGTGTTTCCGGGACCGGCCACGGTCTTCTCATCCGTCTCTTATGCCGGCCTTAGGGTTCCGTCACGGATGGCCCGGCGGAGCCGGGGCATCTCAGGGCACGCAGTGGCATCCGGCATAGAGCTGCCGGACACCCTGCCTGGCAGGGCCGGGCAAATGCGAACGTGTGTGCAGTCGTTCGCCGGTTGGGGTGGCATGGGCGGAATCGGGTGCGGGTGTTCGGGTGACGTACGTATGGTCTGGTTGCGGAGCCCGGTTGAACCGGGCGGATGCTGGGCCGGTCGTGAGGGCGGGGGTGACGGTGTGGTGGAGGTAAAGGAAGCTGACCGGGCTGGGCATGCCCGGTACACGTACCGGCTGCGTGTGTCGGCCACCGCCCGTGTGGGGCTGCTGGCGGAGTGGGGTCGGTGCCGGTGGGTGTGGAATGAGTGCGTGGCTCGGTCCAAGAAGGCCCATGCGGAGAGGGAGGAGTGCGGTGCGGCGAGGCTGGACCGGATGCTGACCGAGGCCCGTGCCATCACGCCTTGGCTGGCCGAGGGCGCCAGTGTGCCGCAGCAGCAGCTGATCCGTGACTTCGGAAAATCCCGTACGAAGGCCCTGAAGGACATCAGGGACCGGCTGCCGCTGAGGCAGCGTGCGGGGATGCCAGGTTACAAGAAGAAGCACGAGGCCGATCCGAGCCTGAACTACACGCGGCGAGGATTCCGGCTCAAGGACGGGCGCTTGAATCTTGCGGGCGGGATCGTACTGAGGGTGGTGTGGTCGCGGGAACTGCCCGCCGACCCTACCTCGGTACGGGTGTTTCGGGACGGCGTGGGCGACTGGTACGCCTCCTTCGTCGTCCCCTCCCGGGTCGAACCGCTGCCGGAGACCGGCCGGGTACTGGGTGTGGACTGGGGCGTGAAGGAGATCGCGACCACCACCAGCGACATACACGACCTGCCTCACCCCGAGCACGGCAAGAAGGCCAAGGTCAAGCTGTCCCGGTACGACCGGATGATGGCCCGCCGCAAGCCGAAGAAGGGGCAGGCATCGTCGAAGGGTTACCGGGAGGCGAAGAGGTGGAGGGCGAAGACCTACCAGAAGATAGCCCGGCAGCGGCAGGACTCGGCCCGCAAGTGGGCAAAGAAGGTCGTGCGCGACTATGACGCGATCGCGGTGGAGGACTTCAAGCCGAAGTTCCTGGCCAGGACTTCCCTGGCACGCAAGGCGGCGGACGCTGCGATCGGCGCGACGAAGAAGGCCTTGATCGAGATGGGCCGCAAGCACGGGCGGGACGTGCACCTGGTGCATCCCGCGCACACCACCATGGACTGCGCATCGTGCGGAGCGAGAACCAAGCACGCACTTCCTCTTTCAGAACGTACCTATACCTGCACCGCGTGAGGAGCCGTGTCCCCCAGGGATAAGAACTCCGCCCGTGTGATGCTCGTCCGGGCTGGTCTGAATCCGGCTGGTGCCGAGGGCGTAAGACCTCCTGGAGCGCTGCTCCGGGAGGCGGCCTGAGCCAGGAATCCCCTCCCTTCAGGCAGGGGAGCAGTCAACTACCTGAGGCGCGAACCGCCGCCCTCAACGGCATCGACATCACCATGGCGACGGAGACAGACTCGTCATCCAGGGCCCCACCGGCGGCGGAAAGTCCACCCTCCTCCAGATGCTCGGCGGTCTCGACCGCCCCACCTCGGGCGAGGTCGTCCTGGACGGCATCGACCTGGCCAAGCTCAGTGAAGCCCGGCTGACGAACGTCCGCAGCGAGAACATCGGCTTCGTCTTCCAGTCCTTCAACCTCATCCCCACCCTCACCGCCCAGGAGAACGTGGAGACGGCCCTCGTACCGCTCGGCATCAAGGCCAAAGAGCGCCGGGAACTGGCGGCCGAGGCGCTGGAGTCCGTCGGCCTCGGAGAACGCCTGGCCCATCTCCCCGGCGAGATGTCCGGAGGACAGCAGCAGCGCGTCGCGATCGCCCGGGCCGTCGTCAAGAAACCCAAGGTGCTGCTCGCCGACGAGCCGACCGGCAACCTCGACGAGGGCATGCGCGACGAGATCATGGACGTACTCGAACGGCTGTGGAAGGAGCACGGGCTGACCTTCATCATGGTCACCCACGACTCCGCGATCGCGAAGAAGGCCCCGCGGCTGGCCACCATCCGCAAAGGCAAGATCATGGTGAGGGAGAACGCCGGCGCCTGACAGCATCCAACCCCGTTCGCACACCAGGTACTTGGCGGTTCTGTAACGGTGTCCCGGCCACCGGGTAACAGTTTTCCTTCGCTCTTTCTTACCCTCCTTTTGTCTATTGAGCCGTCCGTCGGCCCCCGGCATACTGCGTGATCCCGGGGGGCGACGTGCACACGGACGCACAGGACCGCCTCCGGCCGGGTCGAACGGGGAATTCGCCCGGTACTCCATCTCCAGGGGGAGAACTTGCGCAGACAAGTGCAAACAGCCGCTGCGGCCGCCGTGGCCATGGCCGCAGCCGTCGCCCTCGCAGCGGGTATGACCAGCCCGGCGTCGGCGAAGCCCGCGGAGGGCGCCCCGACCACCGCCTCCGCCACCGCCTCCCCGCTCGCCGCGAAGACCCATGTCACCCTGATCACCGGTGACCGGGTCGCCCTCGACGCCAGGGGCCGGATCGTCGGCCTGGAGCGGGCCAAGGGCCGTGAGCACATACCCTTCCAGGTCCGCAGGACCGCCGGCCACACGCTCGTCATCCCGGTCGACGCGGCCCGCCTGGTGGCCTCCGGCACGCTGGACCAGCGCCTGTTCGACGTCACCGAGCTGAACAAGTCCGCCACCCGCAGGGCCCAGAAGAACGGCCTGAAGGTCATCGTCGGCTACACCGGCTCCGCCGCGGCCGCCAAGGCGGACGTCCGGGGCGCGGGCAAGCTGCGCCGCAGCCTGACCGCGCTCGACGCCGACGCCGTGCAGACGCCGGTCCAGGACACCGCCCGGCTGTGGCACGCCGTCACCCACGGCGACCGGACCGCCTCCGGCATTGCGCACGTCTGGCTCGACGGCGTCCGCAAGGCATCCCTGGACAAGTCCGTGCCCCAGATCGGCGCCCCCGTCGCGTGGCAGGCCGGCTACACCGGCAAGGGCGTGAAGGTCGCCGTCCTGGACACCGGTGTGGACACCCGTCACCTCGACCTCAAGGACCAGGTGATCGCGTCCAGGAACTTCACCTCCGCCGCCGACGCCACCGACCACTACGGGCACGGCACCCACGTCGCCTCCATCGTGGCGGGCACCGGCGCCACATCGGGCGGCAAGTACAAGGGGGTCGCCCCCGACGCCAAGATCCTCAACGGCAAGGTCCTGGACGACACCGGATCCGGTGACGACTCCGGCATCCTCGCCGGCATGGAGTGGGCCGCCGCGCAGGGCGCGAGCGTCGTCAACCTGAGCCTCGGCGGCACCGACACCCCCGGCATCGACCCCCTCGAAGCCGAGGTCGACAAGCTCTCCGCCACCAAGGGCATCCTGTTCGCGATCGCCGCGGGCAACGACGGCCCGCAGTCGATCGGTTCGCCGGGCAGCGCGGACGCCGCGCTCACCGTCGGCGCCGTCGACAAGCAGGACAAGCTCGCCGACTTCTCCTCCACCGGCCCGCGCCTCGGTGACGGCGCCGTCAAGCCGGACGTCACCGCGCCCGGCGTGGACATCACCGCGGCCGCCGCCAAGGGCAGCGTCATCGACCAGGAGGTCGGCGAGAAGCCCGAGGGTTACCTGACCATCTCCGGCACCTCGATGGCCACCCCGCATGTCGCGGGCGCCGCCGCGATCCTGAAGCAGGAGCACCCCGACTGGGGCTACGCCGAGCTGAAGGGCGCGCTGACCGGCTCTGCGAAGGGCGGCAACTACACGCCGTACCAGCAGGGTTCGGGTCGTATCGCGGTGGACAAGGCCATCAAGGAGTCCGTGATCGCCGACCCGGTGTCGGTCAACTTCGGGACGCAGGCGTGGCCGCACACCGACGACAAGCCGGTCACCAAGAAGGTCACATACCGCAACCTCGGCGACAAGGACGTCACGCTCACCCTGAGCAGCAGCGCCCTCGACCCCAAGGGCCACGCGGCCCCAGCGGGCTTCTTCACGCTCGGCGCGAGCAAACTGACGGTCCCGGCCCACGGCAAGGCCTCCGTCGCCCTCACCGCCGACACCAAGCTGGGCGGCACCCTCGACGGCGCCTACTCCGCGTACGTCACCGCGACCGGCGCCGGCCAGAGTGTCCGCACGGCCGCCGCGGTGCGGCGCGAGGTGGAGTCGTACGACCTCACACTGAAGTTCATCGGCCGTGACGGCAAGCCGGCCAAGTACTACAACGCCGACCTCACCGGTGTGTCCGGGCTCGCGAACGGCACGGAGCTGGGCCCGTACGACCCGTCCGGCTCGGTGAAGGTGCGCGTGCCCAGGGGCACGTACATCCTCAACTCCTCGGTCTTCGTGGACCGGAACGGCACCAAGGGCGCCGACTGGATCGCCCAGCCGAAGCTGACCGTCGCCAAGAGGCAGACCGTCACCATCGACGCGCGCAAGGCCAAGCCGGTGGATGTCACCGTCCCCGCCCCGGGCGTGACGTCGCGGTTCGCCGCGCCGGGGTACGCCGTCACGATCGGCGGCAACCAGTACGGCTACAACTGGATCCTGGACTCGTACCAGGGCTTCCGCAGCGCCCACCTCGGCCCGCAACTGCCCGCCGGCCAGCTGTTCCAGCAGTGGGACGGCCACTGGACCAAGGGCACGAGCGAGCAGTACGACGTCACCTCCGGCGGCCCCGTCAGGAAGCTCGCCACCGGCTACACCCAGCACTACAAGGCGAGTGAGCTGGCCACCGTCAAGGCCCGGCTCGGTGCCTCCGCGAGCGGCAAGACCGGCTCGATCAGCGCCGCGGGCTGGCTGCCCGGCAGCATGGGCGCCTCCTCCATCGACGTGGCGCAGAAGCTGCCCGGCACCCGCACCCTGCACCTGTCCGCCGGCGGCGGGGTCCTGTGGGACCTGGACTTCACCCAGTACGGCGGCTTTGACCAGGACGGATTCCCGGTTCCCGACGCGGGGTACTCGCTCGGCGAGTCCTCCTTCAGAGCCGGCCACACCTACACGAAGACGGTCGGCACCGCCGTCTTCGGCCCGCACGTCGGCAAGGACCTCGGTCTCTTCCGCACCGGCAACGAGATCTACGGCTCACTGCCGCTGTTCGCCGACTCCGCGCAGCACGCCGGGTACTCGGACTTCAGCTCGGTGCACACGACCCTGTACCGCGACGGTGCCGAGGCCGGCGCCAACGACGACCCGCTGTTCGGCGAGGCGACGTTCAAGGTCCCGGCCGGCGCGGCCGCGTACAAGCTGACCACCTCGGTCCAGCGCGCGGCGAAGGTCGCCCAGGCCTCCTCCCGGATCGACGCGACCTGGACCTTCCACTCCCAGCAGGTGTCCGGCGCCCCCGTCCAGCTCCCGGCCTCCGTGCTGCGCTACGGCATCACGACCGGCCTGGACAGCCGGGTCCCGGCCGGCCGGACGGTCACCTTCCCGGTCACCGTCGAGGGCTCGGCGGCGGGCGGCAACCTCAAGTCGCTCACCGTGTACGTGTCCTACGACGGCAAGACCTTCCAGAAGGCCGACGTCCGCGGCGGCAGGATCACAGTGAAGAACCCGGCGAAGGGCCAGTCCCTCACCCTCCGCTCCCAGATCACCGACAAGCAGGGCAACACGTCGGAGATCACGATCTACGACGCGTACTTCGGCAAGTGAGCGCGTAGCACCCTCTGACGAGGCGAGGGGCACCCGGAGACGATCTCCGGGTGCCCCTCTGCGCGTCGCCTAGGCCGAGGGCACGGTGGTGTGGGCCGCGTCCGTGCCCCAGCTGGCCAGGAGGCGGAGGGAGTCGGCGGACGGGGAGCCCGGTTCGGCGTGGTACGTGAGCAGGGACTGGTCCGAGCCGTCCGTCAGACGGAAGGACTCGAAGTTCAGGGAGAGGTCGCCCACCAGGGGGTGGTGCAGCCGCTTGACGCCGTGGTTCTTCTCCTTGACGTCGTGCGTCGCCCACAGCCGGCGGAACTCCTCGCTCTTCACCGAGAGTTCGCCCACCAGCGCCGACAGCCGCTGGTCGTCCGGATAGCAGCCCGCGTCCATGCGCAGGGCGCAGACGATGTCGATCGCCTTCTGCTCCCAGTCGACGAACAGATCGCGGTAGTCCGGGTGCAGGAACACCAGCCGGGCCCAGTTGCGCTCGCCCGGCGGCAGCTCCGCCCAGTCGCCGAAGAGCGCCGCCGCCATCCGGTTCCAGGCGAGGATCTCCGAGCGGCGCCCGACGACGTACGCCGGTACGCCCTCCATCGTGTCCAGCAGCTGCCGCAGCGCGACGCGGACCTGCTGCTGCCGTGCCGCCGGCTTCTTCTTGTGCGACTTCGGCTTGGCCAGATGCGTCAGATGCGCGTGCTCGGCGTCCGACAGCCTGAGCGCCCGGGCGATCGAGTCCAGGACCTCCGCCGAGACGTTCCGTCCGTTGCCCTGTTCGAGCCGGGTGTAGTACGCCACCGACACCCCGGCCAGCTGCGCCAGCTCCTCGCGGCGCAGCCCCGGCACCCGCCGGTGCCGGCCGAAGTCGGGCAGGCCCACGTCCTCCGGCTTCAGCCGGGCCCGCCGGGTGCGCAGGAACTCGCTCAGTTCGGCCCGCCGGTCCAGGGGCGGGGACGAGGGCACGGGCTGGTTTTCCATACATCCAGTATTCACGGTCGTACGCACAGGAACCTGACCCCGCCAGTGGTAGGCACGGCGGACGTACGCAGAAGCGTGGTCTGGGTGGTCGCCGTAGCGTGGGAGAGGCTGGTCGCGTACCCGGTGGAAAGGCAACCGGGCACGCTGAACATCGCTAGGAGAACCCGGCATGACCACCACTGTTGCTGCTTACGCCGCGCCTGCCGCGAAGGCTCCGCTGGAGCGGACCACCATCGAGCGGCGCGCGGTCGGCGAGTTCGACGTCCTCATCGACATCGAGTTCGCCGGTATCTGCCACTCCGACATCCACCAGGCCCGGGAGGGCTGGGGGACGGCGATCTTCCCGATGGTGCCCGGTCATGAGATCGCGGGCGTCGTCGCCGAGGTCGGCACGGGTGTCACGAAGTACGCCGTCGGGGACCGGGTGGGCGTCGGTTGCATGGTCGACTCCTGCCGTGAGTGTGACAACTGCAGGGCCGGTCTGCAGCAGTACTGCACCGGCGGCGGCCCGATCTGGACGTACAACGCCGTCGGCAAGGACGGGCAGCCCACCCACGGCGGCTACTCGCAGAAGATCGTCGTGGACGAGAACTACGTCGTCCGCATCCCCGACGGCCTGCCCCTGGACGTGGCCGCACCGCTGCTCTGCGCCGGCATCACCACGTATTCGCCCCTGAAGCACTGGAACGCCGGTCCGGGCAAGAAGGTCGCGGTCGTCGGCCTCGGCGGCCTCGGCCACATGGGTGTGAAGATCGCGGCGGCGCTCGGCGCCGAGGTCACCGTCCTGTCCCAGTCCCTCCGCAAGAAGGACGACGGCCTGAAGCTGGGCGCCACGCACTACCACGCGACGAGCGACCCGAAGACCTTCGAGGACCTCAAGGGCACCTTTGACATCATCCTCAACACCGTGTCGGCGCCGCTGGACTTCGACGCGTACCTCTCCCTGCTGCGCACGGACGGCGCGATGGTCAACGTCGGCATCCCGGAGGAGCCGGTCCACATCCTGCTCTCCTCGGTGTCCGGCCACCGCCGCAGCCTGAGCAGCTCCGGCATCGGCGGCATCCCGGAGACCCAGGAGATGCTCGACTTCTGCGCCGAGCACAACCTGGGCGCCGAGATCGAACTGATCCGCGCCGACCAGATCAACGAGGCGTACGAGCGCGTCGTGAACAGCGACGTCCGCTACCGCTTCGTGATCGACACGGCGACGATCTGACACGGTGGGGGCTGGGCTGGCTGACGCGGTTGGGGGGTGGGCCGCGCGGCTGGGGTCTGTCCGGCGGATCAGGTCGCAGGACGCCGTCGGCGCCTCATCGGCGCAGGTGAGCGGGGGCGATGGGGGCCCAGCCGGTCCGCCCCGCCCCGGCGCGGGCGTCAGTTCCCCGATCCCGCACAGCCCGCGCCCCACCCCGTCCTCGGCGACGGCCCACGCCACCTCCCCGTCCGGCCACTACGAACCCACCGGCCTCCTCATACCGCACCGCCGCTCCAACGGATACCGCGCCCACAAGGAAGCGGATATCACCCGCGTTCGACGCACCCACACCCTCCTCGCGGCGGGCCTGCCGAGTGGAAGGGACGATCCCTCAGGTACGGCCGGTCGGCCGCATGGGCTGTTGGAGTGGTCCTGAGGCCGACGGCACGTGCCGTGTGACGGGTCCGGGCACTGTCATATGCAAGGTCACTGTCCGTAATGTCCAGCCCCGTACAACACGGTTCGACCCCGTTCACATTCGACCCCGTTCACAGAGGGAGCACAGGTGCCTCGGATCGGAGCCTCAACGGCGCACCACGACCGTGCGGCCGGGGTCCAGCGTGCCGTCGTCGCCCCTTACGGCCCGGACGATACGAACTCCGGAAACGACACCGCGCCCCGTGCCCCGCAGGCGGGACGACGGTGATCCGCCCGGGAACCCCGCCCGTCACCCTGCCGATCCGCCGTCGTGCGGGCCTCATCGCAGCAGCGATGGTGCTGGCCTTGACCTCCGCGGCCCCTGCCTGGGCCCCGCCCACGCCCGTGAGCGCGAGATCGAGGGTGCCCACTACCGGAGGATGCCCGCCGGGCCACTACCTGACGTCCACCGACAGTCACAGCCGGCCCACCCGCACCCGCCCCCTCGCCGGCCCCGAGCCGTCCTCACCGACGGAGGGCAAGTCTCTGGCCTTCGACGAGGAATTCGACGACCCCATCGCCTTCGGCAGCCGCTGGAACGGCTCCGCCACCAGCGCCTACAAGTACGGCAACCACGACCCCAACGACACGAAACTCGACTGGCTGACCCCCTCCGCGATCACCGTGTCCGACGGTACGGGCACCTTCACGGCCACACCGAGCAGCCACACCCTGGAAAACGGCCGGCAGGCGTGGAACACCGGGTTGCTGACCACCGAAGGCACCACAGAGAACTTCCGCACATGTACCGGCGACTACGCCGAGGCCCGCGTCCAACTGCCCAGCGCCCGCGGAGCCTGGCCCGCCGTATGGACCTGGCTCAACGGGGACGCCGAGGTGGACGGCTTCGAGTACCACCCCGACACCCCGAACATCCTGGAGGTCGTCAACCACGTCAACTATGCCTACACGTACTACACCGACCCCGCGACCATCTCTCCAGGGGCGTGGATCACCGTAGGCGTCCACTACGGCGCCACCGACGACGACTGGTATCTGAACGGCAAGCTGATCTACTCCGACCACACCGGCGTCGGCACCACATGGTCCCCGAACATCACCATCAGCCTCTCCGTCTCCGACGGCACCTACCACCCCTCCCCCAGCACCACCACCCCGATCACCTTCAAGGCCGACTACGTACGCGTCTGGCGCTGACCTCCGACGACGACACCGAGCTCCGTACGAGCAACATGCCGTACTGGTGCCGGACTTTGGGGATTTGCTATGCACCCGTCATGCAGACACAGGTGTGGGGATCGTTGCTCGGTGTCGTGCTGGGCGGGGGCTTGTCGTACCTGGCCCAGCTCACTACAGCGCGGCAGGTGAGCCGGGCGGAGGACGCCCGGCACGCGGCTCAGCTGGCTGAGGCCCGGCGCGCTGAACAGCTGGCGGTGGTACGTGAGTTCATCGGCCTGGCCCAGGAAGGGATATTCCTCGCCTCGGCGCGGGCCTCCGCGCCCGACTGGGAGGCTGCGGGGACACCCGAGTGGCGCGCGGCTGCCAGAAGCGTCAACGAGCGCATCTGGGCGTGCGAGCGCATGATCAAGGTGCTGTTCACCCAGGAACTCTTCGAGCGTGCCTGGGCCTATGCCTCCGCGGTGGACCACGTCCTGTGGCGCCAGCCGGACGAAGCGGCCGCTGAGGGGCCACTGTGGGACTGCCTGACCGGCCCCGAGACCGAATTCCTGGAGGCGGTACGCACGGAATTCGGTTAGGCCGTCGCAGCCCTGGGACCGATCAGGGAAGGCGCCGGAACGCGGTGCGGTGGTTCGCTACGGCCGCGATGAGCCCCAGCCGAGAGGGCGCCGTCGCATCGGGCCAGCGAGGTGCTCGCATCTGCGTTGAGTCGATGCGACGCGGGCCTCGTCGGCCGGCCGCCTTCTCCGCGCGACTGTCTTCCGAAGTCTCCAGTGCGCGTATCCGGGCTGCTGGGTCTCTGCGCAGATCAGGGCAGGGGAGCGCCGTGGCGGCGAGATAGGCCCAGGTCACATTGAAGCCTCGGCCACGCCGACCGGACAGGACACACCCGTCCCCACGAGCCTGTGCTGCCATGTGCCTCATGGTTGCCGGGCGCTGATGGCGAGTTGGCCGGTGTCACGAGCAGCGGAACGAGCGCGCGCAGAAGGGCATGCGGATATGGCGCCGGGCTGCCGGGGGGGCCGTCGGCTCAGCCGGGCAGTGTGGCCGGGCTGCCGCCGTTGGCCTCGTAACCCGCCACCGCCAGGGCGCGGTAGACGGCGAACTCGGCGGCCGGGTCGGCGGACAGGGTCCAGGGCAGTGCGCCGACGTGTCCGTCGACGTGTATCAGCTCGTGCATGGCCTCCCGCCAGCGCTCGGCGCGGACCAGGAAGAAGACCAGCAGATGGCGGACGTGCGCGAGCATCGGGTCGTCGGGGCGGGCTGAGTGCACCGCGTGCAGGGCGCCGTGCATCGCCTTGGTGACGACCTCGCTCTGGTAGAAGCCCGCCACCAGGTTCACCTCGGGGAGGTGCTCGAAGACCGCGAACAGCGGGAGCGCGGCGAGCAGTGAGCCCTGCGGGGCGCGGGCCGCGGCGGCCTCGGCGAAGGCGTACGCCTGCTCGCGCGAGCCGTGCCACTTCTCGCACCAGTAGTGCAGCGCGGCCAGATGCGCGCCCATGTGGTGCGGGGCGCGGTCGAGGATCTTCAGCCACAGCTGGTCGAACTCGGCCTCCGGATAGGCGAGTCCGCGGGCGATGGACAGCTCGATGATGTACGGCACCGGGTCGCCGGGAGCCAGCAGGGCCGCCTGCCCGCACGCGTCCCGGGCTTCCTCCATGATGATCCGGAAGTCGTCCGTGCCCGGCGTCGATGTCCGCCAGGCCTGCTGCACCAGGAACTCCGCGTAGACGGCGGCGGCGCCCGCGTCCTTGGGCTGCTCGGCCCGCCACACCCGCAGCCACTGGCCGCCCGGCGTCTCATGCACCCCGCCGGGCCGCTGCTGCAGCTCCAGCGCGGCGGCGCCCGCGAAGGCCTGCACCCGCTGCCAGCGCCGCTCGCCCACGGTCTCGGTGCCGGCCAGCAGCTGGGAGGCCGCGCGGTAGTCCCGCGTGCGCTGCACCAACTCCAGGACGTCCAGCAGGTCCTGGTCAGGGCCGGGCATGCGCACGTCCAGCTCTTCCTGACGCACGAAGCCGTAGGCCGCCGGGTCGGCGGCGTCCGGGTGTCCCGGGGGAACCTGCTCGATCACCCCGCGCCTGCGCCGCAAGAGCGGGAGCAGCACGAGGCTCAGCATGAGCAGCGCCATCAGCAGCCAGAGAATCGCCATGCCCCAAGCGAACCAGACGCCGCCGGGAAATGGCCAACCCCGCCGCCGGGCTGTGGAAAACCCTCGTCCGGGCCATGACAGGAAGGCGACGCCCGGGCAGTCCACTGCCGAGGCCGGACAGTCCACACCCCACAGCCGGCGCCGGACAGTCCAAGGCCGGCGCCCGACAGCCCGGGACAAAGCCCGCCCACACAGGGAAATCCCTCCGTCTGGCGCTCCCCTTCCCCTGCGGGCGTCACCAACCGGCCGGGCGCACTACGCTCGGTGCACATGAGCGACAGGCACATCAGTCAGCACTTCGAGACCCTCGCGATCCACGCGGGCAACACCGCGGATCCCCTCACCGGCGCGGTCGTCCCGCCGATCTACCAGGTCTCGACCTACAAGCAGGACGGCGTGGGCGGGCTTCGCGGCGGCTACGAGTACAGTCGCAGCGCCAACCCCACCCGCACCGCCCTCGAGGAGAACCTCGCCGCGCTGGAGGGCGGACGCCGCGGCCTCGCCTTCGCGTCCGGCCTGGCGGCCGAGGACACCCTGCTGCGTACGCTGCTCAGCCCCGGTGACCACGTGGTGATCCCCAACGACGCCTATGGCGGAACCTTCCGCCTCTTCGCCAAGGTCGTCACCCGCTGGGGCGTGGAGTGGTCCGTCGCCGACACCAGCGACCCGGCCGCCGTACGCGCCGCGATCACCCCGAAGACCAAGGTCGTCTGGGTCGAGACCCCCTCCAACCCGCTGCTCGGCATCACCGACATCGCCGCCGTCGCTCAGGTCGCGCACGACGCGGGCGCGAAGCTCGTCGTCGACAACACCTTCGCCACGCCGTACCTGCAGCAGCCGCTGGCGCTCGGCGCGGACGCCGTCGTCCACTCCCTGACCAAGTACATGGGCGGGCACTCGGACGTGGTCGGCGGCGCGCTGATCGTCGCCGACCAGGGCCTCGGTGAGGAGCTGGCCTACCACCAGAACGCGATGGGCGCCGTCGCCGGTCCCTTCGACTCCTGGCTGGTGCTGCGCGGCACCAAGACCCTCGCGGTGCGGATGGACCGGCACAGCGAGAACGCCACGAAGATCGCCGACATGCTGACCCGGCACGCGCGCGTGACGCAGGTGCTGTACCCGGGCCTGCCCGAGCACCCCGGCCACGAGGTCGCCGCGAAGCAGATGAAGGCGTTCGGCGGCATGGTGTCCTTCCGC
The DNA here is from genome assembly GCF_000497445.1 of Streptomyces roseochromogenus subsp. oscitans DS 12.976. Taxonomy (NCBI): domain Bacteria; kingdom Bacillati; phylum Actinomycetota; class Actinomycetes; order Kitasatosporales; family Streptomycetaceae; genus Streptomyces; species Streptomyces roseochromogenus. The sequence goes on along the minus strand of NZ_CM002285.1, from coordinate 3,441,386 downwards.
GTCGAGGGCGGCGAAGAGGCGGCGGTCGAGGTGTGCAACCGCGCCAAGGTGTTCACCCTCGGCGAGTCGCTCGGCGGCGTCGAGTCCCTGATCGAGCACCCTGGCCGTATGACGCACGCCTCGGTGGTGGGCTCCGCCCTAGAGGTTCCGGGCGACCTGGTCCGGCTGTCCGTGGGCATCGAGAACGTCGACGACCTGCTGGCGGACCTGCAGCAGGCCTTGGGTTAGCAGAACGCGCATGTGTCGGCCGACGGCGCCGCCGTCGGCCGACCGGCTCGGCTCACCAGCCGGTGATCGGCGGTGTCGTCTGGGAGGGCGGCACCGTCCACGGGTGCACACGGGCCGCCCACACACTGAACGCGACGGCCGCGGCACAGGCCAGCAGCCACATCACCCGGCGGACGAGCAGCCTGCGCCGCAGCAGGCGCTCGCCACGGCGCACCGCCTCGGCGCACAGGTCCGGCGGCACCGGCGCCGGCGTCTGCTCCATGATCTGCCGCGCGGCAGCTTCCCGCTCGGTCCGGTTCACCCCGCCCTCCTCATGCGCCGAGGATCTGTCATCGCCGTGCCCAGAGATGTTGCCGTGCCTCGAAGGTCGTACACGCTCTGAGCCGCACCTGGCTCCCTCACGGCCCCGGCCCCCTCACGGGCCCCACCCCCTCACGACGGCGCCACCTTCGGCCCCGCCGTTCGCGGGGCGGTCGGGCGGGCTGGATGGAGCAGGTTGGCCGTCGCGCGGTCGCACATGGTGTGAATGCGTTCCGTCGGCAGACCCAGCAGAGCCGCTGCCTGTTCTTCGGCGACGCCTTCGTAGAGACGCAGTACGAGGATCAGCCGTTCCTGCGGAGTGAGCGCGGCGAGCGGGCTGCGTGGATCCGGGCGGGCGCGGCCGAAGGCGACGTACTGGTGCACGTACTGGTGCCAGATCGCGCGCGCGAAGCGGGTGGCGAGGTACTGGCGGGCGCAGTCGTACGGGTCCTCGCCGTGCAGCCGGTCCCAGCGCGCGTAGGTGTGGGCGAGCGCGAGTGTCAGCAGGCGCCGCGCGCGCGGGTTGGCGTTCGGCGCCTCCGCCGTGAGCAGTGTGGCGGCGTGCAGCAGTCGCCCGGCCGCGCCCGCGACGAACGCCTCGAACTCGCGGGCCCGGCGCGTACCTCGGGACACCTGCCGATCACGCACCGCGCCTCCCCCTGGAGGAGCCCTGCCCGGTACGGGACAGGCGAACCCCCGTACGACACAGGACCCGGTCTCATATGAGGCCAGGGCGGCGCCGCGGTCAAGACTCCGGGACCGACCGGTGCCCGCGAGGGCTCCGCCTTGGTGGGTGTTCGCGGCTCAGGACGCCGGCGGCTGGTCCGCCGACGTGGGCCCCTGCACCGTCATCCGGGCGGACAGCGCGCGGTTGAAGCGGGTCAGGAGCGTGCAGAACTGCTCGCGCTCCTCCGGCGCCCAGTCCTGCGTCAGCTCGGCCATCAGCTGACGCCGGGAGGAGCGCACCTCCTCCAGCCGGGCCACCCCGCGCGGGGACAGCTGAAGGACCACCGCACGCCCGTCCTCGGGGTGTGAGGTGCGCTTGACGAGCCCGGTGTCGACCAGCGGAGCCACCTGGCGGGTGACCGTGGAGGAGTCGATGCCCATGCTCGCGGCGAGCGCCTTGACGCCCATCGGGCCCTCCTTGTCGAGGCGGTTGAGCAGCAGATAGGCCGCCCGGTCCATGGAGTTGCGCACCTGCCCGACACCCCCGAGCCGGGTCTGTTCGGCACGGCGGGCGAACACCGCCACCTCATGCTGGAGGGTGTCGAGAAGACCGGTGTCACCGACGGTCGTCATGTCCATCGACAATTCAGGTGTTGTGGGCATGGCCGGAGGCTCGCTTCATGAAGGGCTGCTGGGTTGGGGGACAGGGTACGCGGCCCGGCGGCGGGCCGTACCGGCGCTGCACAAACCGGTCTCGGAGCTTGGTCACACAAGTCGTGCACGACCGTGAACTGCGATGCTGGAGTCATGAGCTACGGCACGACTGACTCCTTGCGTTCCGTCACCCTCGACGATGTGCGCGGAGCCCAGAAGATGCTCTCGGGTGTGGCGCGGGTGACCGCGATGGAGGGCAGCCGGCACCTGTCCCAGCTGATCGGCGCACCGGTGCAGCTGAAGTGCGAGAACCTCCAGCGGACCGGCTCGTTCAAGCTGCGCGGCGCCTATGTGCGCATCGCCGGGCTGCTGCCGGAGGAGCGGGCGGCCGGCGTGGTGGCCGCGAGCGCCGGGAACCACGCGCAGGGCGTCGCGCTGGCCTCCTCGCTGCTGGGCGTGCACTCCACCGTGTTCATGCCGAAGGGCGCCCCCCTGCCGAAGATCAGCGCGACCCGGGACTACGGCGCCGAGGTGCGCCTGCACGGCCAGGTGGTCGACGAGACGCTGGCCGCCGCCGAGGAGTACGCGGCCGAGACCGGCGCGGTGTTCATCCACCCCTTCGACCATCCGGACATCATCGCCGGTCAGGGCACGGTCGGCCTGGAGATCCTGGAGCAGTGCCCGGAGGTGCGCACGATCGTCGTCGGTATCGGCGGCGGCGGGCTCGCGGCCGGGATCGCGGTGGCGGTCAAGGCGATACGGCCGGACGTCAGGATCGTCGGCGTGCAGGCGGAGGGCGCGGCAGCCTACCCGCCCTCGCTGGCCGCCGGGCACCCGGTGTCGGTGGAGAACCCGGCGACGATGGCCGACGGTATCAAGGTGGGGCGGCCGGGCCTGGTGCCGTTCGGGATCATCAGCGATCTGGTCGACGAGGTGCGCACCGTCAGCGAGGACCAGCTGTCGGCCGCGCTGCTGCTGTGCCTGGAGCGGGCCAAGCTGGTCGTGGAGCCGGCCGGGGCGAGCCCGGTCGCGGCGCTGCTGGCCGCGCCGGACGCCTTCGAGGGCCCGGTCGTCGCGGTGCTCTCCGGCGGGAACGTGGACCCGGTGCTGATGGAGCGCGTGCTGCGGCACGGCATGGCCGCGCAGGGCCGCTACCTGGCCGTTCGGCTCCGGCTGACGGATCGCCCGGGCGCCCTCGCCACGCTGCTCGGGGTGTTGTCGGTGGTCGACGCCAATGTCCTCGACGTGAGCCACGTACGAACCGACCCCCGGCTCGGGCTCACGGAGGCGGAAGTTGAGCTGCACCTGGAGACGAAGGGTCCGGCGCACTGCGCCGAGGTCGGCCAGGCCCTGCGGAACGCGGGTTACACGGTCATCGACTGAGGTCGGAAGCCCCTTCGTCACCCACACGGGTGAAGTCCATTGAGCAACGCGATACATCGCGTTATGGTGTGTGGTGACGGGTCGCGAGCTCGCCGCCCACAGGCCCGTACGCCCCGTACGTCCGTGAAAAATCGCAGGTGTACCCGAACGCGCAAACCTAGCCTTTTCGAATGAATCCCCGAAGACGTGGAGACAGACATGCCAGGTGCCATCCATGCCGAAGGCCTGGTGAAGACCTTCGGCGACGTAAGGGCTCTCGACGGCGTAGACCTGGACGTGCCCGAGGGCACGGTCCTCGGCCTGCTGGGGCCGAACGGCGCCGGCAAGACGACGGCCGTCCGCTGCCTGACGACCCTGCTGCGCCCCGACAGCGGCAAGGCGGTCGTGGCCGGCGTGGACGTGCTGAAGCACCCCGACGCCGTACGCCGCTCGATCGGCCTGTCCGGCCAGTTCGCGGCGGTCGACGAGTATCTGACCGGCCGGGAGAACCTGCAGATGGTCGGGCAGCTGTACCAGATGAGGAGCAAGGCGGCCAAGGCACGTGCGGCGGAACTGCTGGAGCAGTTCAACCTCGCGGACGCCGCCGACCGAACCGCCAAGACCTACTCCGGAGGCATGCGCCGCCGGCTCGACCTCGCCGCGGCCCTCGTGGTCTCGCCGCCGGTGATGTTCATGGACGAGCCGACGACCGGCCTCGACCCACGCAACCGCCAGCAGCTGTGGGAAGTCATCAAACAGCTCGTCTCCGGCGGCACGACCCTGCTGCTCACCACCCAGTATCTGGAGGAGGCCGACCACCTGGCCCACGACATCGCGGTGGTCGACCACGGCCGGGTCATCGCCAAGGGCACCTCCGACGAGCTCAAGGCCCGCACCGGCGGTGAGCGCGTCGAGGTCGTGGTGCACGAGCGCGACCACATCCCGGGCGCCGCCGAGGTACTGCGCGGCTTCGGCAAGGGCCAGGTCACGGTCGAGGACCACACCCGCAAGCTCACGGTCCCCGTCACCGGCGGCGCCAAGCTGCTCGCCGAGATCATCCGCGAGCTGGACACCCGAGGGATCGAGATAGACGACATCGGGCTGCGCCGCCCCACCCTCGACGACGTCTTCCTGTCACTGACGGGACACATGGCCGAGACCGCCGACCAGGACGAGGCGAACGACAAGGAGGCCGTGAAATGACCGCCGTCACCGAAGCCGTGCGGGTGGCACCGCCGGGCAACCCGCTCAGCCGGTCCTTCCGCGACTCGATGGTCGTGGCGAAACGCAACTTGATCCGAAGGAGCAGGTGAAGTGAGCGCCGTCAACGACTCCCTGGTCGTCGCCCGCCGGAACTTGATTCGCATGGGCCGGATTCCCGAGATGCTGGTTTTCGGGCTCATCCAGCCCATCATGTTCGTGGTGCTGTTCACCTACGTCTTCGGCGGGTCTATCCAGGTCGGTTCGTCCAACTCCACGCAGGCTTACCGCGAGTTCCTGATGGCCGGCATCTTCGCCCAGACCGTCACGTTCGCAACGGCGGGCGCCGGTGCGGGCATCGCCGACGACATGCACAAGGGCCTCATCGACCGCTTCCGGTCGCTGCCCATGGCGCGCGGCGCGGTCCTGACCGGGCGCACCCTCGCCGACCTGGTCCAGACGGCGCTCACCCTCGTCGTCCTGGCGGTCGTCGCCCTGATCGTCGGCTGGCGTGCGCACGAGAACGTCGGCAAGGTGCTCACCGGATTCGGTTTGCTCCTGCTGCTCGGGTACGCGTTCTCGTGGATCGGCGCGCTCATCGGCCTGTCCGTGCGCACCCCTGAAGCAGCGACCTCGGGCGGTCTGATCTGGCTGTTCCCGCTGACGTTCATCTCGAACGCGTTCGTGGACGCGAACCAGATGCCGGCCTTCCTGCGGCACATCGCGGAGTGGAACCCGTTCAGTGCCACCGTCCAGGCCTCCCGCGAGCTATTCGGCAACCTCCCCCCGGGATTTCGAACGCCTGACGCCTGGCCCATGCAGCACCCGGTGTGGGCCTCGCTGATCTGGTCGGTCGTGATCATCGCCGTCTTCCGTACCCTCGCGGTCCGCAAGTACCGCCGGGCGGCCGACTGACGGCTCTGCCTTCGGCCGTGGTGTCGTCGCGCGCGGTGCCACGGCCGGGGCGTCCTTCGCGAGTGGCCGCGTTCGAAAATGAATGGCCCGCAGAGATCCACTGGCCTCACCCTGTACGCCATGGAAGAACCGCAACGCAGGATCCGCGCACTCCACACGCACTCCACGATCACCGTCTACCAGGCATACGCACCGGAGATCGGCCTGCCTGCTGTTCGCCACGGCCGTTTCCCTGCTGGGTGGAAGCGGGACCGAATGACGTGGATCAAGCCCTCGTTCCTGTGGATGATGTACCGCTGCGGCTGGGGCACGAAGCCGGGTCAGGAGACCGTCCTTGCCGTCGAGATCACTCGCGAAGGCTTCGAGTGGGCGGTGCGCAACGCGTGTCTGTCGAGCTACGTACGTGGCCTGCATCCCGACCGCAGCGCCTGGCAACGCGAGTTGAAGAGAGCGCTGGCCCGCGTCCAGTGGGACCCCGAGCGCGACCTGCACCTCCAGCCTCTGCCTCGCCGCTCGCTGCAACTCGGGCTCTCTGGTGAGGCCGTACGCCGCTACGCCGACGAGTGGACAGTCTCCATCAACGACGTTACCCCACTCGCCCGCGAGATCCACGCGCTCGTCAGCGGCGGCGACCCGCACTCTGCGGCCCAACTGCTGCCCCAGGAGCGGGACTACCCCGGCACCGACGAGCTGACGACCCACCTGCGCTCATAGGGATGGCGCGCACGTCGAGCGGCCACCCACCGCTTCGCCGAATACCAGAAACGGGCAGCCGTCCAGGTCGTCCTGGCGCACGCCGTGAGCGTCTCCGCCAAGCGCGTCCTGGTCCGCACCTCCTACAGCCCCGCTGTAGGTGAGCTGGCCTTGCGCTGGGCGCACAAATCGACGTCCGGCCCCTGCACGTCGACGGTGATGGGCCCGATGATGACGCGGCGGCCGCGTCCATGGCCTAGTACGTCACCAAAGGGGCGAGTGAGACAGGAGCCGGCATTGCCCCCCATTGACCGACTGCGCGGAGATCGGGTTGTCTCGCGTCAGCGAACATGTCCGCACCTTGATGCGTACCTGTTGGCTTCTTGGTGGCCTCTCCGAGTAGGACCCTCTCCGTCTCAGGGCCTGGGCTCATACCCCGGATACCGGGGCCACATCCTCACCAAATCCCGGGCCCACTCCACTACCTACGCAGTGTTGCGTGCCGCCCGTGCTTCGCATCGCGCGGACGAGGGGGAGTTGGGAGAGGACACAGTCACAGAAGTGGCCTGGCGATACCTGGGCTCCGGTCACATCCCTGGCGCTGCTCAACTCGCCGCCGGAATCGCCGAAGATCTTGCCCAGAACGGCGTGTTCGCCCGGGAGGCCATGGCTGATCGGGGGTGGGACGAATGAGCTGCCCGAAGAAACAGCGACAGCCGCACCCCGGAGAAGTGGTTTCGCTCTGGCGTGCTGTCGAGTGGGGGAACACGATGAGCAGCGCTTAGTACTCCAGCCGTAAATCGTGATCTTCACGTTCGAGCGGCTTGCCGCCGGTAGTGGCTGGTCTGGGATCGGGCCTGGTGGCGGCGTCGCCAGTCGGACCAGCCGAGCCGGGGACCGGGTCAAAGGCGGGCCGGATGACGAGCGTGACGAACAGCCGTTGGATCTCGTTGCAGGTGAGCGGTATGAGGGCGTCTGGTGCGGGATCGCGGTCGTGTTCGTTCGCGCGGACGACGGCGAGGAAGGCGTGCGCGAGCATGGCCAGGGTGACCCAGCGGGACCAGGACGGGTAGCGGCGGACCTGGTGCTCGTCCAAGGCCGCCAGGCCCTTGCCGGACTGGAAAAACTCCTCGACCCGCCACCTTGATCCAGCGACGCGCACCAGGGTGGTTAGCGTCACTGCGGCGGCCGGCGAGTAGCAGCGGTAGTACGCGAGTTCGCCGGTACTGCGGTTGGGCGGATCAGCAACTGCCGGCTCCCGGGCCGGAGGTCGGTCTGTCTGCCGTCATGTGTCTGGAGGACTTGTGCAACGTGGCGAAGTCTGGTGGGTCCAGTTCGACGAGCGGAGGTTGGTCGTACTGCTGTCGGGAGACGACACGTCCGGGATCCGGGTGATGCAGGTCGTCGCTCCGGCGGGCGTCGACATCAGCGGTCTGGGCATCGAAGTGACGGTCGGCGCCGGTGAAGGACTGCCGTTCGAAGGCGTGCTGCGGCTCGCGTTCCCGCGTCCAGGCTTCACCCCGTGCACGTGGCTGACCACTGTGTCTCGGGACGACCTGATAGAGCGGGCGGCCGTCCTGTCCTCCGTGAAGCTCAGCGAGATTGACGACGCCCTCCGACTCGCTGAACAAGCGCAGGAGCGGACCCCGGCCACGACCGCGAAGCTCAGCGAGATAAGGGATGCCCTCCGTCTCGGTGAACTCGGGTAGACGGAGAAGTTGCCGACGCCCGCGACGGCGTGGGCGATCTCGGGCGAGATGATCGACGCTGGCCACCTGCTGCCTCGGCGCCCCTCACCACCGAGATCACGATCTACGGCTGGAGTATTAGCCGATCTCTTGTTTGGCTGGCTACCCAACAAACCTAAAAAGTCCGGTGGTTACCGGAATTGGCCTATCGAGTAGCAAGTAGGCAGCTAACCTGAGTGCACATCACATGGAGACCCCAGGGGGCGGGCACCCCCTGGGGCCAGGCCGGTCGTGGACCAGCCTGCCAGTCACGAAGGGACTGACATGGGGAAGGGTACCGTCATGCGCGGGCGCAGGATCGCTCGTGGCGTGGTTCGGGTAGCCATCTACCTTCGAGTGTCGACCGCGAAGCAGATTGAGGGATACGGCCTCGACACTCAGGATAACCAATGCAAGGCCTGGCTGAACTATAAGATCGGTCCTGGCAAGTACAAGATCCACAGGGTTTACGCCGATGGTGGAGAGTCGGGAATGAAGGACTCCCGGCCTGAACTCGACGCAATGACCGAGGACATCGAAAAGGGCCTCATCGACCTCGTCGTCTTCGGCAAGCTGGACCGCATCGGTCGGACCACGGAGGACATCCATCTCTGGGTGTTCAACGCCACCGAGCACCACGGCATCAGGGTTGCCACGGCGGATGGCCGTCTGGACAGCGACGACGAACTGTTCGGCATCATGCTCAGCCTGCTGTCGTACATGGCAGAGCTGGAACACACACTGATCCTTGAGCGAACCATGGGCGGCCGGGATCAGAAGTTGGCGGCCGGTGGTTGGCCTCTCGGGCAGCCTCCGTACGGCGTGACCCTCAGTGGCAAGGGCAGCAAAGCGATCCCCGTCCTCTGTGAGGACGAAGTGCAAGTGATCAACATCGCGACGAGTCTGCTCGTGGACCTCGGCTACTCACGAGACGAAGCTGCCGAGCACCTGAACAACCTTGGCTCCCGCACCCGCAAGGGCCTGCCGTGGACCGGTACGAACCTCGCCAAGCGCCTCAACTCCACAGCCCTTGATGGATACGTGGAGTTCCGCATTGTGCGCAGCGCTGAAGACGATGAAGAGGAGACCTTCGAGGTCTTCCGGATCGAGGTACCTCGACCGATCAGCGATCCGAAGCGGGTCGAAGCTCTTCGAAGGGCCCTCAACCGGCGGTCGTTCAAGAAGAGGAACCTCGCCCACTACCTGTTCACCGGGCGCATGCACGCGCTGTGCGGCGGCTACTACACGGGTGGAAAGTCCGCCGAATCTCCCATCGGCTACTACCGGTGCATGGGCAAGCGGCTGGGGCTGGAGTGTGAGTGCGCGGAACTCCCTGCACCCGATGTCGAGAAGGCGGTCTGGGCCGAGATTGAGGCTTTGCTCTCCGACGTGGGCAAGTTCAGGGCGCTCGCCGCGAAGTGGTTAGGGGCGACCCCGGCGCGTGCTGAGACGTACCGGAAGCGACTCGCCGAGCTGGACGGGCAGATCGAGAAGAAGCGGTCCAGTCGTAAGGGGCAGATCCTCGCGAAGCTCACCCAGCTCTTCGAAGACGAGCTTGGTGAGGGCGCCGGAGACGAGATCGATGAGGACACGATCCGAGAAGTGAAGCAAGCCCTCCAAGCGAAGGAAGACGAGTTGATCGCTGAACGGGAGCGCGTGGCTCGTTGGCTCAGGGAAGCCGAAGAACAGCAGCACCGGGCGGACGAGATCGTTGCCCTGGTGGAGGAGCAGGCAACCGCGATGGACTCCTTCACGGCCACGCAGCGCCGGGACCTTCTTGACCTGCTGGACATCCGGGTGCAGGTCACCGGCAAGGGACAGTCGCGCCGGAAGGGGATCGCTGACCCCCTCACCGAGTGGCACAGGGAGACCGCCACGCTGGTGCCCCTCAAGATCAGTGATCAGGAGTGGGAGACGGTTGACGCCGTCCTTCCGGACTCCCGCCAGAACTGGACACCGAAGCGCGAGATGTTCGAAGCGATCTTGTGGAAGCTTCGGACCGCTGCCCGGTGGAACGAGGTGGAGGTCTCCGGGAACTCCTGGAGCGCCGTGAGGCGGCGTGCCGAGGGATGGCGTACCTCGGGTGCCTGGGAAGCTGCCATGGAGGCTCTGAAGGGTGCTGGCGGCGTCCCGGTGCCTCCGCTCATGGTCCTGCCGCCCATGGAGGTGTGGAGCAGCATTGATCGGAGGTTCGCGGCGCTGGAGCTGGAGACCATGGAGGTCTGCGAGGGCGACGGGGAGTGCTGCAACCAGAACCACACCCACGCACACTCTTCCCCGAGATGATCATCTATGGGCTGGTCCAGCCAATTATGTTCGTGGTGCTGTTCACCTACGTCTTCGGCGGTTCCATGCGAATCGGTGGCAGCAGCAGTGCCATTGACTACAAGAACTTCCTGATGGCGGGGATCTTTGCGCAGACCGTCACGTTCGCCACCGCGAGTTCCGGGGCCGGTATCGCGGACGATATGCACAAGGGGCTCATCGACCGCTTCCGGTCGCTGCCGATGGCGCGAGGGGCGGTGCTGACCGGGCGCACGCTTGCCGATCTGGTGCAGACGGCCGTGACGCTGGTGGTGCTGGCCGTGGTCGCTCTGCTGGTCGGCTGGCGTGTCGGGTCCGACGGGTCGACGAACGTGGGGAAGGTGCTCGCCGCCTTCGGGCTGCTGCTTCTGCTCGGCTATGCGTTCACCTGGATCGGCGCCCTGATCGGCATGTCCGTGCGCACCCCCGAGGCGGCCACGTCGAGCGGGCTGATCTGGCTGTTCCCGGTGACGTTCATCTCCAATGCGTTCGTGGATCCCGCGCACATGACCCCGTGGCTGCGGCACATCGCCGAGTGGAATCCCTTCAGTGCCACCGCGCAGGCCTGCCGTGTGCTCTTCGGCAACCCCGGCCGGTCCACCTCGCACGCGTGGCCCATGGAGCACCCGGGCTGGGCCTCGCTGATCTACTCGATACTGATCATCGCCGTCTTCCGCGCCCTCGCGGTCCGCAAGTACCGCTCGGCCACCGCCTGACGGCTTCGGGCACGACGAAGCCCCCGGTGTCCGACGGGATCGCCGGACACCGGGGGCTCGGGGTCACAGGGGCTCGGTCAGCCCGAGTGCGGCTCGGCCTTCAGGATCGTCACCGAGGCCTTCTTGCCGTTCGGCAGTTCGTACTCCGCGTCCTCGCCCACCTTGTGGCCGATGACGCCGGCGCCGAGCGGGGACTGCGGCGAGTACGTCTCGATGTCGCCGCTCGCGTACTCGCGGGAGGCGAGCAGGAACGTCAGCGTGTCGTCCTCGTCCCCGTCGAAGGCGATCGTGACGACCATGCCGGGTGCGACGGCGCCGTCGGCGGAGGCCAGGGCCTCGCCCACCTTGGCGTTCTCGAGAAGCTGGGTCAGCTGCCGCACGCGCAGCTCCTGCTTGCCCTGCTCCTCCTTGGCAGCGTGGTACCCGCCGTTCTCGCGCAGGTCGCCCTCCTCGCGCGCGGCCGCGATCTTGGCGGCGATCTCCGTGCGCGCAGGACCAGTAAGGTACTCAAGCTCGTCCTTGAGCTTGTTGTACGCCTCCTGGGTCAGCCAGGTGACGTTCTCGCTGGTCTGGGTCACAGGGTGCTCCTCGTCGGTACTGGGAATACAAAGCATCGCCCTACCCAGAAGAATGTTCCCTCATGGATGGGCGAAACCACGAGCCTAACAATTCAAGGCCGGAAGGGGGAGGACATAAGCCATCAGAATCACATCAACGCAGGTCAGCGTGTACGTATTCCGGGTGACGGTCGGGTAGTCCGGCTGCCGTCAGCCGGTGTGGCAGCCGAGCAGCTCGGCCGTCGTGCCCTTCGCCGTCGTACGGAGCGTGACGACCTTGTCGGTGCGCGTGGCCGACCCGGTGAAGCGGAAGTCGGCCCGGCCCACCTCGGAGCCGTCCGCCGCCTGGGAGCGCAGGGTGCAGTAGCCGTCGGTGCCGGAGTCCTTGTGGACCTCCAGATGCACCTTGACGGCGTTGTCCGTGGCCTCGAAGGTGATCACCTGGGCGCTGATCTTGCTCTCGACGACATAGTGGTAGGCGAAGTAGCCGACCAGTGCGAGCAGGGCGGCGCCGAGCACCGCACCGGCGATCTTGAGCTTGCGGTCGGCGCGCTCGTCCGAGGAGCGGCCGTAGCGGCCCTCGGGCAGCCGCGTGCTCGCCGTACTCATGATCGTCCTCTCGGCAGGAACCGGTGCCGGAATTATTCGCCCCCCGATTCCGTCACTATAGAAGCCGCCGATCGCACCGGAGACACGGGGCGCCGACTTACGAGGATTGAGTCTTGACTGACCAGCTGCGACTGATGGCCGTACACGCGCACCCCGACGACGAGTCGAGCAAGGGCGCGGCCACCATGGCGAAGTATGTGTCCGAGGGGGTGGACGTGCTGGTGGTGACCTGCACCGGCGGAGAGCGTGGGTCCATCCTCAATCCCAAGCTGCAGGGCGACGCGTACATCGAGGAGCACATCCACGAGGTACGCAAGAAGGAGATGGACGAGGCCCGCGAGATCCTGGGCGTGGGGCAGGAGTGGCTCGGCTTCATCGACTCGGGCCTGCCCGAGGGCGACCCGCTGCCGCCGCTGCCCGAGGGCTGTTTCGCACTGGAGGACGTCGACAAGGCGGCGGGCGAGCTGGTGCGCAAGATCCGCGCCTTCCGCCCGCAGGTGATCACCACCTACGACGAGAACGGCGGTTATCCGCACCCCGACCACATCATGACCCACAAGATCTCCATGGTGGCGTTCGAGGGCGCGGCGGACACCGAGAAGTACCCGGAGGCGGAGTACGGCCCCGGCTACCAGCCGCAGAAGCTCTACTACAACCAGGGCTTCAACCGCCCCCGCACCGAGGCGCTGCACCAGGCGATGCTCGACCGGGGCCTGAAGTCGCCGTACGGGGAGTGGCTCAAGCGCTGGAACGAGTTCGAGCGCACCGAGCGCACGCTGACCACGCACATTCCGTGCGCGGACTTCTTCGAGATCCGCGACAAGGCGCTGATCGCGCACGCCACGCAGATCGACCCGGACGGCGGCTGGTTCAAGGTGCCTATGGAGCTGCAGAAGGAGGTCTGGCCCACGGAGGAGTACGAACTGGCGAAGTCTCTCGTCGACACCTCCCTCCCCGAGGCCGACCTCTTCGCGGGCATCCGCGACAATGCCTGACATGAGTGCAAGCGTGAGCCTGGCAGTGACGCACCTCGTCCCTCTCGCCAAGGAGGTCGACCAGAACAAGGTCACCCCCGGTGTCCTCGGCTTCATCGTCTTCGCGGTGATGGCCCTGGCGGTGTGGGGCCTGATGAAGTCGATGAGCAAGCACATGAACAAGGTCGACTTCAAGGAGTCCCCGGACCCCGGGGCGAACCAGGTCGAGAAGGCCGACTCCGCGGCCAAGCGGGGCTGACCCCGGCGTCAGCGCCCCGCCGGTACCGCCACCCCCATCACATCCCGGGCGTGGCGGTCCGGAGTCATGTGCAGGCGCCAGGCCTGCCAGCCGTCCTCCAGGCTGATGCCGCGCTCCAGGAACAGGGTGTACGCGGAGACGTAGTCGGTCAGCTTCTCGTCCCGCAGGGGATGGGCGGCGCGGGAGAGCTGGGACAGCTCCTCCTGGGCGACCGCCGTGCCCACCTCCACCCCGCCCGGCGCCGCGTACGGCAGCAGGGTGCAGCGCAGGAAGCGGGCCCAGTCCTCGCCGCGCCGGTCGCCGTAGGAGGCGAACAGGTCCAGCGCCTCGTCGGACAGGGTCAGCGCCTGCTGGGTGCGGGCGTTGCCCGCGTCGACCACCGCCAGCTCCAGGCAGGTCCATGCCTCGCCGTGGGCGACGCCGATCCGCTGGAAGTCGGCGCGGGCGTCCACGAGGAGCTGCCGGGCGAAGCCGGAGTTGCGCAGGGAGCCGGTCTGCGCGGCCCGCTGGTCGCGGGTGACGCGGGCCGAATGGTGCCGGGCGCAGGCCAGGCCGTACACGTCCCGCATCCGGGAGAACATCGTCCGGGAGCGCTCCAGGTCGCGTACCGCCTGGTCCAGATCGCCGGTCTCCTCCAGAGCCTGGCCCAGGTAGTACAGGCTCCAGGCCTCGCCGCGCGCGTCCTCGTTCTCCCGGTGCCGAGCGGCGGCCTGCCGCAGGTCCTCGACGGCCGGTGAGGCGTCCCCGGCCACCAGCCGGGCCCGGGCCAGCTGGGTCAGCGCCCAGGCCTCGCCGCGCGCGTCGTGCGTCTGGCCGTACCGCTCCAGGGCCGCTCGCAGCTCCGTCTCCGCGCGCGGTACGTCCCCCATCCGCAGCGCCAGCTGGCCGAGCTGGAAGTGCGCCCACGCCTCGCCGTGCACCGAGCCGCCCTCGCGATGCAGGACCAGGGAGCGGGTGAGCAGCTCCAGTGCCTCCGCGAGGCGGCCCCGGTCACGCTGGACGGCGGCCAGTGCGTGCATCGTCCAGGCCCGGTCCGTCGCCAGCTGCGGTGGTGCCTGCAGATCCAGCGCCTCCCGCAGTTTGGCCGCGGCCTCGGTGAGGTTGCCCTGGTGGTGCAGGGTGATCCCGAGCGAGCACAGGGCGCGGGCCGCGCCCGCGTCGTGATGCGCCTCCCGGTACAGGTCCACCACCGAGGTGAGCGTGGTGCGGGCCTTGTCCAGCTCGCCCAGCTGGCGGGCCGCGATACCGGTACGCCACTGCACCGAGCGCACCAGCAGCCCCTGGTCCACGGCCTGTGCCAGCTCGCTGATCTCACCGAGCCGGTACAGGTCGCCGCGCAGCAGGCAGTAGTCGCACAGCGCGCCCAGCAGGTTCTGCACCGCCGACTGGTCCACTCCCTCCGCGTGCCGCAGGGCCGCGGTGATGAAGCTCGACTCGTCGTCCAGCCAGCGCAGCGCCTCGTCCAGCGAGGTGAAGCCGTGCGAGCCGAACTGGTGCGAGCGTGTCGACATGTTCCCGTCGACCAGGCGCAGCACGGAGTCGGCCAGCTCGGCGTAGTTCACGATCAGCCGTTCCTGTGCCGCCGCGCGCTCGGCCGGGTCCTCCTCGTCCAGCAGGCGGGCCTGGGCGAAGGCGCGCACCAGGTCGTGCAGCCGGTAGCGGCTGCCGCGCACATGGTCGATGAGGCCGCCGCGGG
>NZ_CM002285.1:3401089-3425943 GCF_000497445.1 Streptomyces roseochromogenus subsp. oscitans DS 12.976 | reverse complement strand
GGCGCTGCCCGCGAGCGCGAGCCTGCGCAGCAGCCGGCGCGCGGGCTCCGGCTGATCGGTGTAGCGCAGCCACAGGGCCCGCTCCACCGGTTCCACCGGGCCGTACGCCGCCAGGTCCGAGGCCAGCTGCCGGGGCGAGCGCGGGCCGAGCGCGGAGCCGGCGATCCGCAGCGCCAGCGGCAGCCCGCCGCACAGTTCGCGGATCCGGTCGGCGGACTCGGCGTCGTAGGGGCCGGACGCGTCCTCCGCGATCGCGCCGAGCAGTTCCTCGGCACCCGCCGCGTCCAGCGGCTCGACCGGCAGGTGGTGCACCCAGGCGGGCAGGTCCGCGGGCAGGTCGAGGGCGGTGCGGGCGGTGACCAGGATCAGGCTGTCGGAGCGCTCGGGCACCAGCGCCCGCACCTGCTCCGGGTCCGAGGCGTCGTCCAGCACGATCGTCACCGGCAGTCCGGTCAGATGCCGGTGGTACAGCTCGCCGAGCCGCTTGACCTGCTGGTCGGGGGAGGAGCGCTCCCGGAACAGCAGCTGCTCGCGGGGCGCGCCGAGCCGGTTGAGCAGATGCAGCAGCGCGTCCCGCGTCGGCAGCGGCGCCTCCTCGCGCCTGCCACCGCGCAGATCCACGACCACCGCGCCCCGGAAGTGGTCCCGCAGCTCGTGCGCCGCGCGCACCGCCAGCGTGGTCCGGCCGGAGCCGGCCTCGCCGTGCAGCACGACCACCGTCGGCCGGGTCTCCGTGGCCGCCCGGGCCGCCTGCGCCCACTGCCGGATCCGCCCCAGCTCCACCCGGCGCCCCGCGAACGGGCCGTCCGCGTCCGGGAGTTGGCCGAACGACTGCTCCAGCACTGTGCGCTGGCGGGCCGCCGCGCTCTTGTCCGTGCCGCGCAGCGCCGGGCCGCCGGACTTCTTCGGACCTGTGGAGGCGCTGAGCACCCGCTGCTGGTCGAGGAAGGGGCGGATGCCGCGCACCTCCAGCGCGGTCAGCCACTGCAGCCGCAGCTGCTCGGGCCCGCCGGGCTGGCCGGCCGCGCCCGCGTGGTGGTGGGCGGCGGGCAGATGGGAGCCGGCCACCTTCACCACGGAGGCGGCGGCACCGACCACACCCGCGGTGACGCCGGCGCCGACGGCCGTACCCGTACCGGTGCCGAGGGACAGGTCGGCCACGGCGGCGGCCGCTGCGGCGACGGCCGCCACCAGCAGGGCGGTTCCGGCGCCCGCGCGGGCGTACCGCTGCCCGAAGGTCAGCCGGCCCGCCTCGGCCTCGTCCAGCGCCCGGGTGTACGCCGCGTATTCCTCGCCGGCCGCCCCCGCCATCGCGTCCAGCGCTCCGCGCGCCCGCGACAGCAGCACCTGCCCGTCGATCCGCCCGCCCGAGCGCCGTACCTCCTCCTCGACGGCGCGCGCCAGCAGCCGCTCGGCCTCCGCCCGATGGCCGTCCCGCATGTCCCGTCCCCCTCCGGCGTCAACTTCCTTGTCTACGAGTGTCCTTCGGGGAAGACAGGATGGCGAGGGGCTGACGATCAGCGGGTGCGGTGAGGGTTTCGTGTCGGGTTCTTGACGGGTGGCCGTCGGCTTCTTGACGAGCGCCCGGGCACGCGGCGCCGAGGTTACGGCGCCGGCCGCGCCCCTTGCCCAGCGCGAGGTGGACGCACGCCCCCGCCAGTGCCGCCTCCGCCACCGCACACAGCAGCGCCTCGGCCAGCGGGGCGCCGGTGCCCGCCGTCGTTATGTCGAACCAGGCGTCCAGCACCGCGACCGACGCGGTCGCCGAGGCCGTCAGGCGGGCCCTGGCGTCGCCGAGCAGGCCGAGCAAGGCCGTTGCCGCACAGCCCGCCGCCATGAGGACGTCGAGGCCGATCCAGGCCAGCGGCCAGTTGTCCACCTTGGTGCTGCCCGGCAGCGTCATCGCCAGCACCACCATCCACGGCACCAGCAGAACCGCCGCCGCTGCCAGCGCGATCAGCGCCCACCCCCTGTGCGCCGCCGGCTTCTCCGTCTCCGGCTTCTTCGTCCGCGGCTTCTCTGTCCCCGTCATCCCCATCGTCATCGTCGCCCCCCTCCCGCAGCCCCTCACGCCAGCCTCCACCAGCTGCCTCGGACCGCTCTCGACCGCCTCCACCGTAGAACGCAGAGAAAACTCTGCAAAGAAAATTCGGCAATCTCGGGGACTTCTCAGGGTTCTCAGGGTTACGGTGGCCGCATGAGCGACGGCATGCCCGAGATGACCAGCCTGGAGCGCACCGCCCTCTACAAGTCCCTCGGCAACCCCCTGCGCCGCCGGATCCTCGACTACCTCGGCCGGCACGGCGAGGCGAACTCCACCGTCCTCGCCCGCGAACTCGGCGAGAGCTCCGGCACCACCAGCTATCACCTGCGCAAACTCGCCGAGCAGTGGCTCATCGAGGAGATCCCGGAGAAGTCCGGCGGGCGGGAGCGGTGGTGGCGCTCGCTGCCGTTCAGCCACACCACGCCCGACCCGGCCACAATGGGCCTCGACGAGTACGCGGCCGCCGAACAGCTCGCCCTGCTGAAGATCGAGGTCGACACGCGGCTCTTCCGCCGTGCCCACCAGGAGTACCGCGGACCTCAGGGCTGGGCCCAGGTGCAGCGCACCGGCGCCTGGATGACCAAGGAGGACCTGCACGCCTTCGTCCGCGCCTACGGGGAACTGCTCGACCGCTACGGCCACACCCGCGAGGACGCCCCTGAAGGGGCACGCCACGTGAACCTGCGCTTCTACGCCGCCCCCGAGCCCGCCCCCGAGCCCGAGTACGCGCCTGAGCCCGAGTACGCGCCTGAGCCCGAGTACGTGCCAGAGCCTGTGGCAGAGCGGAACGGCGAACCGGCCGGCCCATGAGCATGAGCCGGCAGAAAGGAGAAAACGGTGGCGAACGGAGGCCCAGGAGCTAAGGCTTCGCGAGCTGGCGTCCCGGACACCGGCTGGGGGAACCCGGCTCCCATTCCCCGACGAAGTCGACTTCAGGAGTGAGCCGCACCCCCGTCCGGAGCAGGGCCTGCTCCTGGACGATGTCGATGGCCCGGGTGAATTCGGCCGCCCTCGCCCCCTCGTCGGCGACCAGGGTGTAGTGCAGCGACGAGATGCGTACGCCCTCGACGATCGGGGCGCCGAGTTCGAAGCCGGCCTGGCGGATGAGCCAGCTCGCGCTGACCCGGGTCGAGCCGTCGGGGAACTCGTTGACGGGCGCGTTGCGGGCGCGCAGTCGTTCCGCCTGGGCGGGGGTGATCTCGGGACTGAGGAACACACTGCCGACCGACCGCCGGTCGGTGTCACAGCAGCCCAGCACCATGCCCTTGCCCTTGCGGACGACGAGCACGGCCTCGGCGGCCTCGGACAAAGGGACCCGGCTGCCCACCGGGACATCGAGTTCCGCGGCGACCATCCGATAGGTGACCGGGGCGCTCAACTCGGAACGGCGCAGGGCGAAGACCAGCTTCAGCAGGGTCCAGCGACGGGATCTCTTGAAGATGCTGGTGCGGTGGCCCAGCCCGCAGGACGCGGCCTCCATGGCGACCCTGCGTCCCAACTCCCAGTCCCAGGCGGTCACTTCGACCAGGGTGTCGGAGATCTCCTGACCGTAGGCGCCGACGTTCTGGATCGGCGTGGCGCCCGTCGTCCCGGGGATGCCCACGAGCATCTCCATACCGCTCAGGCCCTCGTCGATGGTGGTGGCGACGAGGTCGACGAGCGGGTGGCCGGCCTGGACCTCGACCAGCGTGCGGCCGTCGGCGGTCTCCCCCCGCCACCGTACGCCTCTGGTGTTCATCCGCAGCACGGCGGACGAGCAGCCCAGGTCGCTGACCAGGACGTTGCTGCCGGCCCCCAGGCATACCGGTTCATCGGCGTAGGTGCCGGCGAGCTCGACGAAGGAGGGGAAGTCCGCCGGATCGTCCAGATCGACGAAGGCCGCTGCCGGGCCTCCGATGCCCAGTGTCGTCATCGGGGCGAGCGGTACGCCGTGGGTGACTCGCATATCCGTGGTGTTCTCCTCGGTGCCTGGGTACGACGGTGCCTGGGTACGACGGGCAACTCGTGGCCGGGCCCCGGCCCCCTGTCGGCTCTGTCAGCTTGCCGTCTCCTGGGGATCGGCGCTCAGGACGTCGTTCGCCCGCTGTACGAAGTCGCGTGCCGCCCGGCTGTCGTAGCGCTGGAACCTGTGGCGGAGGGTCGTCAGGCGGGTCCGGGCGCGCCGGGAGGCGGCCCGCCCGGCGAGGGACAGGGCGTCGTGGGCGGCTTCCGCCGCGCCGTCCACAATGTGCCGGGACAGCCGGGCCTCGGCCAGCGAGGTGTGGTGCAGCAGCCGGTTCAGCGGCTGGCTGTCCCCGAGCAGTTCGATGCCGTGTGCCAGATGCTGCTCCGCCTGGTGGGGGCGGCCCAGTTCCAGCCATGCCCGACCGGCGTCGGCCACCATGACGGCCGGTGTCAGCCAGTAGGCCCAGGGGGCGTCGGCCGGCGGCTCACCATGCCGGCTGAGGTCGGCCGCCGCGTCCATGGCGAGCCGGCAGCCGGCCTCGTCGCCGAGGCTCGCACGGGCCCGTGCCTCACGGGTGGCCAGCAACGCCGCGCCGAGACCCATGTCCTCCACCGCTGAACCCTTGCGTGCGATGCGGATCAGACGCAGCGCCTCCTCGCCCCGGCCTTCCCACGTGGCGTGGTAGCTCATACAGGAAATGATGTACGCGGCCAGGGCACGGTCGCCCGCGGTGTGCGCGGCGCGCAACGCGGTCACGAAACAGCTCCGGCTGCGCCTGGTCATCCCCAGGTCCGCGGCCAGCCATCCGGCGAGCTGGCCCAGCTCGGCGATGCCGCGGTGCAGCCGTACGCCGGTCTCCGCGTCGTAACAGCACTCGTCAGCCAGTCTTCTGGCCCATTGGAAGTCCTGGAGTGCCCAGTCCATCACCAGCCGGGTGCCGCGGAAGGCGTCGTCCAGCTCGCGCAGCTGACGGATCCGGGTGGTCAGCAGGTCGACGGCGACGGCGGGGAGTTCGTCGCCGCGGAGCTGCGAGGGCGCGTCCGCCTCGTCGGCCACCAGCCAGTCCACCGCGGCGCCGATCAGGTCGTGCCCGGGCTCCGCGGCGCCGTTCGTGCCCGGGGCCCGGAGACCGGCGGCCTGCGCCTGCGGGTCCTGGGCCGCCGTGAAGTGCTGGGGCCACAGCGCTTCGACGGAGATGGGTTCACCGAGCCGGTCGGACAGGATCTGCGCGACCACGTGAGGGAGCCGGCGTCGGGGGCGGGCACCCTTGAGCCAGTTGTAGGGGGCCTTGCTGCTGATGGTTCCGGTGCCGCACCTCTTGTTGATCTCGCTGGCCAGTCGCTCCGGCGACCACGCTAATCGCACCAGGCAAGTAGCCAGCAGTGACGTCTCGTTCATTGCGGAACCTCGACCTCCCTTGCCAGCACTTCCCTGGCGCAATGCTACGGAATCCGTGACGGCGCACACAGTTGTTGCAGGCGAGGCGCAGGTGCTCACGGTGTGTGCGGTGGAGCGGCCCGGCGTGCAGATCTCAGGCCTTGATCTCGGACGACGCCGAGGGCCGGAGCCGGGGCGGTGAGCTGTCCGACGCCGTCGTACGCAGCACGTACCGGTACAGGAGTACGCCCACGGCCAGCACCGCGACCGCGAACAGGAAGGGCGCGTGGAACGTTCCGGTCGCCTGAGCCAGCCACCCGGTGAACATCACACCGAAGCCGGTGGCCGCCGTGTTGGCGAAGTTCATCAGGCCGCTGACCGCCCCCACGGTGCCGGGCGCCGCCAGCAGGCCCGGCAGGCTCCACGCCACGGGTGCCGCGATGGCCAGCCCGGAGAGTGAGACCGACATCCAGCACACGGCCTCGGCCGCCGAATCGGCGGTCCCCGCCGCCCCGATCGTGGCGCCGAGTGTCAGTCCCACGGTCAGTACGTTCCTGCGGATCCGCATCGGGTCATGGCCCCGGCGGACCAGCCGGTCCACCAGCCAGCCGCCGACCACGAGTTCGGCCACGGTCGCCACCGCCCAGGGGATCATCGAGTGGATGCCGGAGTTGAGCAGCCGGAGGCCGAACTGCCGCTGGAAGAACTCGGGCATCCAGGTGACCACCACGTTGATCGTGTAGCCGTAGCAGGCGAAGGCGAGGGCCACGACCCAGTTCCTTCCGGTGCACAGGACGGAGCGGAGCTGCCCGGCACGCCCCCGGTCGGTGTCCCGCGCCCCGCCGCCGAGGATGAACTCCCGCTCGCTGTCGCGCAGCAGGGGATGCTCGGACGGGTCCCGGTAGCCCCACCACCACAGCGCCGAGAACACCAGGCTGAGTGCCGCGCTGAACAGGAACCCGGCCCGCCAGCCCCACTCGCTCATCACGAAAGCCAGCACCGGGAACGCCACCATGTTGGCGAACTTGGTGGCGCCGTCGAACACCGCCGTCGCCGTACCGCGTTCGCCGAGCGGAAACCACGCGGCGGTCGCCTTGGACGCGGAGACCATGGACGGTCCCTCGGCCACGCCCAGCAGCAGACGTGCCGCGATGAGGGGACCGAGTCCGCCGGCCACCGCGGTCAGCAGGCTGGCGACAGCCCACAGGGCCGACCCGATACGGGTGAGCCAGGACACGCCGAAGATGTCCACCAGGGCGCCGGCCGGCAGCTGAACCAGACAGTACGACCACGTGAACGCGGCGAGCACGACGCCGAGTCGGCTCAGATCGAGGCCGAATTCAAGGGCCAGGGGCGAGCTCGCCACCGATAAGGCCGTCCGGTCCATGAAGTTGACGACTATTCCTCCGGCGAGCAGCCCGCCGATGGCCCAGCGGGTGCGTCCAGGGTGCTTCACAGGAGTGGGTCACCTTTCACGAAAGGGCGGGCCGCACGCGTGCGGTGCCGAACTGACCAGACTGACCAAGCTGACCCCCGTCATCACTTCATGCGGCAGCAGCGATGTGCTGCAGTGAGATCCACCGTATGTCGCCTGCAGGAAGGTACCGCCCGTGCCCGAGGTGTTGACCGGTGGTGCAGCGCGTCCTGAGGAGGGACACGGGGCACACCGTCTGCGGGCGGCGCTGCCGCGTGGAGAGGAGTACGTCGAGGCCTGGTTCGTCGAGGGCACCGGGGAGGATGCGTTCGTCCCGGCCGTCCGGCTGAACTCCCAGCACGGACTGCCGCTGTCGCAGGCCGACCGCACCGCGGCGGCCGAGCGCTTCCTCTCCACCCGTTCGCAGGGGTCGGACCGGCGGATCGCGGGGAGTACGGGGGTCTCGCCCGCGACCGTCGCCGCCCTGCGCGGACGTTCAAGCGTGAGCGAGGCGCAGTCGAACGCCAGGGCGGGATGCGACGGACGGGTCCGCCCGCTCAACGCGGCCGAGGGGCGCAGACGTGCCGTCCGGTTCCTCGCCGGCTGATCTGAGGTGGACTACTTCATGGAAATCGACGTGGTGTATGCCGACACGCGCAGGGAGGACCTGCTCGTCGCGGACGGCCGCAGCCCGTCACCGCGCAGGCCCCGCTCCTCGTCGGCTCTCCAGCCCTCCTCTGCGCCCGCGAACAGGCGGTACGACGTCGTCGCACCGGCCGCTGAGGCCGGACACACAGCCTCGCAAGGTGGGCCGGACGGTACCGGTCGTGCGACGATGCCGGTATGAATCGATTGGCTGACTCCCAATCGCCCTACCTGCTCCAGCACGCTTCCAACCCGGTGGATTGGTGGCCATGGGGAGAGGAGGCGATGACGGAAGCGAAGCGGCGGGACGTGCCCATTCTCTTGAGCGTGGGCTATGCGTCCTGCCACTTATGCTTCCGGTGATCCACTGGTGTCATGTCATGGCGCACGAGTCCTTCGAGGACCGGGCCACCGCCGACTATCTCAACGAGCACTTCGTCAGCGTCAAGGTCGACCGCGAGGAGCGGCCGGACGTGGACGCCGTGTACATGGAGGCCGTACAGGCCGCCACCGGCCAGGGCGGGTGGCCGATGACCGTCTTCCTCACCCCGGACGCCGAGCCGTTCTACTTCGGGACCTATTTCCCGCCCGCGCCCCGGCACGGCATGCCCTCCTTCCGGCAGGTGCTGGAGGGCGTGCGGCAGGCCTGGGACACCCGGCGTGACGAGGTCACCGAGGTCGCCGGGAAGATCGTCCGCGACCTCGCCCAGCGGGAGATCAGCCACCAGGCCGCGCAGCCGCCCGGCGAGCAGGAACTCGCGCAAGCCCTGCTCGGACTGACCCGCGAGTACGACCCGCAGCGCGGCGGATTCGGCGGTGCGCCGAAGTTCCCGCCGTCCATGGTGCTGGAGTTCCTGCTGCGGCACCACGCGCGGACCGGCGCCGAGGGCGCGCTGCAGATGGCCCAGGACACCTGCGAGCGCATGGCCCGGGGCGGGATCTACGACCAGCTGGGCGGCGGCTTCGCCCGGTACTCCGTCGACCGTGACTGGGTCGTGCCGCACTTCGAGAAGATGCTGTACGACAACGCGCTGCTGTGCCGGGTCTACGCCCACCTCTGGCGCGCCACCGGATCGGACCTCGCCCGGCGCGTCGCCCTGGAGACCGCCGACTTCCTCGTCGGCGAACTCCGCACGGACGAAGGCGGATTCGCCTCCGCGCTCGATGCCGACAGCGACGACGGGAGCGGGCGGCACGTCGAGGGTGCGTACTACGTGTGGACGCCCGAGCGGCTGCGTGCCGTCCTCGGCGACGCGGACGGCGACCTCGCCGCCCAGTACTACGGAGTGACCGACGAGGGCACCTTCGAGCACGGCCAGTCGGTCCTCCAACTGCCCCAGCAGGAAACCGTTTTCGACGCCCAGAAGATCGCCTCCGTCCAGGAACGGCTGCTGCGCGAACGGCGGCGGCGCCCCGCACCCGGCCGGGACGACAAGGTCGTCGCCGCCTGGAACGGCCTCGCCGTCGCCGCGCTCGCCGAGACCGGCGCCTACTTCGACCGGCCCGATCTGATCGAGGCCGCCCTCGTCGCCGCCGACCTCCTCGTCCGTGTGCACCTCGACGAACACGCCCAGCTCGCCCGCACCAGCAAGGACGGCCGGGTCGGCCCCAACGCCGGTGTCCTGGAGGACTACGCGGACGTCGCCGAGGGCTTCCTGGCGCTGGCCTCCGTGACGGGGGAGGGCGTGTGGCTGGACTTCGCCGGACTGCTCCTCGACCATGTGCTCGCCCGCTTCACCGACCCCGGGACCGGCGCCCTCTACGACACCGCTGCCGACGCCGAACAGCTCATCCGCCGACCGCAGGACCCCACCGACAACGCCACCCCCTCCGGCTGGACCGCCGCGGCCGCCGCCCTGCTGAGCTATGCCGCGCACACCGGTTCCGAGCCTCATCGGACCGCCGCCGAACGGGCGTTGGGAGTGGTGAAGGCCCTGGGGCCGCGCGTGCCCCGGTTCATCGGCTGGGGGCTGGCCGTCGCCGAGGCCCTTCTCGACGGGCCGAAGGAGATCGCCGTCGTCGGACCCGACCCCGCAGACGAAAAGACAACGGCCCTGCACCGTACGGCACTTCTGGGCACCGCCCCGGGCGCGGTCGTGGCCATGGGTACTGCGGAGAGTGATGAATTCCCGCTCGTCGCCGGCCGCCCGCTCGTGGGCGGTCAACCTGCGGTTTACGTGTGCCGTAACTTCACCTGTGACGCGCCGACGACCGATCCGGAACGGCTGCGGACCCAGCTCAACAGCCGCTGAGCTGCGTAGACGCACGGCGCGGGGTAAGGGCGAACTGTCCGAAAGTGAGCGGGTGTTCGGATAGATACCGCTTCCCCTACCACCGTTCCGAAACAAGCTATTTATCGGAAGAGCTCCCGCGCTTCACAGATCCCCCCTACGCTCTCCACAGCGACGCGACGATCGTGACTCACCGTCGCGTGCGCTGGGGGATATCAGGGGATCTGGGGGGATCTTTTTGCTGACGTCTGTCTTCATCGCTGCCGTTTCACTGGCCCTGTTCTGGATGGCGGCCTTCACTCTGTGGTGGCAGATGCACGCGTGGCGTACGCCCGAGGTGCTGGCCTCCACCCGGTTCGGCAGGCCGGACGGGGGCGAGCACCTGTCCTTCTCGCTGCTCCTGCCGGCCCGGCACGAGCAAGCCGTGCTCGACCACACCATCCAGCGGCTGCTGGAGTCCACGCACACCGACTTCGAGATCATCGTGATCGTCGGGCACGACGACCCCGAGACCACGGAGGTGGCCGAGCAGGCCGCCGCCCGTGACCAGCGCGTCCGGGTCGTCGTCGACACCCACGAGAAGAAGAACAAGCCCAAGGCCATGAACACGGCGCTGCCGCACTGCCGCGGCGACGTCGTCGGGGTCTTCGACGCCGAGGACCAGGTCCATCCGGAGCTGCTCGCCCACGTCGACCACGCCTTCCGGACGACGCGGGCGGATGTCGTCCAGGGCGGCGTCCAGCTCATCAACTTCCACTCCAGCTGGTACAGCCTGCGCAACTGCCTGGAGTACTTCTTCTGGTTCCGCTCCCGGCTGCACCTGCACGCGCAGAAGGGGTTCATCCCGCTCGGCGGCAACACCGTCTTCGTACGGACCGACGTCCTCAGGGAAGCGGACGGCTGGGACCCCAACTGCCTCGCGGAGGACTGCGACCTGGGCGTCCGGCTCTCGTCCGTCGGCAAAAAGGTCGTCGTCGCCTACGACTCCGACATGGTCACCCGCGAGGAGACCCCGGGCTCGCTGATGTCGCTGCTCAAGCAGCGCACCCGCTGGAACCAGGGCTTCCTGCAGGTGTACCGGAAGAAGGACTGGCGGCAACTCCCGGGATTCGGGCAGCGGTTGCTCGCCCGGTACACCCTGATGACCCCGTTCATGCAGGCTTTCTCCGGCGTCATCATCCCGCTCAACGCGGCCGTCGCGCTCTTCCTCGACGTCCCCGTCGGCATCGCCTTCCTCACCTTCCTGCCGCTGGTCACCGCCGTCGTCACCTTCGTCTTCGAGGTGGTCGGACTGCACGACTTCGGCGTTCAGTACGGCCTCAGGGTCCGCTTCGTCCACTACGTGAAGCTCATCGTGGGCGGGCCCTTCTATCAGGTCCTCCTCGCGGGTGCCGCGATCCGCGCCGTGTGGCGCGAGCAACGCGGCCAGAACGACTGGGAGTTGACCTCGCACGTCGGCGCGCACCTCACCGCGGCCGAGTCCCTCCGAGAGGACGTTCCCGCGTGACCTCCACTCTTCCCGCGGTGACCGCAGCCACGGTCCCCGCGCAGCGCCAGGCTGCGCCCACGACCCGTTCGACCGGTCGAACGCAGCCTCCGGTACGACTCCGCTCCTCCCGCCCCGACCTGCTGCTCTGCGGCGCTCTGCTCACCGCGATCCTCGTCGTCCAGGGCTGGAACATCGCCGACTACCCGACCCTCAGCGACGACGAGGGCACCTACCTCGCCCAGGCCTGGGCCGTCCAGCAGGGCCGGGGCCTCGCCCACTACACCTACTGGTACGACCACCCGCCGCTCGGCTGGATCCAGATAGCCCTGGCCAGCTGGATCCCCTCGGCGATCAGCCCCGGCTCGATGACCGTCGGCACCATGCGGATCGTGATGCTGCTGGTCAGCGGGGTCAGCGCGGTCCTCGTCCACGTCCTCGGACGTCGGCTCTCGCTGCCCCGCTGGGCCGCCGGACTCGGCATGGCCCTGTTCGGGCTCTCCCCGCTCGCGGTCGTGCTCAGCCGGGAGATCTTCCTCGACAACATCGCCGTGATGTGGCTGCTGCTGGCGTTCTGCCTCGCCGCCTCGCCCAGCCGCCACCTCTGGCACCACTTCGGCGCGGGCCTCGCCGCCGCCGCGGGCGTGCTCACCAAGGAGACGATGCTCGTCGTCCTGCCCGCCCTGTTCGTCACCATGTGGCGGCACAGCCACCGTGACACCCGCAAGTTCGCCCTCACCGGAGCCGTCACCGCCTGCGTCCTGATCGGCTTCTCCTACCCGCTGTTCGCCCTGCTGAAGGGCGAGCTGTTCCCGGGCGCCGGGCATGTCTCGCTGTGGGACGGCATCAAGTACCAGATGTCCAGGCCGGGTTCGGGATTCATCCTCGATGAGGGCTCCGGCTCGTACGGCGTCCTGCACTCCTGGCTGTACTACGACCGAGTCCTGCCCCTCGGCGGCCTCGCCGGAGCCTTGCTCCTGCTGCTCACCTGGCGCTGGTCGGTCACCGCCCGCGCCCTCGCCGGTCCGGCGCTGACGGTGGCCGTCCTGGCCGCCGTCGCCCTGCGCCCGGGCGGCTATCTGCCCGCCATGTACGTCATCGGCGCGTTGCCCTTCCTCGGCCTGGTCCTGGCCGGCGGCGCCGCCTCCGTCGCACACGCGGTCATCCGCAGAGGGCGCGCCGAGAGCGAGAAGCGGTACCTCACCGGGGGCCGGTACGCGCTCGCCGCGTTGCTCGCGCTCGCCGCCGGCGGCTATGTCGTACCGCACTGGTACGACGGCGACCGCACCGCTGTCACGGCCGACGCCAACAAGCCGTACCGGCAGGCCTCCCACTGGCTCAGCACCCGGGTGGCGGACCCGAAGGACACCCGGGTCCTCGTCGACGACGCCCTCTGGCTGGACCTCGTGCACGCCGGATACCGGCCCGGGCTCGGCGCCATCTGGTTCTACAAGGCCGACCTCGACCCGGCGGTCACCAAGACCCTGCCGCACGGCTACCGGGACATCGACTACGTCGTCGCCTCGCCGACCGTCCGCCGTGACGCCAAGGACTTGCCGGGCGTCAGGGCCGCCATCCAGCACTCCATGCCGGTCGCCACCTTCGGCAGCGGCCCGGACCGCATCGAGATCCGCCGGATCCAGGCAGCGGGTGGCGCCCGATGAGCGAGTACACCGCCCCGATACCGGGCCTGGACGCCGCGGAAATAGCCGAGCCCGGCGCCGTCACCGTCGTCGTGCCGACTTTCAACGAGTCCGCGAACATCCGGCGGCTGCTGCGGCTGATCACCGAGTCGGTGCCCGCGCGGCTGCCCTGTGAGGTCGTCTTCGTGGACGACTCCACCGACGACACCCCCGAGGTGATCCGCGCGGCCGCCCGGGACTGCCCGTTCCCGGTGGCCGTACTGCACCGCGCGGAACCCGTCGGCGGGCTCGGCGGGGCGGTCGTAGCGGGGCTGAAGGCGGCGACCTCGCAGTGGATCGTCATCATGGACGGCGACTGCCAGCATCCGCCCTCCCTGATACCGGAGTTGGTGGCCACTGGCGAGCAGGCGAACGCCGCCCTGGTCGTCGCCTCCCGGTACATCGAGG
The DNA here is from genome assembly GCF_000497445.1 of Streptomyces roseochromogenus subsp. oscitans DS 12.976. Lineage (NCBI taxonomy): Bacteria > Bacillati > Actinomycetota > Actinomycetes > Kitasatosporales > Streptomycetaceae > Streptomyces > Streptomyces roseochromogenus. Next base: position 3,412,711 of record NZ_CM002285.1, on the reverse strand, counting down.
GCGGCAGCCGGGCCGGGCTCGCCGGCGGCTACCGGGTGGCCGTCTCGCGCGGCGCGACCTGGCTCACCAAGGCCCTCTTCCCGCGCCGGCTGCACGGCATCAGCGACCCGATGAGCGGCTTCTTCGCCATCCGGCGCAGCGCCGTCAGCGCCGACGAGCTGAAGCCCCTCGGCTACAAGATCCTGCTGGAGCTGGCCGTCCGCAGCCGCCCGGGCCGGGTCGCCGAGGTGCCGTTCGTCTTCCAGGACCGGTTCGCGGGGGAGTCCAAGTCGACCGCGCAGGAGGGCTTCCGCTTCCTGCGCCATCTGGCCGGGCTGCGCACCACCTCGCCCGCCGCCCGCATGGCCGGCTTCGGGCTGATCGGCGCGAGCGGCTTCGTGCCGAACCTCGCCGGACTCTGGGCGCTGACCGTGCTCGGCATGGGCTACCTGCCCGCCGAGATCCTCGCCAACCAGCTCGGTGTCGCCTGGAACTTCCTGCTCATCGAGCAGCTGCTGTTCCGCGACCGGCGCGCGCACCGCCGCTGGTGGGACCGGCTCGGCCGGTTCGCGCTGCTGGCCAACGCCGACCTGGTGCTGCGTATCCCGCTGATCGCGCTGCTCGTCGGCCGGTTCGGCATGGGCGCCCTGCCGGCCACTGCGCTCGCGCTGGTCATGACGTTCGTTCTGCGCTTCGTCGGGACCGAGGCGCTGGTCTACCTCCCCCGCCGCCGGGGGAGCCGAGCAAGGAGAGCCGCTTGAGCAAGTACCGCAGACGGACCGCGCTGGCCGGGGTGGGCGCCCTGACCGCCGGGCTGCTCCTCGCCGCGCCGCAGAGCGCCGAGGCCGCCAACCTGATCAAGAACCCGGGATTCGAGACCGCCGGTACGGACGGCATGCCGTACTGCTGGGAGAAGTCCGGCTGGGGCGACAACGATTTCACCTTCGAGACGACGCCGGACGCGCACTCGGGCGCCAGCGCCATGAAGGTCACGCTGACCCGCCGGGTCTCCGGCGACCGCAAGGCGATGCTCACCGAGTCCACCGACTGCGCACCGGCCGTGACCGTCGGCAAGCAGTACGACCTCGGGGTCTGGTACAAGACCACCACCCCGGACGCCAACGTCACGCTGTTCCGGCACGACACGACCGCCGGCTGGCAGTACTGGACCGACGTCAAAACCCTCGACATGGCGTCGGCCTGGACGCAGGCCACCGTCCGCACTCCCGAGATCCCGCCCGGCACCGACCGCATCACCTGGGGTGTCTCGGTCTACGGCACCGGCTCGGCGACCACCGACGACTACACCATGGACCAGGTCCCGGACGTGACCCCGCCCGCTCAGTGCACCGGCACCAACGACCAGTGCGCGAACGGCAGTTGGTCCGTCCTGCCGACGCAGAACCCGGTCCGCTCCATGCACTCCGTCGTGCTCAGCAACGGCAAGGTGCTGCTGATCGCCGGCTCCGGCAACAGCCAGGACGCCTTCAACGCGGGTACGTTCACGAGTGCGGTGTACGACCCCTCGGCCGGCACCTACAAGGTCATCCCCACGCCGAAGGACATGTTCTGCGCGGGGCACGTCCAGCTCCAGGACGGCCGGGTGCTCGTACTGAGCGGCAACAAGTCCTATCCGGACCCGAACGGCACACATGGCTACGAGGGGTTCAAGGACTCGTACATCTTCGACCCGAAGACCGAGACGTACACGAAGACCAACGATCTCAACGACGGCCACTGGTACCCGTCGGCGACCGAGCTGGGCAACGGTGACGTCATCACCTTCGGCGGGCTGCGCGAGGATTCCACCGGGTCCGTGACCGCCGAGCGCTGGTCCGACAAGGACCAGCAGTGGCTGCCGACGTGGAAGGTCAACCAGACCTGGTCGTTCTGGGGGCTGTACCCGGCGATGATCCTGATGCAGGACGGCCGCCTCTTCTACTCGGGCAGCCATGTATTCGGCAACAACATCCCCGGCACCGGCTCGGCGATCTACGACTACGGCGCCAACACGGTCACCCAGATCCCGGGCTTGCAGAACAAGGACCAGCGGGACCAGTCGTCGTCCGTGCTGCTGCCTCCGGCGCAGGATCAGCGGGTGCTGACGGTCGGCGGCGGCAACATCGACTCCAACCCCGACGCGGGCCGCCTCACCGATGTGATCGACCTCAAGCAGGCGAACCCGTCGTACGTCGCCGGGCCGCCGATCCCGCAGGGCACGGTCGACCTGGGCAACGGCAAGGTCCCGGAGACCGGCAGCCAGGGCAAGATGTACGTCTCCACCGTGCTGCTGCCCGACGGCAAGGTGCTGGAGACGGGCGGCGCCCTGCACAACCGCGCCAACCCGGTGTACGAGTCCTCGCTCTACGACCCTGCCACCAACGCCTTCCAGCAGGTGGCCGCCGACCCCGAGTCCCGCGGCTACCACTCCTCGGCGTTCCTGCTGCCCGACGGCCGGGTGATGGCCACCGGCGACAACCCGGGCAACGGCAGCTGGAACCACAACGTGTCGATCTACACCCCGCCGTACCTCTACAAGGGCACCCGCCCGACGATCACCTCGGTGATCAGCCAGGAGTGGAAGTACGGCGACACCCAGCGGATCACCGTCGACCGGCCGATCGCCAAGGCGGAGCTGATCCGCCCGGCCGCGGTGACCCATTCGTCCGATCCGAATCAGCGGTTCGTGGATCTGCCGCTCTCGGTGGACGGCAACAACGTCGACCTGAACGTGACGAACAACCCCAACCTGGCGCCGCCCGGCTGGTACATGCTCTTCGCGGTCGACGCCAACGGGGTGCCCTCGGTGGCCCAGTGGGTGCATCTGACGGGCCCGGCGGCCCTGACCGCCAACGCCGCCTCCCCGCACATCCACGCCTTCGCCGACGGCCTCACCGGCAAGGTGTCGGGGCCCGGCAGGAAGCGCACGTCCCAGCAGGTCAGCCCGACCCTGTCCGGCTGCGACCGGCACTACGGCTCGGTCAACGTGTGCGTGCCGACCGTGTTTCCGCCGCAGGTGAAGAAGACGACCGCGGCTCGCTGCACCTGGCTGCAGCGGAACGACTACGGCCGTCTGAAGGTCAACGGCGCGGACGATCCCCTGGGGTTGGACCCGGACCGGAACGGAATCGCCTGTGACAAGGGCGATGTGAAGGGCGGTGGGAGCAGGCGCTAGCCGTGTTCTGCCAGGGCGCGCTCCACGATGGCCTCCAGCTGGTCGTGGTGCGCGCCCTTCCAGTAGGCGCGGCCGCATTCCGTGCACTGGGCGAAGATGTCGTACGAGCGTCTCGTGCCGTGCTTGAGCTGGCCGGACAGTTCTTCCTTGGTGGCCTGTCTCAGCAGGCCGTTGCAGGCCGTGCAGCGGGTCCAGGGGTGGAGGTCGGGGGCGAAGCGGTCGAGGACGTCGTGGAGTTGGTCGTCGGGGCGAGTGCTGTAGACGAAGGCGCCGGCCCAGAGCTCGCGGCGGCGCAGGAGGCCTCGGTCGCGGCTGAGCATCACGCGCCTTTCGGCCGCTGAGCGGGCGGCGAGTGCCGGGTCGCCGATGTCCGTCGACTCGTAGGCCGTGTCGACGCCGAGCAGGCGCAGGCGGCGGGCGAGGGTGCCGAGGTGGACGTCGAGGAGGAAGCGGAGTGGGGCGCCGGGGACCCGTTGGGGGCGCTCCACCTCCCGGACGCTCACCGTCTCGCCCGCCTTCGGGATGTGCGAGACCGGCACCGCGCTGCCGTCCACGACCAGTGAGCCGACCTCGGTCAGCGGGACGCCGAGGGACTCGATGACATGGCCGAGCGTCGAGACGCCGTCCGTGCCGAGCGGCGTGGCGCCGGCCCGCCGGGCGGCCGGCACGAACAGGTGGAGCGCGGGGGCGACTTCGACGTGGATCTCGGGTCCGTTCACCCCGTCAGCATCGCACGGGAGGCGGCCCGGACCTCAGGGTTTTTCGCCGGGGAGGCCGTGCCGCATGACGTCCAGGGCGCGGTCGATCAGGGCCCCGAAGTCGTCCCGGTGGTCGTTCTCCGCCCAGTACATGGAGGTTTCCATCAGGCCGCCGATCAGGGACATGGCGTAGACCCGGACCTCCAGGCTGTCCGGGGCGCGGCCGGTGCGCTCGCCTATGGCCTCGCAGAGCATGCGGCCGGTGGCCGACATGCTCTCCATCATCCGCGAGCGCACCGCCGGGACCTGGACCATGAGGTGGGTGCGGAGCCGGGACACCTCCTCGTCCTCGGAGGTGCCGAGCTCGACGGCCCGGTGCAGGACGTGACGGAGGGTGTCCGGCCAGGGCTCCTCGACGGGCCGCTGCCTGATCTCCTCCAGCATCACCGCGTCGTACTCGTCCGTGAGGACGATGTCCTCCTTGGTCGGGAAGTACCGGAAGACGGTCGACGGCGACACCTCGGCCCGCTCGGCGATCTGGTCGATCGTCGTGGCGTCGTAGCCCTGCTCCTTGACCAGGGCGTACGTCGCCGCACGGATCGCCTCCCGGGTCTTGATCTTCTTCCGTTCCCGCAGGCCGAGGCGGGGGCGGTCGGCGGGGGAGTGGCTCGGAGCGGTGGTGGGGGTACGTGCGGCCGTCATGGCGGTCATTGTCCGGCATCCGCGACGGGGGTGGCCACGGCCGGGGCCTCCTTCCGGCCGGTGTGCTGCACGACGGGGGTGTTCGGCAGGAACAGCGCCGCGAGCAGGGCTGCCACCAGGGAGGCGATCCCGCACACGATGAGGACCACGGTCATGCCGTGGACGTACGAGAGGTTCGCGGAGGCCGCCAGCCGGGCCGAGCCGGTGTGCGCGGCCACCGCGTGCGCGGCGACCACGGACTCCTTGGCCGCGTGCGCCATGGGCCCGGGCAGCCCGGCCACGTCGAGCCGGTCCCGGAAGGCGCCGGCGAGGAGGCTGCCGAGCAGGGCGACGCCGATGGCGCCGCCGACCTGGCGGAAGGTGCTGAGCAGCCCGGAGCCGCTGCCGGCCCGGTCGGCGGGCAGGGCGCCGAGCGCGCCGTCCATGGCGGGGACGATGGAGAAGCCGAAGCCGAGGCCGGTGAGCGACAGCCACAGGGCGGTGAAGCCGTAACCGGAGTCCGTGGTGGTGCGGCTGCCCAGCAGCGCGGCGAAGGCGAGCACGACCAGACCCGCGCTGACCACCGCGCGCGCCCCGAACCGGGCGAGGACCGGCTGGGCGCCCTTCGCGGCGACCATCAGCCCGGCCATCATCGGCAGCAGCCGCAGACCGGTGCCGAAGGAGTCGTGCCCGAGGACCGCCTGGAGATACGTCGGCACGGCGAACATCAGGCCCGACAGCACGAACATCACCAGGGTCGCGGCGACGGTGTTGAGCAGGAAGCCGCGCTGCGCGAGCAGGCTCATGTCCAGCATGGGGCTGGGCATCCGACGTTCGCGCAGCACCAGGGAGGCGAGCAGCACGGCGGCCGCCCCGAACATCGCCAGTTCCAGGTCGTCGCCCCAGCCGCGGTCGGGGGCCTGGATGATCGCGTAGATGAGGGCGCCCAGGCCGGTCGTGGTGAGCGCGGTGGAGACGAGGCCGACCTTTGGGCTCGCCGGGTCGCGGGTCTCGGGCAGCAGGAAGACGCAGGCGGCGATACCGAGCGCGGCCATCGGGATGTTGATCAGGAAGACCGAGCCCCACCAGAAGTGGTTCAGCAGAAAGCCGCCGACCAGCGGACCGAGCGGCATGCCGAGCGCCGAGGCGGCGGAGATCATGCCGATGGCCTTGCCGCGCTCGTCCGGGCCGAACAGCGCGGGCAGCACGGACAGGGACAACGGCATGATCAGCGCGGCGCCGACGCCCATCACCGCGCGGGCGGCGATCACGGCGTTCACATCGCCCGCCAGCGAGCCCAGCACCGAGCCGCCCAGGAAGACGGCGAGTCCGCAGATGAGCATCCGGCGCCGGCCGAACCGGTCGCCGAGCAGGCCCGCCGGGAGCATCAGGGAGGCGAAGACGACGATGTACGCGTCCGCCATCCACTGCTGCTGCCCGGTCGTGGCGTCGAGCTGTCCGGCCATGGTCGGCAGGGCCACGTTGAGGATCGTCGAGTCGAAGGCGAGCACCAGCATGCTCGCGACCAGGGCCCCGAGGGCCCACCAGCGCCGAGGGTTCACGGTGACAGCAACCATGAAATGAGAGTAGCTCTCAAAAGATTGCTACCGTCAATAGGTATGTGCCGTCAGGGCATGAAAAACGGCCACGGCTGGAGCGCCGTGGCCGGAAAGGGGCTGCTCGAAAGGGTTACGCGTGCTGGTACGCCACCAGCGAGATGCCGACGTAGTGCACGGTGAACGCGGCCAGCGTGAAGGAGTGGAAGACCTCGTGGAAGCCGAACCAGCGCGGTGACGGGTTCGGGCGCTTGATGCCGTAGACCACGCCGCCGGCGCTGTAGAGCAGGCCGCCGACGATCACGAGGACCAGGACGGCGATTCCGCCCGTGCGCATGAAGTCCGGCAGGAAGAAGACGGCTGCCCAGCCCATGGCGAGGTAGCAGGGCGTGTAGAGCCAGCGTGGGGCGCCGACCCAGAAGACGCGGAAGACGATGCCCGCGGCGGCGGCGGCCCAGATGCCCCACAGCAGCCACTGCCCCTTCGCGCCGGGCAGGAGCAGCATGGTCAGCGGTGTGTAGGTGCCCGCGATGATCAGGAAGATGTTGGCGTGATCGAGGCGGCGCAGGACGCCGTCCATCCGGGGGCTCCAGTTGCCCCGGTGGTACAGCGCGCTGACGCCGAACAGCAGGCAGGCCGTCAGGACATAGATCCCGCAGGCGACACGGCCTCTGGTGGAGTCGGCGAGGGCGGTGAGCACGAGGCCCGCGATGAGTACGGCCGGGAACATGCCGAGGTGCAGCCAGCCGCGGAGCCTGGGCTTGACCTGCTTGACCTGTTGTGGCAAGGAGAGCGCGGCGGGACCGGGGCCGTCGGCCGGCGTGTCCGTGGGCGCGTCGGGGACGGACGCAGTCATGAGCCGCATCGTACCTACGGAACCGTAAGTCGTCCGTCAGTACCCGATGGTGACCGTGCCTGGCCGGGGCGAACGCAAAAGAACTTTCCGCCGAATCCAACATGGACGCAAAGAATCATGGAAATCGTGGCATTGGTCACTCCGCTCACCTGTGACGCCCCCTGGACAGATGGGCATTCGCGTCGGATGATCAAATGAGTGCGGTCGACACCGGATGAGCGCGCGCAAGATCGGCGCAGCGAAGCATCCGGGTCGCGGCCCCCACGGGGCGACAATCCAAAAACCCTCACTTAGGAGCAACCGTGGCGCGCGACAACGCGGCTCCCAGCGTCCCCACCAACCACCAGGAACTGATCTCGTGGGTCAACGAGATCGCCGAACTGACGCAGCCGGACAGCGTGGTCTGGTGTGACGGCTCCGAGGCCGAGTACGAGCGGCTGGCCGAGGAACTCGTCGCCAGGGGAACGTTCAAGAAGCTCGACCCGATCAAGCGCCCGCACTCCTACTACGCAGCCTCCGACCCGACCGACGTCGCCCGTGTCGAGGACCGGACCTTCATCTGCTCCGAGAAGGAGGAGGACGCGGGTCCCACCAACCACTGGATGGCTCCCGCCGAGATGCGCGAGGTCTTCTCCGGTGAGAAGGGGATCTTCCGCGGCTCGATGCGCGGCCGCACCATGTACGTCGTCCCCTTCTGCATGGGCCCGCTCGGCTCCAGGCTCTCCGCGATCGGCGTGGAGATCACCGACTCCGCCTACGTCGCCGTCTCCATGCGCACCATGACCCGCATGGGACAGGCGGTCCTCGACGAGCTGGGCGACGACGGCTTCTTCGTCAAGGCTGTCCACTCCCTCGGCGCCCCGCTGGAGCAGGGCCGGGACGACGTTCCGTGGCCGTGCAACTCCACCAAGTACATCTCGCACTTCCCCGAGTCGCGCGAGATCTGGTCCTACGGCTCCGGCTACGGCGGCAACGCCCTGCTCGGCAAGAAGTGCTACGCGCTGCGTATCGCCTCCGTCATGGCGCGTGACGAGGGCTGGCTGGCCGAGCACATGCTGATCCTCAAGCTGACCCCGCCGCAGGGCCAGGCCAAGTACGTGGCGGCGGCCTTCCCGAGCGCCTGCGGCAAGACCAACCTCGCCATGCTGGAGCCCACGATCTCCGGCTGGACCGTCGAGACCATCGGCGACGACATCGCCTGGATGCGGTTCGGTGAGGACGGCCGCCTCTACGCGATCAACCCCGAGGCCGGTTTCTTCGGCGTCGCGCCCGGCACCGGTGAGCACACCAACGCCAACGCGATGAAGACCCTGTGGGGCAACGCGGTCTTCACCAATGTCGCGCTCACCGACGACGGCGACGTGTGGTGGGAGGGCATGACGGAGGAGACCCCGGCCCACCTGACCGACTGGAAGGGCCGCGACTGGACGCCGGAGTCCTCGGAGCCCGCCGCGCACCCCAACTCCCGCTTCACGGTCTCCGCCGCGCAGTGCCCGATCATCGCGCCGGAGTGGGAGGACCCCAAGGGCGTGCCGATCTCGGCGATCCTCTTCGGCGGCCGCCGCGCCACCGCCGTACCGCTGGTGACGGAGTCCTTCGACTGGAACCACGGTGTCTTCCTCGGTGCCAACGTGGCCTCCGAGAAGACCGCCGCCGCCGAGGGCAAGGTGGGCGAGCTGCGCCGCGACCCGTTCGCGATGCTGCCGTTCTGCGGCTACAACATGGGCGACTACATGGGCCACTGGGTCGACGTCGCCAAGGGCAGGGACCAGGCGAAGCTTCCGAAGATCTACTACGTCAACTGGTTCCGCAAGAACGACGAGGGCAAGTTCGTCTGGCCGGGCTTCGGCGAGAACTCCCGCGTCCTGAAGTGGATCGTGGAGCGCCTGGACGGCAAGGCCGAGGGCGTGGAGACGCCGATCGGTGTGCTGCCGACGCGCGAGGCGCTCGACACGAACGGGCTCGAACTGGCCGACTCCGACCTTGACTTCCTGCTCTCGGTCGACAAGGAGGTCTGGCGCGAGGAGGCGGCGCTCGTCCCCGAGCACCTCAACACCTTCGGCGACCACACCCCGAAGGAGCTGTGGGACCAGTACCACGCGCTCGTGGAGCGCCTGGGCTAGTCCCGGCACACAGACTCCACGGCCGGTCGCCGTGCCCTGACCAGCGATCGTCCCGGCCGGCCGTGGTGACAAACCGGCGAGGCCCGCACAACGGTGTGGGGGTCCTGGGCCTGTCGTCACGTTCCCGCTCGCCCTGCGGGAGCACGACGGCAGGCCCTCGCCTGTCTCCACCGGCCTCGGTCCTCCAGCCTGGCACGCCAACGCCCCAAGGGGCGCGGGGAACCGCGCGAGAACCCACGACGAGCCGGCAGCCGCAGGACAACACAAGCCCCTGCGGCGAAACGCACCCCGGCTCAAGCCGACGCAGTGTCATGGCGCCCGGTCCGCGCGTCGCTGCGGGTGCACGCGGACCGGGGCCGATCGGGGACCCGGGTGGGGTCAGTGGGCGGCGCTGAGTTCCTGAGGGTCGGCCAGCGCGGCGGTGTGCGCGTCCATCCGCTCGGCCGCGAGGATCGCCGCCGAGGTGTCCGCGCGGGACGCCGCGACGACGAGCGCCCGGCCGGCGAGGGTGTGCGCCCGCTGGTGCAGTGCCGAAGGGTCACCGGCCGCGGTCGGCACCGCACGCGCCGGTGTGTGGCCGCCCCGGAGCCGGCTCACCTCGCCGGCCAGGCGTTCCGCGGCGGTTTCCAGGTCGGCCGACGGACTCAGCCCCCGCAGCTCGTCGGTCACGGCCAGCAGCGCGGCGAGGTGGCCGGCGAGCTGGATGTCCAGCTCCTCCTCGCGCGACCGGTGGGGGAAGTCGGAGGCGGTGCCGGCCATCGTGCTGTGGACCGACTTGGTGCGGATCGGTTCGTACATGGGGGATGGCCTCCTGTGCTCTGACAGGAAGCCATCCTAGCTTGGATTTCGTCTAAAGTTGAGTCCGATCACGGAAGGGAGTCCGTCGGCTACGGCTGGCTGTATCCGTCCAGGAACGTGCCGATCCGGGTGATCGCGTCCCGGAGATCGCCGATCGTCGGCAGGGTCACGACCCGGAAGTGATCCGGCTCAGGCCAGTTGAAGCCCGTGCCCTGGACGACCATGATCTTCTCCTGGCGCAGCAGGTCCAGGACCATCTGCCGGTCGTCCTTGATCTTGAAGACCTGGGGGTCGAGGCGCGGGAAGAGATACAGCGCCCCCTTGGGCCGTACGCAGCTCACGCCCGGGATCTGCGTCAGCAGCTCGTACGCGGTGTCCAGCTGCTCCTTCAGCCGGCCGCCCGGCAGCACCAGGTCGTTGATCGACTGGCGTCCGCTGAGCGCGGCGACCACACCGTGTTGCCCCGGCATGTTGGCGCACAGGCGCATGTTCGCCAGGATCGTCAGGCCCTCGATGTAGGAGTCGGCGTGGGCGCGCGGCCCGGAGATCGACATCCAGCCCACCCGGTAGCCCGCCACCCGGTACGCCTTCGACATGCCGTTGAAGGTGAGGGTGAGCAGATCCGGGGCGATCTTCGCGGTCGGGGTGTGCGTGGCACCGTCGTAGAGGATCTTGTCGTAGATCTCGTCGGAGCAGATCAGCAGGTTGTGCCGGCGGGCGATATCGGTCAGGCCCTTCAGCATCGCCTCGTCGTACACCGCGCCCGTGGGGTTGTTCGGGTTGATGATGACGAGGGCCTTGGTGCGGTCGGTGACCTTGCGCTCGATGTCGGCGAGGTCGGGCATCCAGTCGGCCTGCTCGTCACAGCGGTAGTGCACGGCCGTACCGCCGGCGAGGGAGACGGCGGCGGTCCACAGCGGGTAGTCCGGGGCCGGTACGAGGACCTCGTCACCGTCGTCCAGCAGGCCCTGCATCGCCATCACGATCAGCTCGGAGACGCCGTTGCCGATGAAGACGTGCTCGACGTCCGTCTCGATGCCGAGGGTCTGGTTGTGCATGACGACCGCGCGGCGGGCGGCCAGCAGGCCCTTGGCGTCGCCGTAGCCGTGCGCCGTCGACACGTTCCGGAGGATGTCCTCCAGGATCTCCGGGGGGCACTCGAAGCCGAAGGCGGCCGGGTTGCCGGTGTTGAGCTTGAGGATGCGGTGACCGGCCGCCTCCAGCCGCATCGCCTCCTCGAGCACCGGGCCCCGGATCTCGTAACAGACGTTGGCGAGCTTGGTCGACTGGATCACCTGCATGCTCGTGAGCTTACGACCCGGTGTCGCTTCCCGGGTCGTGTTTTCCGCCACGCGAGACGAAGAGGTCTGTCCGGATATCGCCTCCGGCTGTCTCGGGAGCCACTTGCGTCCCTAAAATGCGGTGCCGCTCCGCCCGATCGGGCTGGTACGGCGGGGTCGTCCGGGGGGACGAGTGGCGGTTTGTGCGCGCGGTGAGGCGGAGTGGGGCGGGATGCACGGAGAGACAGGGGCGGGCGGCGGACGCGGACCGGGCGGAGCGCCCCAGGATCCGCCGAACGCGTACGAGGCCGAGCCGGCGCGGACCCTGCCGCACGCCGGTCACGCGCCATCGCCCTCGGCTCCGCCGAACGTGTACCTCCCCCAGGCGGCCTCCGCTCCCGCTTACGACGGGTACGCTGACCCCGCCGCTGCCCACGGCTGGCAGAACGCACACGACGAGACCCGTGAGTTGCCCC
>NZ_CM002285.1:3367153-3400306 GCF_000497445.1 Streptomyces roseochromogenus subsp. oscitans DS 12.976 | reverse complement strand
GACGGCCCGACCTCCCCTGCGCCCCCCGACACGTCCCCGGCGCCCACGCCCACCGCGACGCCGGCCGACCCGATGACCTCCGCGCCCGGCTTCCCCGGCGGCCGGGGGCGCGGTCACGGCGCCACGAAGCATCCGCGCTGACCGTCGCATGCCTCCTTTGGCGCCAACCATGAGGCAGTCCGGGCCACTTGGCCGCAGGCCGCCCGGACTCCTGCCCAGTCGCACAGCCTCTCCGCACAGGGAAACCCCTATGACCTGAGCCGGCTTCTTGTTCCCGCCCCCTCATGCCATGAAAATGCGCATGACAAAAGTATGGGCGGCCGGAGAACTCCGGTCGCCCAAGTCGTCAGAGGGGACCCCCACATGAACAAGCCTCTCCTTGCCGCGCTCTCCTCCCTGGCCATAGCCGGGCTGGGCGCGAGCCCCGCGGTCGCCGCGCCGCACACCGCCGCCACCGCTACTGCCACCGCCACCGCCAAGCCCAAGGCGACCGTCGACTTCGCCGGCACCGTCGCGCTCAGCAACTGCTCCGGCTCCGTCATCCGCTTCCCCAACTCGGCCGACAGCGACCCGGCGCTCGTGCTGACCAACGGCCACTGCCTGGAGACCGGTTTCCCGGACCCGGGTCAGGTCATCACCGGCCAGTCCTCCAGTCGTACCTTCGGCCTGCTGAACTCCGCCGGCAGCAAGGTCGCCACCCTCCGCGCCAACCAGGTCGTGTACTCGACCATGACGGACACGGACGTCACGATCTACCAGCTGACCAGCACCTACGCGAAGATCAAGAGCTCTTACGGCATCAGCCCGCTCACCGTGAACGACAGCCACCCCACCGCCGGCACCGCCATCAAGGTCGTCTCCGGCTACTGGAAGCGCACCTACAGCTGCAGCATCGACGGCTTCGTGTACCGGCTGAAGGAGGGCGACTGGACCTGGAAGGACTCGGTCCGCTACACCTCCTCCTGCAACACCATCGGCGGTACGTCCGGCTCCCCGGTCATCGACACCGGCACCGGCAAGGTCGTCGCCGTCAACAACACCGGCAACGAGGACGGCGAGACCTGCACGGTGAACAACCCGTGCGAGGTGGACGAGAACGGCAACGTCACCATCCACCAGGGCATCAACTACGCCGAGGAGACCTACCAGATCCCGGCCTGCTTCACCACGGGCAACAGGCTGGACCTCAGCGCGTCCGGCTGCACCCTGCCGAAGCCGTAAGAACGGTCACAGTGGTGTACGGCGGACGGACCGGCCCGCGAGCACGTCCGTCCGCTTCCCGTCCTCGATGACGAACCGGCCGTCGACCAGGACGTACGGGATCCCTGTGGGAAGCGTGCGGGGCGCGGCGAAGGTCGCGCCGGGCGCCACCGTCTCCGGGTCGAACAGCACCAGATCGGCCCGGTACCCCTCGCGCACCAGGCCGCGGTCCGGCAGGCGCAGCCGGGCCGCGGGCCGTGCGGTGAGGTGGGCGACGCACTCCTCCAGGGAGAGGATTCCCAACTCCCGCACATAGTGGCAGAGATAGCGCGGGAAGGTGCCGTAGGCGCGCGGGTGCGGCTTGTCGCCCTGGAGGATGCCGTCGGAGCCGCCGGTGTGGCCGCGGTGCCGCATGATCGTGCGGACGTTGTCCTCGTGGCCGACGTGCTGGAGGATCGTCGTACCGAGCCGGTCCGTCAGCAGCAGACGCCGGGCGGTGTCCCAGGGGGCCTCGCCGCGCGTCTCCGCCGCCTCCCGCACCGTACGGCCCACGAACTCGGCCAGCGCCGGATCGGAGACGCCGGAGATCTCGATCGTCTCCCAGTCCACCGGCACGCCATGGCAGCCGTCGGAGCCGGTCACCTCCAGGTCGTGCCGGATCCGCTCGGCCGTCGCCGGGCCGGCGAGCCGGGCCAGGATCTTTGCCGGGCCGCCCTCGCTCGCCCAGCTCGGCAGCAGCGCGGCCAGGGTGGTGCAGCCGGGGGTGTAGGGATAGGTGTCCAACGTGATGTCCGCGCCGGCCTCCAGGGCCCGGTCCAGCAGCGCGAGCAGCTCGGGCGCCCGGCCCTCGTTCACGCCGAAGTTCATCGTCGCGTGGGTCAGGTGCAGCGGACAGCCGGCGTCGCGGGTGAGATCGACCATCTCGGCGTACGCCTCCAGGGCACCGGCGCCGTAGGAGCGGTGGTGCGGGCAGTAGTAGCCGCCGTACGACGCCACCACTCGGCACAGCTCGGTCAGTTCGGCGTCGGGGGCGTACATGCCGGGCGTGTAGGTGAGCCCGGACGACAGCCCCACGGCCCCCTGCTCCATCCCCTCCGCCACCAACTGCCGCATCCGGTCCAGCTCTTCGGGGGTCGCCGGGCGGTCCTCCCAGCCGACGACGAGCGCGCGGACGGTGCCCTGCGGGATCAGATAGGCCGCGTTCACGGCGGTACCCCGGTCCAGCCGGTCCAGATACTCGCCGACCGAACGCCAGTCGAAGTCGAGGTCGTCGCCGTAGCCGTTCCACCCGGTGATCGCCCGCCGCACCTCCTCCAGTGTGCGGTCGTCCACCGGCGCGTACGACAGCCCGTCCTGGCCGAGGACCTCCAGCGTGACACCCTGCGCGGCCTTCACGCTGTGGTCCGGGTCGCGCAGCAGCGCGAGGTCGGAGTGGGCGTGCATGTCGATGAAGCCGGGGGAGAGTACCAGGCCCTCGGCATCCAACTCGCGTACGGCACGCGGTCGTTGGCACCCGGCCGCAGCCGCCTCCTTGACGATCGAGACGATCCGCCCGCCGCTGAGGACGACGTCGGCCCGGTACGACGGTTCGCCGCTGCCGTCGACGACGTCGGCGTCCCGGATGACCAGGTCCTCCATGGTCCCGCCTCCCTTTCCCCGGCTCCCGGAAGAGCGAACGGATTCAGTTGAAGGGATGTACTAGAAGAACGTGCGGATGTACGCGACGACCGTGCCGTCCGCCTCGGCCACCGGGATCAGCTGCCACTTGTCGAAGGACGTGCACGGGTGGGACAGCCCGAGGCCGATCCAGTCGCCGACCTCGACGTCCGCGCCCGGGTCGGTGCGCAGCCACAGGTGCTGGTCGGACAGGGCGCTCACCTCGATCCCGGTGGCCGGGCGCTCCGTACCGTCCCGGCGTACCACCTGCACGACGGGCAGGTCCAGGTCGTAGGCGGCGTCCCGCTTGCCCGCGTTGACGAAGGCCTGGTCGGCCGAGGGGCGCGAGACGACCTGCGCCCACAGCCGGAAGGCGGGCTCCAGGGCACCCTCCTCGGGCACCCGGTTGAACGGGGTGAGCCTGCTGTAGTGCACGTCGTCGTGCGAGACGTAGGCGCCGGAGCGCAGCAGCCTCAGGACGGGCAGCGACAGGTCGGGGATCCGGGCGAACACGTCGGCGACCGCGTCGAACCACTCGCTGCCGCCGGCGCTGACGATGATCTCGCTCGCTTCGGCGAACCGCCCTGCCTTGTCGAACTCCACGGCGAGCGCGACCAGCCGGTCCAGCCAGGCCCGCACCAGCCCGGGGTCGGCGCCGGGCACCTGGGCCTCGTAACCGGCGACACCGACGAGCCGCAGGGTCCCGGTGGCGGCCACGGCATCGGCGACGGCCCGGGCGTCCGCCTCCGTGCGCACGCCGGTACGGGCGCCTTCCCCGGCGCCCAGTTCGACGACGACGTCGACGGGCCGGGCGGAGCCCTGGAGCGCGGAGTCCATCAGCTCGACGCCGTGCACGGAGTCGACGTAGCAGACGAACCGGAAGGCGGGGTCGGCGGCGAGTTCCCCGGCGATCCACCGCAGCGCCGGGGCGTCCACCAGTTCATTGGCGAGGAAGACCCGCTGGATGCCGAACGCCCGGGCGACGCGCACCTGGTGGGGCACCGCCAGGGTGATGCCCCAGGCGCCGTGCTCGATCTGGCGCTGGAAGAGCTGCGGGGCCATGGAGGTCTTGCCGTGCGGGGCGAAGGCGAGGCCGTGCCGGGCGGCGTACGTCTCCATGAGCGCGAGGTTGTGTTCCAGGCGCTCGGCGGACAGGGCGAGGACGGGCGTGGTGAAGCCGTCGGCCTCGCGGAAGAGGTTGCGGCGCTGGGCGGCCAGTTCGCCGACGGTGAGGCCGTCGGCGTCCGGCGGGAGGCCCTTGAAGCGGTGGTCGACGCGTTCCTCGGCCAGCCGGGCAAGCGCTTCGCTGCTGCTCATGGAGCCCCTCTCTCCGCCGTTGCATTATCTGCAACAGCCATTGCGTGTATTGCTCTGTGGTGTCTAGCATCTCGCCGACACCGGGTCAACGGAGCTGTCACCCGGATATCGACAGGAGTCATCATCGACGACGCTGATTACGCCGGGATCGTTGCGCACGACCGCGTGGACGTCGTCGCGCTGGGCGAGTCCATGGTCACCTTCCTGCCCAGCCGCCCGGGGCGCCTCGCGGACGTGCCCTCCTTCGACCGCGCGATCGGCGGCGCCGAGTCCAACGTGGCCTGCGTGCTGGCCGCCGCCGGGCACTCCGCGCGGTGGGTCGGCCGGGTGGGCGCGGACGGCTTCGGTGAGCATCTGCTGGAGCGGATCGCCGCGTACGGCGTCGACGTCTCGTCGGTCCACCGGGACCCGGTCCGGCCCACGGGGGTGTACTTCCGCACGGCCGGTGACCGGGGTTCGGGCGCGCACGAGGTCGCGTACTACCGGGCGGGATCGGCGGCATCGGCGATGAGCGCGCAGAACATGGACCTCGCGGCGGTGCGGGCGGGCCGGGTCCTGCATCTGTCGGGCATCACGGCAGCGCTGTCGGCCGAGTGCCGCGACCTGATGCGCGAACTGACGGCTCCCCGCCCGGGGCGCCCCCTGCTGTCCTTCGACGTGAACCACCGGCCGGGGCTGTGGCGTGATTCCGGCGGCCCGCTGGTGCTGCTGGAGCTGGCCCGTCGTGCGGACGTGGTGTTCGTGGGGCAGGACGAGGCGGCGGAGGCCTGGGGGATCACGGGAGGTCCGGAGGCGATCCGGGAGGCGCTGCCGGAGCCGGGGGTGTTGGTGGTGAAGGAGGGCGCGAAGAGGGCTACGGCGTTCGAAGGTGTGGCGCAGGCGGACGCGGACGGCACCCCGCCGGCGCCGGGCCGCGCGGCCGGCCCCCGTCCCACGGCAACGCCGGCTGTCTTCGAACCGGCCCTGAGCGTGGACGTCGTAGCCGCCACCGGCGCCGGAGACGCCTTCGCCGCGGGCTTCCTGTCCGGCACCCTGCGCAACCTCCCCCTGCGGGTCCGCCTCCGGTACGGCCACCTCTTCGCCGCCGCGGCCCTCACCGCCCCCGGCGACCTGGCCGTACCCCCGGCCCGGGACCACGCCGACCGCCTGACCGCTCTGGACGACACCGCATGGGGGAGACTTCGACTCGCCCCCGGCTGGACGCAGGCCGGGCGGGCCACACAGGAGGCGAACACCCCATGAGTCAGACCGTCGACCGCGCCCTGAGCATCCTGCCGCTGCTCGCCGAGGGCCCCGCCGACCTCGGCCGGGTCGCCGACCGCCTAGGCGTGCACAAGTCGACCGCGCTCCGCCTGCTGCGCACCCTGCACGAGCACGGCCTGGTCTACCGCCAGTCCGACCAGCGCTACCGCCTCGGCGCCCGCCTCTTCGCCCTCGCCCAGGAGGCGATGGAGAACCTCGACATCCGCGAGATCGCCCACCCCCACCTCGTGCGGCTGAACGAGGCCTGCGGCCACACCGTGCACCTGGCCGTGTACGAGGAGGGTGAGGTCCTCTACATCGACAAGGTGGAGAGCCGCTACCCGGTGCGCATGTACTCGCGGATCGGCAAGCCCGTCGCCATCACGGTCGCCGCCGTGGCCAAACTCCTCCTCGCGGACCTGCCCGAACCCGAGCGCCACGCCCTCGCGGACAAGCTCGACTACCCCCTGTACACGGCCCGCTCAACCCCCAACGCCCCCGCATTCCTGCGGGAGTTGGAGAAGGTCCGCGCACAGGGCTGGGCCACCGACCTCGGTGGCCACGAGGAGTCCATCAACTGCGTCGCCGCGCCCATCCGCGGCGCCGACGGCCGGGTGGTCGCCGCGATGTCGGTGTCCGCGCCGAACGTCGTCGTCACCGGCGAGGAACTCCTCACCTTGCTCCCGCAGGTCCGCCGTTGCGCGGACGCGATCAGCGGCGAGTACTCCGGAAGAACACCGAGCAAGGAAGCCGGCAACTGATGACCGAGAAGATCGCCCTCACCCCGAAGACCCACACCACCCCGCCCGCGAAGTTCTCGCACGGCGTGAAGAAGGGCAACATCCTCCAGGTCGCCGGCCAGGTCGGCTTCCTGCCGGCGGAGGACGGCAAGCCCCCGACGCCGGCCGGTCCCACCCTGCGCGAGCAGACCCTGCAAACCCTCGCCAACGTCAAGGCGATCCTCGAAGAGGGCGGCGCGAGCTGGGACGACGTGATGATGATCCGCGTCTATCTGACGGACGTGGACCACTTCGCCGAGATGAACGAGATCTACAACGCCTACTTCGAGGAGCAGGGCCTCACCGCCCCGCCCGCCGCCCGCACAACGGTCTACGTCGGCCTCCCGGCCGGCCTCCTCATCGAGATCGACGCGCTCGCCGTACTCGGCTGACGCTTCATCAGCTCCCGTACCCCGTACGCATGTCACGGCACGGCGCCCTCCGAGGTGCTGTGCCGCGCTCCTCCCTACCCAGAAGCAGGATGCATTCAAGAAGAGGACCCCCGTATGTCCTACTACGTTGTCGCAGCCGCCCCCACCGCACCGCCACCACCCCACACCGGAGGCCTGCTCCTCCTCCTGAACGGCACCCCCGGCCTCCTCACGGTCGCAGCCCTCGGCATAGCCCTGTTGCTCTTCCTGATCATCAAGGTCCGGCTGCAGCCGTTCGTGGCCCTCCTGGCCGTCTCCATAGCGGTGGGCCTGCTCGCCGGACTCTCGGTCACCGAACTCTTCGGCACCGTCCAGCGTTCCGACGCCGTCTCCACCATCGAGTCCGGCATGGGCGGCATCCTTGGCCACGTAGCGATCATCATCGGTCTGGGTACGATGCTCGGCGCGATCCTGGAGGTCAGCGGCGGAGCGGAGGTACTGGCGACCCGACTGCTGGCCCTGTTCGGCGAGCGGCGCGCCCCCCTCGCCATGGGCCTCACAGGCCTGACCTTCGGCATCCCGGTCTTCTTCGACGTGGGCATCTTCGTCCTGGCCCCGCTCGTCTACGCGGCGGCGAAGCGAGGCGGCAAGTCGATCCTGCTGTACTGCCTGCCCCTGCTGGCGGGCCTGTCGATGACCCACGCTTTCCTGCCGCCGCACCCCGGTCCGGTAGCGGCCGCCGGCCTCCTCCACGTCCAGCTCGGCTGGGTCATCCTCATGGGCATCGTCTGCGGCATCCCGGCCGTCCTGGCCGCCTGGGCGTTCTCCGCCTGGATCGGGCAGCGGATCTTCGTCGCCGTACCGCAGGACATGGTCGAGGCGGCGGAGGAGGCGAAGCGGGCGGTGGTGGCGGAGCAGCGCGCCCAGGGAGTGGAACCCCAGGAGCGTCCGGTCCCGCTCGCCACGGTCCTGGCCATCATCGGCACCCCCCTGATCCTGATCCTCGCGGCCACCTTCTCCTCGATCGCCCTGGACCCGTCCCCCGGCCGCTCGGTCCTGGAGTTCTTCGGCCACCCGTTCGTGGCTCTGACGCTGGCGCTTCTCCTCGCGTACTACCTCCTGGGCATCCGCCGCGGCTGGTCCCGCAAGTCCCTGGAAACGGTGTCCACTTCCTCGCTGAAGCCGGTCGGCAACATCCTGCTGGTCGTCGGCGCGGGCGGGGTCTTCGGCGCCGTACTGAAGGCGAGCGGCGTGGCCCAGGCCCTGTCGGACACGTTCCACGGCGTGGGTCTGCCGGTGATCGTGCTGGCGTACCTGATCTCGCTGGTCCTGCGGGTGGCCCAGGGCTCGGCGACGGTGGCGATCGTGACGACGGCGGGCATCGTGGCGCCCCTCCTCTCCGAGGGCCACCACTCCCAGGCCTTCGTGGCCCTGGTCATCATGGCCATCTCGGCGGGCTCCATCTTCGCCTCGCACGTCAACGACGGCGGCTTCTGGATGGTCGCCAAGTACTTCGGCATCACCGAGCGGGACACGCTGCGGACCTGGACGGTCCTTGAGTCGGTGCTGTCGGTGGCGGGGTTCGCGGTGGCGGCGGCGGTGAGCGTCTTGGTGTGAACGTGATGTGAGTGAAACCGGGGATGAGCGGGCTGACTGGTTCCGGCACAGGGAAGTCGTCCATACTGCCGCCGTGGAGCAGCGCATAGGAGCGAGCAGCAAGCCGTCCGGGGCCGAGCCGTTGAAGGCCGGGCCCGTGACGGGCGCCGGTTTCGACCCGGCGTTCATCCCCGGGATCTCCGTCCCGGCCCCGGCCAAGTCCGAGGAGGTGGCGGACGCCCAGCCGGAGCCGCCGGAGTCGGTCGAGTCGGCGCCGTCGGCCAAGGCGGCGGCCCGGCCGGAGGACTCGGCAGCGCCCGAGGAGACCGACGAGACCGACGAGACCGACGAGGCCACGGACGGCGAAGGCCCGGACGACGGGCCGGTCTTCGAGGCCTCCGACCGTCGCGCGAAGATCGTGGCCGACCGCAAGGGCGTCCGCCTCCGCCTGGACGAGGAGTCCTGCGAATTCCGCTGGGAGGAGATCGCCGCGGTCGAGACGGAGTCCCCCCGCTTCGGCAAGCGCTACACGATCACCGTGCACACCCCGGACCGCCGCTGGTACCCGATCGAGATCGAGGCGGCGGCCAGGGCCCGCTTCCAGGAGTGGGACGCACAGCTGGACGCCGTGCTGGACGCGTATTTCGAGGACGGTTCGGACTGAGGACGACGGTTCGCCCGTCGTGACCGAGGGACGGCTGAACGGACCGGGGAAGCGTTCGGGACCGCACACCCCGGATGCAGGTCCGTGCGGGCGACGGGTCCGTGTGTCGCCCACCGGGTCGCGGTCCGCTCGACGACGATCCGGTCGTGTTCTCCCTCTCCGCGCCGCGCACCCGCAGCCTCCTCGCCCTCGCCGCCACGGTCGCCCTTGCCGTCCCGCCCCTCCTGCTCGCACCCCCGGCTTCCGCCGCCGTGGCCAACGGCGGCTTCGAGAACGGCACCCTGACCGGCTGGACCCGGTCCGGTGCCACCGCCATGGTCAGCTCCGGTGCCCACGGCGGCAGGTACGCCGCACGCGTCGGCGGTGCCGGCGCCGCCGACTCCGCCATCACCCAGACCTTCCGCGCGCGTACGGGCGAGCGCCGGCTGTCGTTCTGGTACGACGTCAGCTGCCACAGCCCCGCGGCCCGCAGCTGGGCCACGGCCGGGCTGCGGGACAACACCACCGGCGTGACCACCACCGTCGTGCGCAAGAACTGCACCGAGGGACGCGGCTGGGAGAAGGCGAGCACCGCCGTCAGGCCGGGCCACAGCTACACCCTCCGCCTGGCCCACCACTGCGATCACCACGCCGCCCACCGCAGCTTCACCCGCTACGACGACGTCCAGCTCACCGCCGATCCCCTGACCCGGATCGACACCGACCCCTTCACCAACTCCGCCAGCCAGCACGCCACCGTGGTGGAGCCCGACACCTTCGCCTCCGGCAACACGGTCATCGCCGTCGCCCAGAACGGCCGTTTCTTCAGCGGCGGCGCCTCCGGCCTCGGCTGGGCCCGGTCGGCCGACGGCGGAGTCACCTGGACCCACGGCACCATCCCCGGTATCACCGTCTACCAGGGCGGCCCCTTCTCCCGGGTCTCCGACCCGTCGGTCGGCTACGACGCCCGGCACGGCACCTGGCTGACCGCGGGCCTCGCCCTCAACTCGACGTCAAGCGGCGTCATCGGCGCCGGAGTCACCGTCAGCCGCTCCACCACCGACGGCGTGAGCTGGCAGAACCCCGTCAGAGCGGTCGGATTCGACGGGCCGAACTACGACAAGCCGTGGATCACCTGCGACAACACCCCCACCAGCCCCTTCTACGGGCGCTGCTACATCGAGGTCGACAACAACTCGGCCGGCAACCGGATCCTGATGAGCACCTCCACCGACGGGGGACTCCACTGGTCGGCACCGGTCACTCCGTCCGGCGCCCCGAGCGGCCTGGCCGGACAGCCGCTCGTCCGGCCGAACGGCACCGTCGTCGTGCCCTACTCGGCCAATGGAAGCGCCATCCGCGTCTTCAACTCCACCAACGGTGGTGCCTCCTGGAGCGGCACCTCACTCATCGCCTCCGTCAGCGCCCACACCGTCGCGGGCGGCCTGCGGGCCATCCCGGGAATCTCCTCCGCGGAGATCAGCGCCTCCGGCCGGATCTTCGTCGCGTGGCACGACTGCCGCTTCCGCGCGAACTGCACGGCCAACGACATCGTCTACTCCACCTCGTTCGACGGCGTCACCTGGGAGACCGTGCGCCGTGTCCCGATCGACGCCACCACCAGCGGCGTCGACCACTTCCTCCCCGGCCTCGGCGTCGACCACACCACGTCCGGGAGCACCACCCGGATCGGCCTGTACTACTACTTCTATCCGGTCGCCAACTGCACCTCGACCACCTGCCGCCTCCAGGTCGGCTACATCTCCTCTGCCGACCGAGGCGTCACCTGGACCACCGCCACGACGCTGACCGGGCCGTTCCCCCTCTCCCAGATCGCGAACACCAACCAAGGCCGCATGGTCGGCGACTACATCTCCACCTCCATCGTCGGTGGCCGGGCCGTCTCCGCGTTCCCGCTCGGCGCGGCTCCGACCACCGGCCAGGCCTTCGACGAGGCCCTGTACACGGCCGGCCCACTCACCGTGGGCTGACCAGCACCGCCTAGCCGCGGTACGGCGTCCTTGTTCCGGGAGGTCTCCCGCTCGATGACTTCGTCGGACGGGCAGAACCCCCCGTCCGCGCGTCATACCGGCGGCGCGGCCGACTCCAGATCGTCGATGCTCCCCGACATGATCGTCCGCACGTGCTCGGTGATGCGCTCCGCCGGCCAGTCCCACCAGGCCACCGCCAGCAGCCGGGCGATGTCCCGGTCGTCGTAGCGGGTGCGGATGAGGCGGGCCGGGTTGCCGCCGACGATGCCGTAGTCGGGTACGTCGCCGGTGACCACCGCGCCGGAGGCGATGATCGCGCCGTGTCCGATCCGTACGCCGGGCATGATCGTCGTGCCGTGGCCGAACCAGACGTCGTTGCCGACGACCGTGTCCCCGCGGTTCGGCAGGCCGGTGAGCAGGTCGAAGTGGTCGGCCCAGGAGCCACCCATGGTGGGGAAGGGGAAGGTCGAGGGGCCGTCCATACGGTGGTTGGCGCCGTTCATGATGAACCGCACGCCCGTGCCCAGCGCACAGAACCTGCCGATGATCAGCTTCTCCGGCCCGTAGTGGTAGAGCACGTTGCGCGTCTCGAACGCGGTCGGGTCATCCGGGTCGTCGTAGTACGAGTACTCCCCGACCTCGATCAGCGGGGACTTCACCAGCGGCTTGAGCAGCACCACCCGCGGCTGCCCGGGCCATCGAATTGACGAAGCCCGGGCCGCTGCGGGCCCGGGCCTCGTCACCAGCCGGTTCTCATGTCACGGCAGTGCGTGCACATGCGCCCCCACCGCGTTCGACCACGCGTTCCCCGCCGACGCGTCCCAGTTCGTGGACCAGGTCATCGCGCCGCGCAGGTCGGGGTAGGTCTTCGACGGCTTGAAGGTGCCGCAGTTCGTGCCGGCCGTCAGGCAGTCCAGCGCGTTGTTCACCACCGAGGGAGATACGTAGCCGCTGCCCGCCGCGCTCGTGGAGGCCGGCAGGCCCAGGCCCACCTGGGACGGGGCGAGGCCGCCCTGGAGCTGGATGCAGGCCAGGGCGGTCAAGAAGTCCACCGACCCCTGGCTGTAGACCTTGCCGTCGCAGCCCAGCATGGAACCGCTGTTGTAGTACTGCATGTTGACGACCGTCAGGATGTCCTTGATGTTCAGGGCCGTCTGGAAGTACGTGTTCGACGTCGACTGCATGTCGATCGTCTGGGGCGCCATCGTGATGATCAGGGAGGAGCCCGCCTTCGAGGAGAGAGACCTCAGCGCCTGTGTCATGTACGTCGCGTCGAGGCCGTTCTCCAGGTCGATGTCGACGCCGTCGAAGCCGTACGTCTGCATGAGGGAGTAGACGGAGTTCGCGAAGTTCGTCGCCGACGCCGCGTCGCTGATCGACACCGTGCCGTTCTGGCCGCCGATCGAGATGACGACCTTCTTGCCGGCCGCCTGCTTCGCCTTGATGTCCGCCTTGAACTGGTCGACCGTGTAGCCGCCCAGGCCGGACGAGTCCAGGTTGAAGGTCACCGCTCCCGGTGTCGAGGTCGCGTCGGCGAAGGCGACCGCGATGATGTCGTACGCGGACGGGACGTCCGACAGCTTCTGGACCGTCGCGCCGTTGTTGAAGTTCTGCCAGTAGCCCGTCACCGCGTGCTTGGGCAGTGCACCGCCGCCGCCACCGCCGGTCGGGGCCGTCGTGCCCGTCACCGACGCCGACTTCGCCGACTCGCCCGCCGCGTTCGTCGCCGTCACCTGGAAGGTGTACGACGTCGACGCCGACAGGCCGGTCACCGTGGCCGACGTTCCCGTCACCGCCGTCACCTTCGTGCCGTCGCGGTAGACGTTGTAACCCGTCGCGCCCGAGACCCCGGTCCACGCCAACGACACCGACGAGGACGTCGTACCCGAGACGGACAGGCCGGACGGCGTCGCCGGGACCGTCGGGGCCGGGTCGCCGCCTGAGCCGCCGTCGGGGCCGTAGACCGAGACGTCGTCGGCGTAGTAGGGCGCCTGGCCGTACCAGCCGTGGGTGTAGATCGTGACCGACGTCGTCGACGCACCTGTGGTGAAGGTCGTCGACAGTTGCTTCCAGGCCGTGGTGTCGGGGGTCCACGTCGAGACGTCCGTCGTGCCCGTGCCCGTCACGCCCAGGTAGGAGTAGCCGCCCTGCACCCACCCGCTCAGCGTGTACGTCGAGTTGGGCTGCACCGCCACCGTCTGGGTGCACTGGGCGTCGTCCTGGCCGGCCGGGGTCGCCTTCAGGGCGGCACTCCCGCTGTGCACCGGGGAGGAGACCGTCGTACCGCTGCCCGCCGTACAGGTCCAGTCGGACAGGCCCGACTCGTAGCCCGCGTTCCTGACGTTGTTGACGTCCGCTGCGGAGGCCGGGCCGGCGGCCGCGGTGAGGCCCGCGACGGAGAGGGCGAGGGTGGTCGCGGCGGACCACAGGGTGATTCGCCGTCCGCGGGGTCTGGGTATGCCTGGTGCGTGGTCCACTGGGGCCTCCGGTGGGGAGTTCGGCGAGGGAGCCTTGGCGGGGAGGGAGGAGGGGGAGAAGCGGTGGCCACCGTTGGGCTACAAGTTGGTCCAGACCAATCCGCGTGTCAAGAGGTCCAGACCAAATGCGTGGCCGCTGGCTCGCTCAACCTGTCCGGATTTGGCGGGATTTGCGAGGAGAGAGTTCCACGCGAGCTTCACAAACGCTGTTCTCCGGTCATTCGGCCGTGGATACAGTGCTCACGTAGTCACGCAGTGAAGTCGTACCGGTGCGCGGGAGTTACTCCGGTGGGCCGGCGGGTGTGAAGAGCGGGGAGCCGCGCGTGCCAACTGCCATTGCCGTCACCAGTGCCGACATGGCACTGCCGGCGCAGGACGAACGGACCATGCCGGCCGTCGTGCTGAGCGGCCTCGACCAGCGGCCGCTGGAGCATGCGCTCACCGAACTCCACGCCCTGACCGAGCAGTACGGGCATGTGGTGGTCGTCTGCTCCCAGGCCACTCCGGAGCCCGTCGTACGGCGGCTGCACACCCTGCGCTCGCTGCTCGAAAGCGACCGCATCGCCTTCTTCCGGCCCGACCTGCCGCCCCTCGGCATCGCCGTGCTCGCCCGGCAGCTGCGCCAGCTCGCCTCCTGCGATCTGAGTCCGGGCGTGCTCGCCTCCGCCGGACGGCTGCTCACCCACTACATTCACGCCGGGGCCGTGCTCGGCTCCGTCGCCCGCCTCGACCGGGTGCCGGTCGGGCTGAAGGCGCACGCCAAGTCCTGGATGCCCGGCAGCCAGTTCGCCGTACTCGCGCATCCGGAGCCGCAGCTCGTCAAGATCGCTCCGGGCGTCACCCTCAAGGGGCCGGAGTTCAGCACCTGGATGCTCGTCGCCCGAGGGCAGCAGACGCAGGGGGACTGGGTCGGCGGGCTCGCCGGGCAGTGGAGCGTGCACGGACTGCGCGAGGTCCCGCTGCCCGCCGAGTCCCCGGTGTGGTGGGGGACCGGCCGTATGACCGAGTTCTGCGGCTATCTCGCCGACCTGTCCGTTCTGTACCAACTGGTCACGTCCGTACGGCAGACCAGCTGCCACTGGTGCGGCCTGGACGTCATCGGCGACCGCTGTGTCTTCTGCTCCGCCACCCCGCCCGTCCACGAACCCGCCCCGCCCCGCGCCCTGGAACAGCGCGCGCCCGTCTGACCCGCCCGCACCTGATCCGCATCCCGCTCGACCGATTCCCCCAATGAGGTTGCACGGTTCATGAACTCCCGTCAGCGCCGCGGCGTGATACTCCTGATCCTGTCGGTCCTGTGCGCTCTCGGCGCGTTCGCCGGCGTGCTCTCCGTCGTCCACGACGTCGATTCCAAGGTCGGGCCCGAGGTCACCGCCTATCGGGTCAGGTCCGACGTGAAGCCGTACACGGCGCTGGACACGGACCAGTTCGAGAAGATCAAGATGCCCAAGCGGTGGCTGTCCGGCAACGCCGTCACCGATCTCCGCCAGATCCAGGGCAAGATCGCCGTCACCACCCTGCGCGCCGGGTCCCTGCTCCAGACCGACATGATCGTCGACCAGCCCGCCCTCCAGCCCGGAGAGCAGGAGGTCGCCATCATGATCGACGCGGCGACGGGCGTGGCCGGCGAGATCACTCCGGGGTCCCGGGTCAACGTCTACGCCACCTTCGCCGGGAAGAAGGACACCGACCCGGACCAGTCGAAGATCATCGTGACGAACGCCCGCGTTCTCGACGTCGGCCGGATCACCGCCCTCGACCCCGACAGCGGCAAGAACCAGCAGCAGCCCACCCAGGCCGTCCCCATCACCTTCGCGCTGTCCACCCTCGACGCCCAGCGCCTCACCTACGCCGAGTCCTTCGCCCAGCGCGTCCGGCTCGCGCTGGTGGCGCCCGGCGGCGAGACCAGCGTGCCCGACAAGGACCGCACCTACGAACTCGCGACGGACAAGTGAGAGGCGGCCCGCATGCCCACCAGGATCCTCCCGGCCGGCGCGGACCCCGACGCGGTCCGCTCCCTCGTCACCCTCCTCAGCCAGCTCCCCGACGCCGAGCCACAGCCACCGGTCGGCGACTCCACCCAACTGGTCGACACCCTCGCCCACCTCGCCGCCGAGTCGATGGACGAACTGCCCGAGGTCGTGGTCGTACACGAGCGGATCGGCCCGGTACCCGCCCTGGAGCTGATCCGCGAGGTCGCCCTGCGCTTCCCCGCCGTCGGCGTCATCCTCGTCACCACCGACGCGAGCCCCGGCCTGTTCTCCGCCGCCATGGACTCCGGCGCCCGCGGCCTGGTCGCGCTCCCGCTGTCGTACGAGGAACTCGCCAGCCGCGTCCAGGCCGTCGCCCAGTGGTCGACCGGTGTGAGGCGCCATCTCGGCCACGGCGCCGATGTGTTCGGCGGCGCCGGCGGTACGGTCGTCACGGTCAGCGGCGCCAAGGGGGGAGCCGGGGCGACGCTCACGGCCATTCAGCTCGCCCTCGCCGCGCAGGCATCCGGGCGGCCGACCGCTCTGGTCGATCTGGATCTGCAGACCGGCGACATCGCCTCCTACCTGGACATCCAGTTCCGGCGGTCCGTGGTCGACCTCGCCGCCATCGCCGACATCTCGCCGCGCGTCCTCGCCGACGCCGTCTTCCGTCACGACACCGGGCTGGCCCTGCTCCTCGCCCCCGCCGAGGGCGAACGCGGCGAGGAGGTCACCGACCGCGCCGCCCGCCAGATCGTCAGCGCCCTGCGCTCCCGCTACGAGGTGGTCGTGGTCGACTGCGGCGCCCAGCTCAGCGGGGCCGGCGCGGCGGTGGTGGAGATGGCCGACACCGCACTGCTGGTGACCACCCCGGACGTGATCTCCGTACGCGCCGCCAAGCGGACGGTACGGATGTGGGACCGGCTGCAGATCCGCAAGGGCGAGGAGACGACGGTCGTCGTCAACCGGCACACGCGGCATACGGAGATCCAGCCCGCGCTGGTGCAGCGCATCACGGGGACGGCGCTCGCCCGTACCGCCGTACCGGCCAATTTCAAGGAGCTTCAGGCCGTCGTGGACGCGGGGCGCGTGCATGAACTGGACAGCAGGAGTTCCGTGAAGCAGGCGCTGTGGGCGCTCGCCGGAGAACTGGGGCTGGTGAAGGCGGGCGAGGGCGGCCATCGTGCCGGCCCGGGCCGGGGCACGGTCGGATTCCGGCGGCGGAAGGAGTGAGCGAGCCGTGAGAAGGCCGGGTGGGGACCGGGGACAGGTCAGCATCGAGTTCCTCGGGATGACTCCGCTGATCATTCTGACCTTGGTGCTCATGTGGCAGGCCGTGCTCGTGGGGTACACCTTCACGCTCGCCGGGAATGCCGCGGACGAGGGGGTGCGGGCGGGGACGGCCGCGGCGCCGGGCGGCGCGCGGCAGGCGGCCTGCTCGGCGGCGGGGATGAAGCATCTGTCGGCGGCGTGGAGGGGGGACGCGGTGGTGACGTGCAATCCGTCCGGCTATGTCACGGCCGATGTGTACCTCAAGGTCCCGGTTCTCTTTCCCGGGGTGTTCTCCTTTCCCGCCACGGTGCACGGCCACGCGGGCGCCGTCGAGGAGGTGAAGCGCTGAGATGTCGTACCGGCGCAAGCGGCGGGACGCGGGCCAAGTGGCCGTCGAATACCTCGGGTTCATCCCGGTGCTGCTGATCGTGGGCATGGCGGGTATCCAGATCGGGGCCGTCGCGTATGCCGCCGAGCAGGCCGGTACGGCGGCGCGGGCGGGGGCGCGGGCGGCGTCCCTGCGGCAGGACACGCAGCAGGCGTGCACCGGCGCCGTCAGCGGCGCGCTCACCGTGACGTGTGGCGAGACCGGGGGAGGGGACGGCTCCGTCACCGTCACGGCCAGGGTGAAGATCCCGAAGATCGTCTGGGACTTCGGCTACGCCACCAGGTCCGCCACCATGCCGCTCGACCACTAAGCGAGGAGTCGCCGACATGAGCCTGCGGGCACGCATCAGCACTCCGGAGGAGCACGGCAGCCGGGGCGAGGACGGGCATCTGGTCGCCTCCTACCGGGCCAAGCTGCTGGAGGAGATCGACCTCGCGGAGATGAGTTCGCTCGCCGCCGCCGACCGCCGGGCGCGCCTTGAACGGGTGCTCGGGCACATCATCAGCCGTGAGGGCCCGGTGCTGTCGACGGTCGAGCGCTCGCAGCTGATCCGCCGGGTGGTGGACGAGGCGCTGGGCCTCGGCATCCTGGAGCCCCTGCTGGAGGACGCGTCGATCACCGAGATCATGGTGAACGGCGCCGACGCGATCTTCGTGGAACGCGGCGGCCGCGTCGAGCAGCTGCCGATCCGGTTCGCCTCCGCCGACCAGCTGATGCAGACCATCGAGCGGATCGTGTCGACGGTGAACAGAAGGGTCGACGAGTCGAATCCGATGGTCGATGCCCGCCTTCCCTCCGGCGAGCGCGTCAACGTCATCATCCCGCCGCTGTCGCTGACCGGCCCGATCCTCACCATCCGCCGCTTCCCGCGCTCCTTCACCCTGCAGGAGCTGATCTCCTTCGGCTCGCTGGACGAGCACATGGTGTTTCTGCTGGCGGGGCTGGTGCAGGCGAAGTTCAACATCATCGTCTCCGGCGCCACGGGCACCGGAAAGACGACCCTGCTGAACGCCCTCTCCGGGCTCATCCCGTCCCGCGAACGCATCATCACCATCGAGGACTCCGCCGAACTCCAGCTCCAGCAGGCGCATGTGGTCCGCCTGGAGTCACGGCCGCCGAACGTCGAGGGCAAGGGCCAGGTCACCATCCGCGACCTGGTCCGCAACTCCCTGCGGATGCGCCCGGACCGGATCGTGGTCGGCGAGGTCCGCGGCGGCGAGTCCCTCGACATGCTCCAGGCGATGTCCACCGGCCACGACGGATCGCTGGCGACCGTGCACGCGAACAGCGCCGAGGACGCGCTGACGCGGCTGCAGACCCTCGCCTCCATGTCCGACGTCGAGGTCCCCTTCGTCGCGCTGCACGACCAGATCAACAGCGCGGTCGACGTCATCGTCCAGCTCACCCGGTTCGCCGACGGCGCCCGCCGGATCACCGAGATCGCGCTCCTCGACAGCCACGGCGGGGAGCCGTACCGGCTCGCGACCGTGGCCCGGTTCGACGCCCGGCCCATGACCCCCGACGGCCGGGTGTACGGCGCCTTCCAGTACTTCCCGCTGCCCCGCCGCACCGCCGACCGCCTGTACATGGCGAGCCAGCCCATCCCGCAGGCCTTCGGGGTCGCCCACACGGCGGCTCAACTCACCACCCGAGAAGCCAGGTAGGACCAGGACCATGGAACTCCACACCCTCGTCCAGCTCACCACCGGCGTGGCGCTGCTGACCTGCGTCCTGGCGGTGGCCGGCGTGCACATCTACGCCTCGGGCCGGGATCGGCGCGCCGCCCTCGTGGACCGCCTCACGCACAGCGGCCCGGTGCCGGCGGGCGGCCGCAGGCGCCGCTTCCGCGACCTGGACCGGCGGCTGCGCCGTACCCGCTTCGGCCGCTGGCTGGAACTGCGGCTGGCGGCGACCGGTCTGGACCTCACCCCGGGCGAGTTCTTCGTCTACATGCTCGCCACGGTCGCCGCGCTCTGGCTGATCGGCCAGGCCACCCTGGCCCCCTTCTTCGGACCGCTCGCCGGACTGCTCGGCATCTGGGCGGCGGTCCAGTTCCTCAACTGGCAGCGGCAGAAACGCATCGAACGCTTCATCAACCAACTCCCCGAACTGGCCCGCATCCTGGCCAACGCCACCCAGGCGGGCCTCGCCCTGCGCACCGCGATCGGCATGGCGGCGGAGGAACTGGAGGCCCCGGCGGGCGAGGAACTGGCCAAGGTCGCCGACCAGTTGGCCATCGGCCAGTCCCTTGACGACGCGCTGGGCGAGCTGGCCGACCGCCTCCCGTCCCGCGAGCTGGTGGTCCTGGTCACGACGCTGGTGCTGTCGAACCGGGCCGGCGGCCAAGTGGTCGGCGCCCTGCGCAACCTGACCGAGACGCTGGAGGAGCGCAAGGAGACGAGGCGCGAGATCCGCACCCAGCTCTCCCAGGTGACGATGACGTCGTACGCCGTCCCCGTCCTCGGCGTCGGCGCACTGTTCCTGATGAACGGCGTCAAGGACGGCGCGCTGGAGCGGATGACCGGCTCACCGATCGGCCAGGCCTGCGTGGTGATCGCGTTCGCGATGTACGCCGTCGGATTCGTCCTCATCCGCCGCCTGAGCCGGATCGACGTCTGAGGAGGCTGGGACTTCATGGCATTCCTGCTGGCGCTGCTGATGGGCCTCGGAGTCTGGGGCGCCTTCACCGGCATCCGCATGTACCGCGCGGACGCCAAGCTCCCCGGAGACCTCGCCGTCGCCCTGGAGGTCGGCGCCACCCGCACCGGCGCGGTCGGCTCGGTCATCGACCGCATGGGCATGCGCTACGCCCCCGCCGTGCTGCGCCTGATGGGCCCGCGCCTGGTCGCCAAGTACCGCCGCAAGATCGACCTCGCCGGCAACCCGGGCGGCCTGACCATCGACCGCTACGCGGCCCGCCGGGCGGTCTACGGCGCACTGGGCGGCGTGGGCTGCCTGGTCTTCCTGCTGCGCGGCCAGTGGTTCGTGGCCGTACTGCTACTGCTCTTCGGCGCGTTCTGGACCGAGGTCGGCATCTGGTCGGCGATCCGGGTCCGCAAGGACGTCATCGAGCGCACCCTGCCGGACTTCCTGGACGTCCTGGCGGTGGTCGTGAGCGCGGGACTCGGCTTCCGCCAGGCACTCGACCGGGTGGCCTCCCGCTACGAGGGCCCCTGGGCCGACGAACTCCGCATCACCCTCCGCCAGATGGACCTCGGCATGAGCCGCCGGCAGGCCTTCGCGGAGCTGCGGCGCAGGAACGACTCCGAGCAGGTGGCGATGTTCGTGACGGCACTGCAGCAGGGGGAGGAACTGGGCGCGCCGATCGTCGACACGCTCGTCTCCCTGGCGAAGGACATGCGCCGCACCGACGCCCAGAACGCCCGCCGCAAGGCCGCCCGCGCGGTGCCCAAGGCCACGCTGATGATCACCACGTTCATGGTCCCGGCCACGATGCTGCTCCTGGGCGCGGGCCTGATCCTGGGCTCCGGGGTGGACTTCGGCTCACTCACGGGGAAGTGAGGCGGGGATGGCGGTGGCCGGGATGACGGGGCGGAGCGGGGGATCTCCTGGGGAGTGGCTGAAGGGGATCACCGGGCCTTTCGTACGCCGTGCGAAAACGACGTCCGGTTCTGCGGCCGTCACGACCGAACCCTCCATGAAGATCCAGGTCAGCGCGTTGCAGGCGATGTGCCGACAGGTGTTCGGCTTCCGCCTGGCCATGATCGCCCTCGCCGCCCCCGCCGCCCTGCTCAACGCGGCCCCAGGACTGGGCGCCCGCCTGGTCGGCGCGGCCGTGGTCGTCACGTTCATGGTGTCCTACGTCCTCTTCCGCGACTGGGAGCGCTTCGGCCCTCTCCTCCTGCGCCACCCGAGCCTCCTCGCGGCGGACACCCTCTTCGGCTCCCTCCTGCTGATCTCGGCCGGCCCGGACACCACCCTCGCCTACGTCAGCGTCTGCACCCCGCTGCTCGCGGGCCTGGTCTACAGCTGGCGCGGCGCGGCCTTCTTCGCCTCCCTCCAGTCGCTGATCCTGCTTCTGGTCCACGCCACCCTGAAGGCCGACCGGCACGCCCCCGTCGCCGAGGCGCTCCTCCTGCCCGGCCTGTGCGTCATCGCCGGTGCCATGGGCTCGACTCTGCGCAACCTGATGCTCCGCTTCGGCGCGGCGACCCAGGCCCTGACGACGGCGCAGGCGCGCCTCGCGGCGGCGGAGGCGGTGAGCGCCGAACGCGCCCGGCTGGCCCGCGAGATGCACGACTCCGTGGCCAAGACCCTGTACGGCGTGGCCCTCGCGGCGGACGGCCTGGCGGCAACTGCCTCGACGGAAGCCCTCGATCCGGCCCGCATAAGGACCCAGGCGGACCTGGTGTCCCGCTCGGCGCGCAGGGCGGCGGCGGAGTCGCGGGAGCTGCTGAGGGACCTGCGGCGGGAGCCGACGCCGGACGCGGCAGCGACATCCCTGTGGCATGAATTGGAGTCATACATACGGGACTTCACGAAACGTACGGCGTTGACCGTCACATGCGTACTCCCGCCGCCGAATGCCGTTGTCGCCCTCCCGGCCCCCCTGGCCCGCCACCTGCTCTCCATCACGGCGGAGGCGCTGGAGAACGCCCACCGGCACGCGTCCGCGACCCAGGTGGACGTAAGCGCGGCGGTCCACGGCGACCTGCTGCGCCTGTCGATCCACGACGACGGCCGAGGCCTGCCGCCCGGCACCACGCTCGAACGGCTCCGCGAATCCGGCCACTTCGGCCTGCTCGGCATGGTGGAGCGGGCCGCGCAGCTGGGCGCCCGCATCCGCATCGGCCGGGGCGGGCACGAACGGGGCACGGAGGTGCGTGTGGAAGTACCTCTGGCGTCCCCGCATCGCCCCGACCCCGACCCTGACCCCGACCTCGAATCCCGGGAAGCGCGAGAAGCCCCGGAATCCCGAGAGGAGGCACCATGAAGCACAGTCCCCCCTGGCCGGAGGCCGCCTCGGCGCCGGCTCCGCTGCGGCTGTTGGTGGCCGACGACAACCCGGTGGTCAGGGCGGGCCTGACGGCCCTGCTCTCCGGCCGCGGGGACACGACCGTCGTGGCCGAGGCGACGGACGGCCGCGAGGCGTACGAGGCGGCGCTACGACACCGCCCGGACGTCATCCTCCTCGACGTCCGTATGCCGGGAGTCGACGGGATCTCGGCATTGCCGCACCTGGTGCGGCTGGCGCCGGTCATGATGCTGACCTACAGCCATGAGACGGAGACCGTGCGGGAGGCGTTGCGGCTGGGGGCGGGCGGGTATCTGGTGCACGGCGAGTTCACGACGGAGCAGTTGGTGCGGGCGGTGCGGGATGTCCGGGAGGGGCGGCCGCATGTGACGCCGGGGGCGGCGAAGGCGTTGCTGGCGGAGCTGCGTGCAAATGCATCTGCACACTTGGAGCCCCAAGTCCCGTATTTTCTAGGCGAAAACTCACCTCAAGTGCTTTCGCAACTGCAATCCCCTGTGGGACAGTCGTTCCGTTCACGTTTCCGGCTGAGTGCGAGGGAGGCGGAGATCATGGACCTCATCGCGTCCGGCATGACCAACCAGCAGATCGCCGCCGCCTGCTTCATCTCCGAGAAGACGGTCAAGAACCACATCAACCGCATCTTCGCCAAACTCCAGACCACCACCAGGTCCCAGGCGGCCGCGAAGTGGCTGGGGGTGGCGTGAGATGGGGGCGCGAGGGAGTGCCAAGGGCGGTGAATGGGCCCGGCGTTGGGCCCTTGGGCCCTCTGGCGCCAGCCGCCTCCCGGCATACGTTGTCCGGATCGGAGGCGAACCCGGAGGGGACCACCATGAGCAACTGGTTCAACACCACCGTCGCATACCTGCAGACCCGGGTTGCTCGCAGCGACCGGGGGCAGACCGCGGTGGAGTACCTCGGCATCATCGCGGTGGTGGTGGCGATCGTCCTGGCGATCACGGGGACGAGCATCGGGCAGACGATCTTCGATGCGATCACCACCAAGATCACCCAAGTTACCGGCGGCTGATTCCTCCGCGCAGGGACACAGGGCAGGCCTTCCCCATCTACATCACGGTGGTGGCGGGTCTGCTCTTTCTCGCGTTGGTCTACCTCGCGGTCGGTCAGGCCGCGGTGAACCGGAGCAGCGCGCAGACCGCGGCGGACGCTGCCGCTCTGGCGGCGGCGCAGAAGACCCGCGACCAGCTTGCGGGCAAGTGGGTGGACGACGTACGCGACCCGACGAAGTGGCAGGCCATCTTCAACGGGGACGGGGCTGTTGACTTCTGCTGGCGGGCCTACGAACTCGCCGCGCAGAACGACGCGACGGCGCAATGCCGGCCCGGGCGGCTGAGCTATGCGGTCGATGCCAGGACGATCAAGCCCGTGGGTGACTCTGTCGTGCCTGGCACCGAGAACCGCCATTCGAGGGCGCATGCGATTGCCGTGATCGAACCCCTCTGCAAGGCCCCCGACGCCGGTGCCAAGGGCGACGACCTGCCCCAACTCACCTGCAAGGACAAGATCTGGCATCTGAAGCCCGGCGACACGACGGGGCTCCCGAAGCCCAAAGACCTCTTCGACGTCCATCTGACCGACTCACCGGCGAACGATCAATGACGAAGGAAGCGGAGCGATGAGCATTCGGTTCACTGCGAAGGCCCGCAGGGGGATGGTCGCATTGACCGTTGCGGCTGGTCTGGCCGTCGGTGTGGCCGGTTGTGGTGGAAGCGGTGGCGGCGACGGCAAGAAGCCGGACACCTCGGCGTCCGCTTCCCGGGCGAGCGGCTCCGGACCGAGCGCCCAGGAAGGGCAGTCGGATCAGCCGATCGCCGAGTTGCACGGGGCGGACGGCCTGCTGCTCCAGATCACCTCCGCGCAACGCGATGCGGGCGGCTTCGTGACGATCAACGGCACCTTGAAGAACGACGGCGCGCAGACCGTGGTGGTCCCCTCCGCGCTGAGCGGCAACGAAACAGAGATCATCAAGAACGGCAAGTCCCTCGGCGGGGCCACGCTGGTCGATCCGCAGGGCAAGAAGCGGTACTACGTGCTGCGGGACACCGAGGGCCGCCCGTTGACCACCACCGGCTTCTCCGCTCTCAAGGCCGGTGAGACCCTCGCGGTGTTCATGCAGTTCCCGGCACCTCCCGCGAACACGGACGGGGTGGAATTCCAGCTGCCGACGTTCTCCTCCGCCACCATCAAGATCTCCGGGTGAGGCCGAAGTGACCACCACCCGTCTCGCGCTCGCCCTCACCGCTGCGACCCTCCTCCTCGCCACGACCCCGGCCCGGGCCGATGACACGGACCCGAGTCAGCCCCCCGTCACCGAACCCTCCGCCAGCGCCCCGGTGAAGATCGACCCCACCGATCCGGACCTCAAGCTCCCCGAAGGCGCCACCCTCGCCGCGCCCAAGGTGCTGGACATCAAGTCGGTCGTCGAGGACCAGAGCGGGGACGAGCGGCGCGAGGACACCAACGCGGACGTCACCTTCGCGTTGCAGGCCGAAGTCCTCTTCAGCAAGGACAGCGCCAGGCTCAGCGACGACGCGAAGGCCCGGATCGCCACCATCGCCGAGGAGATCAAGAAGCAGAACGCGACCCAGATCCGCGTCTTCGGCTTCACCGACAACCTCGGCTCCACCGCCCACGGCGACATCCTGTCCAAGCAGCGCGCCAACGCCGTCCAGGCCGTTCTGGACCAGGACCTGAACGACCCGAACGTCACCTTCGAGGTCCGCGGCTACGGCGAGCAGTACCCGATCGCCGACAACTCCACCGAGGAGGGCCGGCGGAAGAACCGGCGCGTCGAGGTCTCCTTCCCCCGCACCCAGTAACCCCGCAGCGCCGGCCCGCTACTCACCCACCTCGTACTCGAACCAGATCCGATGGGTGCCGTCCGCGTCGACCGTGCATCCCCTCGAAGGACTCCATGGCGACATAGGTGCCGGTCCCACTGGACTGGTCGTACGCCGCGGTGAACAGCGTCGCCGACACCCCGGCGACCTCACCCTCGTACCGCTTCCGCATCGTGGCCACCCCGACCGGCACCGCCGTCTCGACCACCGGCTCCGGCAGCCGCACCTCGGCCGGAGGGAACTCCTCGACCTTGAACGTCCCTGAAGCTCTCATGCCGCGATGCTAGGACCCGCCACTGACAACGGCGTCCGCCTCGACACTCACCCGCAACCCCGCCCGCAGCCCCCACCCCGCCATCGCCCCCGCCTCCGCCTCCAGGACATGCCGTGCGCGCAGCCGGGGCAGGCCCAGGCGGCCCGGTTTCATCGTGCGGACGGCGCGGACGGTCAGGCGGCGGTCCAGGTAGGCGACGTCGATCGGGATCCGCATCCCGAACGTGTGCACCCCGCTCGCCGGTGACAGCAGCAGCGCCCCGACGACCGAGTCCCGGCCCAGCAGCCCCTTGGTCCGGGCCCGGTAGGAGGCCGCGATCTCCAGGGGAAGGACCACCGGGCCCTCGCCTCCGTCGGCCTTCGGCACGATCAGTCTTCCGGACCCGTCCCGCCAGCGTCGCCCCATGTCCCCTCGTCCCCTCCCGCATCCGCCACGCGAAGCCAACTCCCCGGTGGCAGAAACCCGGTTGCCACCCCACTTCCTCCCCACTAGGAAGAGGTCCATGACTGGACTCGGTGTCGTGTTCCGCCCCCAGCTTCCGCCCGAGCGCCTGCGGGCGGTCGCTCGTGTCGCGGACGACGTGGGGCTCGAGGAACTGTGGCTGTGGGAGGACTGTTTCCTGGAGGGCGGGATCTCGACCGCCGCCGCGGCGCTCGCGTGGACCGAGCGGGTGCGCGTCGGGGTCGGACTGCTGCCCGTTCCCCTCAGGAACGTGGCCCTGACCGCGATGGAGGCCGCCTCCCTGCACCGGATGTTCCCCGGCCGCGCGACCCTCGTCGTCGGCCATGGTGTGCAGGACTGGATGGGGCAGGTCGGCGCCCGTGCCGCCTCCCCGCTCACGCTCCTCGGTGAGCATCTCGACGCCCTGCGCGCCCTGTTGCGCGGCGAACGGCTCACCGTGCGGGGCCGGTACGTCTCGCTGGACGACGTCGCCCTCGACTGGCCGCCGGAGCGGGCGGTGCCCGTGCTCGCCGGCGCCACCGGGCCGCGTACGCTGCGCCTCTCCGGTGCCAAGGCCGACGGTACGCTCCTCACCGCCGCCACCTCCGCGGACGGCGTACGGCAGGCCCGGCAGCTCATCGACGAGGGGGCGAAGCAGGCGGGCCGCAGCGAACCGCACCCGCTCGTCGTCTATCTGCTGGCCGCCACGGGGGCCGGCGCCGAGGCCCGGCTGCGGGCCGAACTCGCCGCAGAGGGGCTGGAGTCGGCGTCCGGCGTCGGGGTCGCGGGTGACGCGGCCGCCGTGGCCGCTGCCGTACGGCGGCTCGCCGAGGCCGGTGCCGACACCGTCGTACTGCAGCCGACCGGGGACGAGCCCGACCCGGAGGGGTTCGTGCGGTTCGCCGCCGAGGAGGTCCGGCCGCTGGTCGTGTGACGCGGCGGTGAGGCGTTGTCAGTGGCGGCTGCCACACTGCCTTGCATGACCGAGGAGCACAGCGAAGTGAGCCTGCGGGGAGTCACGGACGACGATCTGTTCGTCCTCCTCGCCTACGAGCACGACCCGGAAGCCGTCCGGCGGTCGAGATTCACCCCCCGGCCGCGGGACGCCTTCCTCAAGCACTGGCGCGAGCGGGTGCTGGGCGATCCTGACTGTCTGGTGCGGACGGTCACCGTGGGCGGCGAGGTCGCCGGGAGCGTCGTCTCCTGGACGGCGGAGGGGGAGCGGCGCTTCGTCGGGTACTGGCTGGGGCGGCCGTACTGGGGCCGCGGCGTCGGCACCCGCGCGCTCGCCCTCTTCCTGGAGCTGGAGCGGGTACGGCCCTTGTACGCCGACCCGTTCCACGGCAACACCGCCTCAGTCCGCCTCCTGGAAAGACACGGCTTCGAGCAAGCCGGCACCGTCCGACACGGCACCGACGACCACATCCTCCTCGTCCTCCGCAAGCAGCCCGGCACCCTCGCCGACCAGAACGCCACCGCCCACCGATGACACCGGGCTGCTCGATGCGCCGACCGACCGTGCCGCGTAGGCCCTGGCCGCCCCGCCTCTGGTCAGCCCGCGGTGCCGATCGGGGGGTGGTCGCCGGTGGTGCCGTCGATCAGTTCGCGCAGGATGTCCATGTGTCCGGCGTGCCGGGCGGTCTCCTCGATCATGTGGACCAGGGTCCAGCGCAGGCTCACGGTGATGTCCCGCCAGGCCGGGTGGCCCTGGGCGGTCAGGGGCAGCTCGGTGATCATGGCGTCGGCGGCGGCGCGGGCACGGCCGTAGAAGGCGACGATCCGATCCGTCGTCTCGTCGGAGGCGATCCGCAGGTCCTCGTTCTCGTACGGGTCGAACCACAGGGGTTCCGCCTCGCCCCCGAACGTTTCCACGAACCACCCGTACTCGACCGAGGCCAGATGCTTCACCAAGCCCAGCAGATTGGTGCCGGTCGGTGTCATCGGGCGGCGCAGCTGCTCGTCGTCGAGGCCGTGCAGCTTCCACAGCACGGCGTCCCGGTGTCGGTTCAGGCTCGCGTGCAGCGTCTGCTTCTCTCCGGCGGAGTAAGGCGTCATACGGGCGGAAATTAGCAGGCCGGCTCCGCGGCGTCCTGGGATCACTGCCGACATCGCGGTTCACCGTACCTTCGTGGACCTTCGTGGACCTCGTGGACCTCGTGGCCGAGGGCGCCGCCGTGCCGGCCGAGGGCTGGGACCTCTCCTGGTTCGCGGGGCGGGCGAGCGAGGAGCGGCCCTCGTGGGGTACGCCGTGTCGGCGAGGGAGAGAGAGCGGCTGGCCCGGGCTCAGGCCGTGCTCGACATCCGGACCGGCGGCGGTGAGGTGCTGGACTTCGCGCGGGGCCGGGCCTGGCGGCCGGGCCGGTGCGGGAGCCTCTCTTTCGGATCTTGCCGGGCTCCCGAAGGTGCCGTCGCCTGAAGCCGGCCTGATCCGATAGAAAGGCCCTGGCCGCCGCGACGGAGGGCCGGCCGCCTGATGTGGCCAAGGCCACCGCCCTGCCCCGGCTGCGCGGTGTGGTGGTCGTCACCGCCCCGGACGACGCACCGCTGCCGTTCGCCGACGAGACGTTCGACCTGGTCCTCAGCCGGCAACCACTGCGCCCGTACTGGGACGAGATCTCCCGGGTGCTGCGGCCCGGCGGCACGTACCTCGCCCGGCATGTGGGGCCGGCCGGTGTCTTCGAGCTGGTCGAGTACGTCGTCGCCCTGCCGGGCCGCGGGCGGAGCGGCTGTGGATGGAGTTCCACGACATCGCCGCCTTCGTCCATTTCCTGCGCAAGGTGGTCTGGATGGTTCCGGGCTTCACGGCGCAGGCGTACGAGCGCCGACTCCCCTTGCTGCACGAACGCATCGAGCGGCAGGGCCCGTTCGTCGCGCACAGCACCCGGCATCTCTTCGGCGTTCGCAAGCCGGCCCGCTGACGACCCCGGCACCCGGGAGAAAACGGCCGAAAACAGCCACGGTTCATTCTGTGTTCATCTCAGGTTTCCGCATTGTTATCTACTCCGGTTCACACCTGTCCCACCCGTCACGTAAGTTCAGACCAAGGTAATTCGCGCACGCAAAGCTGCGCGGGCGGCACCGTGCAGTGGAGGGGGCTGCGCGGTGCCGCGAAACCTGGCGATGCCCCCCGCGTCCGCGTAGCGGAATGGTCAAGTCACCATTCGCTGGCCGGGTAGCCCGTCGGAGGGACCCCGGGGCAACTTGCCGATATATCCCCAAGACGGACCAAACCGCCTGGATACCTCCGAATCACGTTGTATCCGACCGGTTATCCCTGAGAATCTGCTGTGAATCGGCCATACAACGCCCCTGAATCCGGCATTCCGAGCCCACCGGGGCGTCGCCGGATGATTCCGGAGAGTAGTTGTGCGCCGCCGATGCACCCACCATCCCTTACGAAGGGTTATGGTGGAAGCCCCCCCTCGGGCCGGTCCGTCTCCCCCCCACGGACCGGCCCGTTTTTCATGTCCGGCGCCGGCGGGTCTTTCGATGGGAACTCCGGGAACCCCTCGGCCGGTGCCGAGCGTCCTTACCCAAAGGGGGCGCGGGACTGTGCTCGGCGTGCGGCTCCGCCGCGATGGGGGGCCTCCCGGGTTCGAGAGAAGCCGAGAACCCGGGGGAGCGGCCAGCCACAGTGGACCCGCAGCAGACGACGAATCCGCACCCACCCCACCCCCAATCCCCAAACCCCGAGCCAGAACCAAGCCTCCAGCGGGGGTAGGCTCAACGGCTCGGGCACCCTTACGCACCGAACCCCCACGCCAAACCCCCGGAGGGCCACGTGAACCTGCGCGACAACCTGCGCAGCCTGCTCGTCAGGCTCTATGCACGCCGGGTGGAGGGCCACCTGGACCACGATCAGGTGCCCAAGCACATCGGCGTCATCATGGACGGCAACCGCCGCTGGGCGAAGGCGTCCGGCTCCACCACCGTCCATGGTCACCGGGCCGGCGCGGACAAGATCGAGGAGTTCCTCGGCTGGTGCACCGAGACCGACGTCGAGGTCGTCACCCTGTGGCTGCTGTCCACGGACAATTTCGACCGGCCGCAGGACGAACTCGTCCCGCTCCTCGGCATCATCGAGAACGTCGTCCGCACCCTCGCCGGCGACGGCCGCTGGCGCGTGCACCACGTCGGCGCGATGGACCTGCTGCCGGGCGCCATGCAGCGCACCCTGAAGGAGGCCGAGGAGACCACGGCCCATATCGACGGGATACTGGTCAACGTGGCCATCGGCTACGGCGGCCGGCAGGAGATCGCCGACGCCGTGCGCTCCATGCTCCTCGACGCCAAGGACAAGGGCGTGCCGATGGAGGACCTCGCCGAGTCCGTCGACATCGACATGATCGGCCGCCACCTCTACACCGGCGCCCAGCCCGATCCGGACCTCGTCATCCGCACCAGCGGAGAGCAGCGGCTGTCCGGATTCATGCTCTGGCAGACCGCGCACTCGGAGTACTACTTCTGCGAGGTCTTCTGGCCCGCCTTCCGCAAGGTCGACTTCCTGCGTGCGCTGCGCGACTACGCCGCACGTCACCGCCGCTACGGCGGCTGAGACATCCCGAACGCCCCGCCGGCCGCTCCGCCGGCGGGGCGTTCCGTATGCCCCGATTCACTCGGACGTAAGAAGGAGTTCACCGGCACGCTGTTGGCTGCTTTTGCATGGCAGTGCATGTTCGAGGGCATAAGGCAAGCAGGTCGACGCCCGAACCACGGGTGTCGGATCTCAGCGGACGGCACGGGGCCGTCCGCCCGGGAGGCCCTTTGCACCAGTCCGATCGTGCGGTCACTGCACGGAAGCAGCCGCGGAGGGCCGGTTGTCGGCCCGCCGTACGCGGGGGCCAGACACCGGCCGTGCTACTCCCACCCTCCCGGCCCGGCTTCCACTCCGTCGCTCCCCGACCTCATCCGAGGGGGTACGTCCTTCCGTGGTGACCAGCACAAAGCGCCACAAGCCAGACCGGCGCACCTATGTTCTCGACACCAGCGTCCTGCTGGCCGACCCGAACGCCCTGACCCGCTTCGACGAGCACGAGGTCGTGCTCCCGATCGTGGTGGTCACGGAGCTGGAGGCCAAGCGGCACCATCCGGAGCTCGGCTACTTCGCCCGCCAGGCCCTGCGCCTGCTGGACGACTACCGGGTGAAGAACGGTCGCCTCGACGCCCCCATCCCGACCGGGGAACTCGGCGGGACGATCCGGGTCGAGCTCAACCACTCGGACCCCAGCGTGCTGCCCACCGGCTACCGCCTGGGGGACAACGACTCCCGCATCCTCGCGGTGGCCCGCAATCTGCAGGCCGAGGGGTACGACGTCACCGTCGTGTCGAAGGACCTCCCGCTCAGGATCAAGGCGTCCTCCGTCGGTCTCCTCGCCGAGGAGTACCGGGCCGAACTCGCCATCACGGAGAACTCCGGCTGGACCGGAATGTCCGAACTGACCCTCCCCGGCGAGCAGGTGGACATCCTCTTCGAGGAAGGCCACGCGTATGTACCGGAGGCCTCCGACCTCCCCGTGCACACTGGCCTGACCATCCAGTCCGAGCGCGGCAAGGCGCTCGGCCGGGTGACCGCGGAGGGCAACGTCCGCCTGGTGCGCGGCGACCGGGAGGCGTTCGGCATCAAGGGCCGCAGTGCCGAGCAGCGCATCGCGCTCGATCTGCTGCTCGACCCGGAGGTCGGGATCGTCTCGATGGGCGGCCGGGCCGGCACCGGCAAGTCCGCGCTGGCGCTGTGCGCGGGCCTGGAGGCGGTCCTGGAGCGCCGCCAGCACCAGAAGGTGATGGTCTTCCGGCCGCTGTACGCGGTCGGCGGGCAGGAGTTGGGCTATCTGCCGGGCAGCGAGGCGGAGAAGATGAGCCCGTGGGCGCA
The DNA here is from genome assembly GCF_000497445.1 of Streptomyces roseochromogenus subsp. oscitans DS 12.976. NCBI lineage: Bacteria > Bacillati > Actinomycetota > Actinomycetes > Kitasatosporales > Streptomycetaceae > Streptomyces > Streptomyces roseochromogenus. The sequence continues at coordinate 3,368,966 of NZ_CM002285.1, read as the reverse complement.
GGCCGTCTTCGACACCCTGTCGGCGGTCACCAGCCGCGAGGTCATCGAGGAGGTCACCGCGCGCGGGATGCTGGAGGTGCTCCCGCTCACCCACATCCGTGGCCGCTCGCTGCATGACGCGTTCGTGATCGTGGACGAGGCGCAGTCCCTGGAACGGAATGTCCTGCTGACCGTTCTGTCCCGAATCGGCGCCAACTCACGGGTCGTTCTCACCCATGACGTGGCACAAAGGGACAATCTGCGGGTCGGCCGCTACGACGGTGTGGTCGCCGTCGTGGAGAAGCTGAAGGGACATCCGCTCTTCGCGCACGTCACGCTGACCCGGTCCGAGAGGTCCCAGATTGCCGCGCTTGTGACCGAAATGCTGGAGGACGGCCACATCTGACCCCACCCGCACAGCAGTTGGCGCCGTCCGGCAAAGGCCAAGAGCCTAGCCGGGCGGCGCGTTCGCGCGTAGAGCTTTCCAGAAATCCCCAGGGGCAAACGGGATGTGAGCTTTCACACGCAACGCAGAATTGCCACGCGGCGTCCGGTTGCGGCAGAGTCTCACTCCTGTCAGGCCCCGCATACGACACACCTGTACCGCCAGCGGTATGGCACCACAGAAGCATCACCAACTCCATAAAGTCCGTCGTATGCCGCCCGAGCACCACGCGGCGCTCCCCGGAGGGGGAGTTGCCCACCGGGCCCGCGCCTCCCGTGACCCCGCAGTTGGGAGGCCAGTGTCAGGGGCACGATTGCGTCCGCCAGGGTCACCGAAGCGGGCGATGCTGGAAGGAAACCGTGTGAGCCGGATTTCGGTCCGGGGATTCGCAGTGGCCTCGGCCACCGCGGTCACCGCCGTCGGAAGCGTCGTCGGAGTTGCCTCGGGCAGCGTCGCGCAGAACAACGACGCCGAGGCGACGGCAGCCGACACCACGCTCCTCGCAGACATACCCGCGGGTCAGCAGGCCCAGGTCCAGTCCGCGTCCCTGACGCAGCAGGCCGACTCCCAGGCCATCGCCGCCGACGCGAGCGCCAAGAAGGACGCGGAGGAGGCAGCCCGCAAGGCGGCCGCAGAGACCGCCATCGCGAAGCAGGAGGCGGCGAAGAAGGCTGCCGACGAAGCCAAGCAGCGGGCCGAGGCCAAGTCGGCCGCGGCCAGCCGTGACAGCTCACGGGCCTCCACCGACTTCCCGGTCCAGAGCAGCTACACGGTGGAGCAGGTCCAGGCCATCGCACGGCAGATCGTGCCGGCCGGGCAGTTCCAGTGCTTCAGCAACATCGTGGACCACGAGTCCACCTGGAACTACCAGGCGGTCAACGCCTCTTCCGGCGCCTATGGCCTCGTCCAGGCTCTGCCCGGCGGCAAGATGGCCTCCGCGGGCGCCGACTGGCGGACCAACCCGGCCACCCAGATCAAGTGGGGCCTGAGCTACATGAACGAGCGTTACGGCAGTCCTTGTGACGCCTGGACGTACTGGCAGGCGAACGGCAACTACTGAGCCGCGCCGCCGCTCTCAACCTCGCGTAGCCCCTCCCCGTCCTTAGGGGAGGGGCTTTCGCCCTGTACGGTCGTACCCGAATACCTCCAGGGGGAGGAGAGGTGGCGAGCACGCGGGGACGCGGGGGAAGAGGACGGATCATGTCGCGAGTGCCAGGGTGGCTCGGCAGGCTCGGTGCCGGTCTCACCGAGATGAGCGAGCGCCTGGACGAGCGCCGCGCCGAGGTGGAGCGCGAGCACACCGGGCAGCCTGCGGACGCCCCGATCCCCGCGCCCGAACCGGCCGCCCCGGCCGGGCCCGTCCCCGCTGCCGAAGCCGCCGCAGCGCCC